>NZ_JBMERD010000007.1:0-174860 GCF_048820935.1 Orrella sp. 11846
TGGGCGCACTCCTGACTGGTGCTGTGGGGAGCAACTTTAAAAACTGTTTTACCTTCTTTGTGCGCTTTGTAGCTAATGCAGACTTCGATTTGATGCCAGCCGACGTTTAAGATCGCCTGATTTAAGCCTGCTTTTTGACTGGCATGATTCGGCAGATATTGACCGGCTTCATTTTGCTGAGGGGCTGGTCTGCGAGTCATGTTAGAAGTTTTTAAGTCCTCTAGCACAATCACTGTTTCTTTTCCGTCGACGATGGCTCTGCTCGTTTGATGCGCAAAGTCATTACGGATATTGGCTTTCTTCGCATGAGACTTTGAGAGCTTAGACTTCGTTTCGTTTCTGTGGTTCGAGCTTTCGTTTGCCTAGAGAGCCTACGCTGTAGCCGCTTTATATATCGCTCAGACTCGCTTAAGTTTTTCTTTTGCCCTTTACTGTAATCAAACGACTTTTCGCCGGCCTGGACAGGAATCGCAACACCTCGATCAATGCCGATGGTGTTTTGCTCTAAATACTCGTCAGACTCATCACGTAGATCATTCAAATGCTGTTGATTGGTTTTTAAACCAGCCGCATCAAAGCCATCCTCATAGCAAAAGGAAATGCTGTAACGTCCTCTTTCTTTACGGATGTAGATGGATTTAGGGGTGTTGAAATTGGCGTGCTTTTTGAATGACAGGTAACCAATGTTATTGGTCTTTGAGCCAATGAAAAGACGGATATTTCCGTCGGAGCAATGTTCAAAACGAAATAGCTCTCTTGTGAGGTGGATGCTACCCCTGTCTGATTTTGACTTTCTTTTGGGCCTGCCGCACAAGCCTTTCATAAAATCGTAATAAGTATTGCACCAATTGGTCGCACTATTTCGAATGATTTGGCTAGGGCAGTCATAGAGCCAAGGCGTGAGCTCTTTTGACTTGAAGTGGGCTGCCTTTTTATCAATTGGGGCGTAAGTCCCTATTGGATAATACTTGTTCGCAAAAGTACGGTGGTAGCGTTCCTCATCCACTTTTGCATTCCAGATCAAACGCGCACAACCCATCCATTGGCTAAGCACTTTCTTTTGCTCAGGCGTTGGATGGGCGTGAAGTTTGATACCAACAAGCATGATCCTCTTTCTCTAGCTGATTCATTCGAATAATTTTACTAAAATGTTACACATTATTCAACCAACTCTTATACAAAAATGTGTAACTAATAAACAGTCAAATCAATCTCTTATAAGAATTAAATACATCTAGTCTTGATCATAAAACACAAATGAAAGATTTTCGCGAAAAAAATGTTAGAGTACCTTCAAGAAGTATTCATGAAAACTTGTGAGCAAAACGCCCCTCCTAGCGAAATGAAGTTAAAGGTGGCCAAAACCGCTAACAAATCAAAAACTGATGAGCTTGCTTGACTCGCACATGAATGAACGAGGTTGCGCAAGCAATTCGCTCAAAAACACAATAAGCGATCACGGCTGTGTTAATTTTCTAGATTGATGATTGTGGGAACATCACAAGATCTCAAAAACACCATCTAAACGCTTTTAATAGACATCACGAGAACAATTCCTTATGTGCGGTTTAACCGGATTTTTGATAAAACCCGCTCAGTGGTCAGACCAATCACTGGGTCATCTCCACCAGATGGCGCAGACCATGTTTCGACGTGGCCCAGATGATCAGGGAATCTGGTTAGATCCAAATGCCGGCATCGCACTGGCGCATCGTCGTCTGGCGGTTCTAGACCTTTCTGACGCCGGCAAGCAACCCATGATCTCGAATAGCGGTCAGTATGTGCTTGCGCTTAATGGTGAGATTTATAACCATTTAGAACTGCGTCAAACGCTTGAATCTCTTCAAAACGGCAGCGCGATTGATCCACAATCCTGGCGCGGTCATTCAGACACAGAAACCGTTTTGGCTGCATTTGATGTCTGGGGGATTGAAGCTACATTGCAAAAGCTGGTGGGTATGTTTGCCATGGTCATCTGGGATCGCCAGGCACAATCTCTAACATTGACCCGCGATCGGCTCGGAGAAAAACCCCTCTATTACGGCTGGGTTGGCAATGCATTGGTTTTTGGCTCAGAACTCAAACCCATTAAAGCATTCCCCAGCTTTAACAACGAGCTTGAGCGGCAAGCCCTCACGCTTTACATGCGGCACAACTACATCCCTGCACCTTGGAGCATTTATCAAAACATCTGGAAATTAGCTCCCGGCTGCTTAGTCCAATTCGATCAACGCACAGCCTTGCAACCCTCTACAGGGCAAGGCAATGTGCTTCCCTACTGGTCTCTTAAAGACGTTGCACAACGTGGCCTTTCCAAACCTTTCACTGGCACACAAGAAGACGCTGCTGATGAATTAGAGCGTTTGATTCGCCAAAGCTTACGGGGTCAGATGATCGCTGATGTTCCACTGGGGGCTTTTTTGTCGGGTGGTTACGATTCTTCAACGGTCACCGCCTTGATGCAATCACTGTCTGAATCACCCGTTAAAACCTTTACGATTGGTTTTGAGCAAGCCCAGTACAACGAAGCACAACATGCCAAAGCCGTGGCTCAACATCTTGGGACCGATCACACCGAATGGTATTTAACACCCCAAGATGCACTGAACGTCATTCCTTCATTGCCCGAACTCTATGACGAACCTTTTGCAGATTCATCACAAATCCCGACACATTTGGTTTGCCAGCTCGCCAAACGACACGTGACCGTCGCGCTTTCAGGCGACGCGGGTGATGAGCTCTTTGGTGGATACAATCGTTATTTCTGGGCAAATGCTATCTGGAACAAACTCAATCGCTGGCCTAAAAGCGCACGTCATTTGCTCGCCAGCAGCCTAACAGGATTGGCACCCAACACTTGGGACAAACTCTTTGAAACATTTAAGTTTGCAACCCCAAAACGGCTACGCTTTAACAATCCGGGTGATCGTCTACACAAAGCCTCATCCGTTTTACGTGCAACGCATCCTGAAGCGGTTTACCTCAAACTGATTTCACACTGGGATGACCCCGAGGCTTTGGTCATCCACGGTCAAGAGCCGCTGACACCGATCACAAATCCGCAAGATTGGTTAGATTGCCCAGATTTTGCACAACGTATGATGTACTTGGATGCCTGCACCTATCTGCCCGATGACATCTTGGTGAAAGTTGATCGAGCTGCGATGGGTGTCAGTCTGGAAACCCGCACACCATTCCTGGATCACCGCATTGTTGAATTTGCTTGGCAACTGCCGCTCTCATACAAGATGCAAGGTTCAAGCGGTAAAAAAGTTCTACGCGATGTCCTGTATCGTCACGTACCCCAATCTCTGGTTGAACGACCCAAAATGGGATTCGGAGTCCCCATCGATACTTGGTTACGCGGACCGTTGAAAGAATGGGCGCAAGATCTCTTATCCAGTGACAAGCTACGCAGTGAGGGATACCTGAATCCAGAGCCAATCGAACAGAAATGGCGTGAGCATCTATCAGGGTCTAGGAACTGGGCTTATCATCTGTGGGATATTCTGATGTTTCAAGCTTGGCTGGACACACAACGTGCCTAAACTTTTATTTCTGGTAACCGAAGACTGGTATTTTGTTTCGCACCGTCTGGCTTTGGCCAAACAGGCTCAAGCCGAAGGTTATGACGTGGTGATTGCCACTCGGATGCGTGATGCTGTTCAACCCATGACTGAACTGGGTTTACGTGTTGTTTCACTAGAGCTTTCAAGACGAGGCACGCATCCGCTGACTTTATGGCGAGAGATACTCAAAGTCAGAAAGCTCTACCAAACTGAAAAACCTGACATCGTTCATCACGTGGCACTCAAACCCGTGATTATTGGTGGACTTGCCGCTAGAAGCCTCAAGTTACGCCATGTCGTTTCAGCTATCGCCGGCATGGGCTTTTTATTCACCGAGTCACAACGCGCACAAACCACACGCAAAACACTGGAATGGATACTTCCTAAGGCCATTGGCCAAGGTATCGCCATCGTACAAAACACCGATGACCAAAATGGCTTAAAACGCATGGCGGTCAATCCAGACAAGATACACCTCATCGCAGGTGCAGGTGTCGATATCAATCATTTTACTGTTTTACCAGAGCCCGAAGGAACACCCATTGTCATGCTGGCTTCTCGACTTTTGTGGGACAAGGGGATTGCCGAGTTTGTCGAGGCGAGTCGTCTTGCTAAAGCCAGTGGTCTAAATGCCCGTTTCGTACTCGTCGGCACCCCAGACCCAGATAATCCAGCCGGTGTTGACCAAGATTCCCTAACGCAATGGATAGATAACAAAGACATTGAATGGTGGGGACACCGACGTGATATGGCAGCTACGCTATCCCAAGCAACCATCGTTTGCTTACCGTCTTACCGAGAAGGTATGCCAAAAGTTCTACTAGAAGCCATGTCGTGTGGGCGCGCTTGCATCACCACCGATGTGCCCGGTTGCCGAGAAGCGGTCACTCACGAAGACAATGGACTGCTTGTACCCGCTAAAGACTCAAAAGCACTAGCACAAGCGATCACGCAACTATTGAGTAATCCGAATCTTCGCCAGCAAATGGCAAAGCGAGGTCGTGAACGCGCAGAAAACGAATTTAGCCAAGACAGGGTCAATCGCCAGACCATCGACTTGTATAAGGAACTTCTTCAATGAAGATACTTGTTACCGGTGCAACCGGGTTTGTTGGAAGTCGTTTGTGTGAAACACTGGTTGCCAGCCAACATGACGTGGTTGCTGCCGTTCGTAAGCACTCCGATCATTTACTGAAAGGTATTGCACGTCAAGTAGAAGTGGGGGATCTGAGTATTCACACTGACTGGTCAGATGCGCTCACAGATGTCGATGTCGTGATCCATTGTGCCGCACGAGCACATGTTCTTAATGAAACCGATATAAACCCATTACCGCTGTATCTTGAAGCTAACCGAGATGGTGCGATTGCACTAGGCAGACAAGCCGTCAAAGCAGGTGTGCGCCGCCTGATCTTCATCAGCTCCATTAAAGTCCACGGTGAAGAAACCCAGCTTGGACACCCATGGACCGCCGAAAGCCCCCGAAACACACGCGATCCGTATGGTTTGTCTAAAGCACTGGGTGAAGAAGGACTCGAAAAGATTGCGCAACAATCTGGATTGGAGTTAGTGATTATTCGTCCACCCTTGGTCTATGGACCTGGTGTGAAAGCGAATTTTGCGAACCTGCTGAGCTGGGTCCAACGCGGTCGTCTTTTACCTTTAGGCGCCATTAAGAACAATCGACGTAGTTTTGTGGCACTGGATAACTTGATTGACCTGATCGAACACTGTCTAACAGCCCCTGAAGCCGCCAATCAATCGTTTCTCGTCAGTGACGGTGAAGATCTTTCGACGACTGAGTTTGTTTTGCGTATGGGGCAGGCACTGAATTGTCGGCCACGTTTAATCCCTATCCCTGCTTGGGTCTTCAAACTCGCTACAACACTCCTGAACAAACCCGGCCTCTATCAACGCTTGTGTGGTTCTTTACAACTCGACATTAGTCACACACGTCAAGCTCTTAACTGGTCTGCCCCCATCAGTGTTGACGAGGGTCTCAAACGTACGGTGAGTCATAAGGGCGATCACGCTTAAAGGTAAAGGGACTTCAAGAGTCAGTCAGACTGGCAAAACGTCTTTACGATCGACAACACCGTAGTAGCGCCAAAACATCAATGCACAGACGGTTCGCCACGGCGCCCACTGCTCAACAATCGGTTTAAGTGCTGCGGGACTACTATCCTTCAGAGCAAACGCATGTGCAACCGCTTTACGTAAAGCCAGATCACCCACAGGAAACACATCTGGGTGTCCCGCACAAAACATCAGATAAATTTCTGCTGTCCATGGACCAATGCCTTTGTACTGCGTCAAAGTGGACATGGCCTGCTCAATTGGCAAAGTATTCACATGCTGCAGGTCCAGTTCACCATCGACGATCGCTTGAGCAACGCCCTGAAGCGTCATGAGTTTGCTGCGCGACAAACCGACACCTTCTAATGCCGTATCCCATGTTTCCAGATAAGCTTGAGGATCACGAGACGTATCGCCTCTTTCTTGAAATCGCGTCCAGATCGCACGTGCACTTGCCACAGACAACTGCTGTCCACACACCACGCGAGCCAGCCCCTCAAAACCCGGTGGATGTATACGAGGCTCCAGCGGTCCAGCAATACGACTCACAGCGACCAACCGAGGATCTTGACGCAAGACTTGAGCCAAATGCTCATCCACCACTTGCTGATCATGAATATTCGACATCAGGAACTCCATTTCGGCGCATCGATTGATTCAACCCAATCATCGGCATGTCATAACGTCACATCTCTCTTTAGAGTTCATTGTGCATGAAGGAATCACTGCACACCCGCATCATCCTCACTGATAGTGCGCAATTTCATGCTTGAGGTGCGTCATTAAAAAATCCACCACAGCTCGTGTCGCCGTACCCGGATATGGGTTGGGCGCAGTCAGCACGTAGATCTCACATTCAGCACGCTCTACGGTGAATTCCTCCAATATGTGCACTAAACGTTTCTGACGAATCAAATGAGTGGCGTAATACGAAGGCAACAAGACAACACCTGCACCCTGGCAGGCTGCTTGTGCCAGATACACAAAAGATTCAGATTCAATTTTGATGCGAGCCTTCACTGATCGTTTAGACACTGCGTCTGTGAACGTGAGCGTCGTGGTCGTGCGACCTTGGGGAGGCATTAAAAAATCATGTTGTTCAAGATCTTCAGGTGTTTTGATCTCACTGTGCTGCTGCAGATACGATTCAGATGCGCATAAGTACCAACCAACTGTAGCCACGTGTCTTGCTACATAGTCTTGGGGCACCACATCAACCACTTTCACAGCCACGTCAACTTGCGATGTAATCAGGTCGCTCACTCGATTTGATAAAGAGATTCCTACAGAGATGCCTTCGTACTGCTGGGCAAACTCTGTCAGCATCCGACACAACAACAGGTCACCCAATGCAGTGGGCACACTGACGCGCACATGACCTTTTGGTTGTGCACCCAGACTTTGCACCAACTGTCTGCCCATCTCGATTTCTTGTAGAGCCCGCACGGCGTGCTGATGCAGCAAATGCCCTTGTTGCGTGAGCTCCATCTGGCGCGTCGTGCGTCGAATCAATTGCGCACCCATTTCATGCTCTAAGCGTTTTAAAAGACGACTGACTTGCGAGCGATTCATACCGAGGTGGACGGATGCACCAGTGAATGAACCATGATCCACGATGGCCACAAACACCCGCATAAGACTCAGATCCATACGTATTTCTCTCTAGTCAATTGTTGCGTATTCGTTAACAGTCCTGTTTATTTGCAGTCATTGTGGCACGTAATGCACACCGATATACTGAGTTAAACAACTAAAGCTGGAGAGAGACCATGGAAACAGTTTTCAAGAATGATCTTTTTAAAGGACAACGCATCCTGATCACGGGCGGTGGTACAGGGCTGGGATTTCAGATGGCCCAGACACTTGCGGCTCTAGGTGCTGAACTGCACTTATGCGGACGTCGCCCTGAAGTCGTCAAAGAAGCCGCCGAGCAATTACAAGAAACGTACGGCACCCCTGCCTTTTCTCATGCGCTCGACATTCGGAATTACGATGCGATTGATGAGATGATGTCCAAGATCTGGGAAGATCACGGCCCACTCAACGGCCTGGTCAACAACGCAGCAGGTAACTTCATCAGTCGCTCGCACACGCTTTCACCTAACGGTTTTAACGCCATTTCAGACATTGTCTTACGCGGCACGTTTTACATCACGCAAGCTGCTGGCAAACGATGGATTGAACACAACCTTCCCGGATCGATTGTATCGATCGTCGTGACCTGGGTTTGGACAGGTTCACCATTTGTTGTGCCTTCTGCCATGTCCAAAGCCGGGGTCGATGCCATGACCAAATCACTGGCTGTGGAATGGGGTGGTCATAACATCCGCCTCAATGCGATTGCTCCAGGCGTCATACCCACCGAAGGCGCTAGTCGCAGATTGCGTCCTAAAAACACACAGTCAACCGGCATGATTGCTCGCAACCCCATGAAGACGTTGGGTACGGGACAAGACATCGGTGAACTTGCTGCTTTCTTACTAGGTACCGGCAGTCGCTGGATCAATGGTCAAACCATTGCACTTGATGGGGGTGATTGGTTGGCTAATGGGGCTTATTTCACTGAATACCTCGACTGGACAGAAGAGGACTGGCAAACCGCCCGCCAAGCCATCGATGCTCAAAACAAAGCTGACCGCCAAGGTCGAGCTGATCAGTAACAGGATCATTCATCATGAATACATCCGTCACTCGTCAAATTACCGTCGACCGCACAACCATTGATCGAACTGCCATTGAATCTCGCAGCCTACAAGTGGCCAGTGCCTTACATGCACTCGGAATACAAGAGGGCGACTCAGTTGCGGTCTATCTGCATAATCAACAAGCTTATCTAGAAATCATCCTTGCTTGTCGCCGACTCGGCGTGTATTACACACCCGTCAATTGGCATTTCACAGCACCTGAAGTGCAATACATTCTTCAAGACAGTGGCGCAAAGGCTCTGTTCACGCAAAGCACGTTGCTTGAAGCGGCGTTAGCGGCCAGAACAGACGCACTCCCCACGATTTGCACAGACTGTGAGGGTGATGACTCAGATACCGACGTCATCCATTATGAAAGCTGGATTGGTCAGTTTGCGCCTTATGAAGGCCCGACTGTTTCACCACGCGGGCACATGGCCTATACGTCCGGCACAACAGGTCGCCCCAAAGGTGTGGTGCGCGCACCCGCACCATTAGACCGACTTGCCGAACATCAAAAAAACCTCAACCACGTCATCGAACTGGCCTATGGATTGCGACCAGGCTGCCGGGCACTCTTACCCGCACCGATTTATCACAGCGCACCCAGCTTGTTTTGTCAGGTGAGTTTGCAGCTTTGCGAACACTTCACAGTGACGTCTCGTTTTGATGCGGAAGATGTTCTGCGCATCATTGAACGAGATCGCATTGAAGTCGTTTACATGGTTCCGATCATGTATGTCCGATTACTACGCCTTGATCCTGAGATTCGGAATCGTTACGACTTATCTTCACTGCGATTTATCGCTTCAACTGGTGCACCTTGCCCAGCCGATATCAAACAAGCCATGATCGACTGGCTGGGACCGGTCTTGAACGAAACCTACGCTTCGAGCGAGGCAGGCCTGGTGACACTGGCCACCTCACATGATGCAAAACTTAAACCCGGTACGGCAGGCAAACCCCTGCCAGGGGCGACAGTACGCATTCTGGATGAAGAGGGCAATGAATGTGCACCCAACCAAACGGGGCTCATTTACATCCGCAATACAACCTACACCGACTTTACGTACCGTCATCAGCCCGAAGCCCGCAAACGCATCGAAAAAGATGGACTGATCACGTTGGGTGACATTGGTTATCTGGATGACGACGGGTATCTGTTTGTCTGCGATCGAGAAACCGACATGGTGCTCTCAGGCGGCGTCAATATCTATCCCGCTGAAATTGAACACGCCATGGCGAGCTATCCGGGGATTGCTGACAGTGCAGTGATTGGTGTACCCGACCCAGAGTTTGGACAAAGACTTATCGGTGTGCTCTTGCCAGAAGTGGGCACCACAATCGATCCAGACCACCTCTCGCACTGGCTCTCGGAACGACTGGCACGCTTCAAGATCCCCAAAACATTTGTGATGACTGATCAATTGCCTCGCGATGCAAACGGCAAGCTGTCCCGGCACCGTTTGCGTGCACAACTCAGTCAATCAACCCCTCAAACCTAACCAGCAAATTCAATCAAGAGGAGACAATCATGCAAACAAAAAACTCAACAACACCCTTAGAACAAGCATCAAACTCTGTCTAGGTGCTTTAGTCGCCACGGCATTACTAGGCACAAGCGGTATTGCCTTTGCTGCTTATCCAGATCGACCCATTAAGTTAATCGTTCCATATCCACCGGGTGGGGCTGGTGACCAAATGGGTCGTGCCATTGGTGATCGTCTAGGTAAAGCGTTGGGTCAGCCCGTTGTCGTCGAAAACAAACCCGGCGCCAGTACATGCATTGCCGCAACGCATGTGGCTAAGAGCAAGCCCGATGGCTACACTCTGTTACTTGGTAGTAATTCCAGCATGGTTCTGAATCCCATGCTTTATAAAAACACCATTCAATATCAGGCTGAAGACTTTGATATTGTGAGCATCGTGACCGAAATGCCAATTCTGGCAGTCATGAATCCAGAAGTCCCTGCCAACACCATCGCGGAGCTTTCTGCACTCACGCAAGCCAATCCCGACAAGCTGAACTTTGCGTCGATCGGAATCGGCAATCCATTGCATCTGGCCAATGAATTACTGAACGAACGCGCCAATATCAAAATGACGCACGTCCCTTACAACGGCAGTGCGCCCGCGCTGGCTTCCGTGATGGCAAACGATACGCAATTAATGGTGGATGGCATTATTTCTTCACTGCCATTGATCAAGGACAATCGATTGAAGCCCTTGGCTGTCATGTCTTCTGAGCGTTTAGACGTTTTACCAGATGTACCAACCGTGGCAGAAAGTGGTTTTCCGGGGTTTCGAGCGGCAACTTGGTTTGGCGTTTCCACACCTAAAGGTACACCCGCTGAGATTCAAGCACAGTTCAACACCAAGCTCAATGAAATCATGCAAGATCAAGCCTTCGCAGATCCTCTGATTAAGCTTGGTATGGTTATTCAAAAACCACGCTCACTTGAAGATCTCGCACAATATGTGGATCAAGATCGAACCACTTGGAGCAAAGTGATCGAAGACAATCAGTTCGCACTAGATTGATCAAAACCGCCCATCAAGCGCTTCACACGGATCGTATGGTTTAACGATCCGTGTGATGAAATTTGCCAATTTAGGTTTTCATTAGGTTAAAAAATTGTTAAAATTAGACGAAATTTAACCTAAATTGAACTCAAGGAGGCATCATGATCGAAAACCGCATCCGTCAAGCGCGCTTAGCGGCCGGTTTGACGTTAGCCGCTTTGGGTGACAAGGTGGGCGTATCGCACACCACCATTCAAAAGTATGAAAAAGGTCGGCTGACACCATCATCATCACAATTGCTCAAACTTGCACGCGCTTGCGGCGTTCGTACAGAGTATTTTTTTCGTACCCACACGGTCGATCTCCTACGACCGGAATTTCGCAAGCTTTCTTCTTTCGGAAAAACAGCACAAGAAGCTTTAAAACTCAAGGTATTAGAGTTGGTCGAAAAGCATGTGGAACTGCTAAGTGCCTTCCCCGAATCACCGTTATTGGCGTTTACACCACCTTCAGGCTTGCCTAATCTCATCTCATCTTTGGATGAGATTGAGAATTTCTCTGATCTAATACGAAATCAGTGGCAATTGGGCATGAACCCTATTCCTCATCTAATTGATACGCTCGAGGCAATCGGTCTGTTAATCATTGAGGTACACGAAGACAATCCAAAATTCTCCGGATTAGCCGCCACGGCGCGTACAGAAGATGGTCGAGAATTTCCTGTCGTGGCTGTTTCCAAACTTTGGCCAGGGGATCGACAACGTTTCACCTTAGCCCATGAGCTTGGACATCTATTACTCAAAGGGCGACTGGCAGAGGGGCTTGATGAAGAAAAAGCATGTGATCGATTCGCTGGTGCTTTTTTGGCACCTCAGGTAGCTGTAATTTACTTGCTGGGTCAACAACGACAGGCTCTAGAATGGAAAGAGCTATACGCTTTAAAACACGAGTTCGGATTGTCTATGGCCGGATGGCTACAGCGCGCCAAACAGTGTGGCGTGATCAATGGCGAAACTTACTTATCACTGGTCAAGCGATTTTCCGCCCGAGGTTGGCGCAAAAAGGAACCGGGCGATCCGTTACAACAGGAACATCCTCAACTTTTTGCTCAACTAGTCTACCGTGCCCTCGCTGAACAATATATCTCTGATTCCAAAGCTGCAGAACTCTTGGGCATCCCAATGATGCGTTTCCATAAAGAACGTCAACTGGGAGTTATTTGATGCGCTTACTGATCAGTGACGCAAATATCCTGATCGATATGGAAGCTGGGATGTTGATAGAAACACTTTTCTTGCTGCCTATGGAGTTTGGCATTCCCGACCTGCTATACCATGAAGAGATCGAAGAGGGCAGTCCTGAGCTTGAGCAATTGGGTCTGCAGATTATGGAGGTTCGCAGTGAATTCGTGCAATACGCCGTTTCATTAACTCATCAATACAACCAGACACTATCAACCAAGAATGGTGTTAAGCCTAGCCACAACGATTATCTAGCAGTTGCATTAGCAAAACAAGAATCCTGCACGTTATTGACGGGTGATGCCAATTTACGAATCGTGGCCGACAAAGAGTCTATTGCGGTCATGGGTACTATCGGTCTGTTATGTGCAATGATTGAAAATCAACTGCTGACAGTAGATGATGCACTCAAAGCATTATTGAAAATGAAAGATAACAAACGGCGCTTACCCTGGTCAATCGCAGAAAAAGAGATTCAAGCCTTGCGCTAATTATCCAATATTCATAGCGACAGGTTCGTACCGCATGTTTATGACATCATGCACATTTCATGTTAACGAACCATATCGCTATGGACAACTTACTCTTCAGACTCTTTTATACGGGCAAGCGTCGCCGCTCGACGCGCAGCAAACCTCGCCTCCACTTCAGACGCTGGAATCCCTTGACCCGCCTTTATCTGTGCTCGCGCACGTTCAACTTTCATTGCCAACCACGCATCATATTGCAGCATTTCTTCTGGTTGACTCACTTCATCGTTTTGCATCTATCTAACTTCCGCACTTTTTGATTCACAGAAAAAATCTATTTGTTTAAAAACATATAGTTACTATTTTTAGGCACTGCATTATTTTTTGAATGCGCAGTCAGGATGGGAGTCATCAGCAAAGCGATGACTCCTTTGCACTTGCCTTCAAGACGACTTCTGCCACACACTGACCTCAATCTTGTCTCGTAGCTCCGGATAGTCATCGGGGTTAAAGCAGGGCACGCCAGCTTGTTTTTGCGCAAAATAATCTCGCGTTAGCTTAAAGACGATCGGTGATAGCAAGACGATTGCCACCAGATTCACACTGGCCATCAGCCCCATTGCTGCATCAGCCATATTAAAGACAGCCATCACACTTTCGATAGAACCCCAGAACACCATGGCTAAGGCGCCTAAGCGCAACACGGTACGCCAGAACACACCGTTGGCTTTCAAATAGGTCAATGCATTTTCTGCATAGGCATAGTTACCAATGATGGATGTAAAGGCAAATAACAAAACCGCCACTGCGATAAAGTGCACACCCGCATCCCCCACGTGCATAGAAAACGCATGTTGCGTCAAAGCAGTGCCTGTCACACCGGGCAACTGACCTAAAACACCCGACATGAGGATCAAGACGGCCGTTGCAGTACAAATGACGATGGTGTCAATAAAAACACCCAATGCCTGCACAAACCCTTGTGAAGAGGGATGGTGAGGATCTGGTACAGCCACAGCTGCAATATTGGGGGCTGAACCCATACCCGCTTCGTTCGAGTACAAACCGCGTTTAATGCCGTTTAATAAGGCACCTGCTACACCACCGACAGCGGGCTCTAGTCCAAACGCACTTTTAAAAATCGTGGCCAACACGATAGGCACCTGTTGTGCATTCACAGCCATGACATACAGTGCGAGCAACACGTAGCCAATCGCCATCACTGGCACTAAAAGCTCTGCAACCCGTGCGATTTTGCGCACACCCCCAAAGATCACACTCCCCGCCATCAAAACGAGACCTAGACCCACACTCCACTTGGGCACCGACATTGAAGCTTCCATGGCTTCAGCGATTGAATTGGCCTGTACAGCGTTAAACACCAAACCAAACGTCAGAATCAAACACAAGGAAAACACCACGGCGGCCCACGGAGCTCGTAGACCACGGTCAATGTAAAAAGCAGGGCCACCACGAAACTCACCGTCGTCATTGCGCACCTTAAAAAGCTGTGCCAGCGTACTTTCTGCATAGGCCGTGGCCATTCCGAGTAACGCCACCACCCACATCCAAAAGATTGATCCGGGTCCACCCATTGTCAATGCAACAGCGACACCGGCGATATTGCCCGTACCGACCCGTGATGCCAGGCTGGTGCACAAAGCTTGAAATGGGGTGATACCACGGCGATCACCTTCTGAGGCACTGACCACCAAGCGAAAGAACTCCGGGAAATGTCGAAACTGGATAAACCTTAAATTGACTGTGAACCACACACCCACACACAGTAACGCTGCGATCAGGACGTAATTCCAGAGAATCGTATTGAGAAAATCGATAACAATTTGCATGATTTTAAAAAATAGTTGCTAAGTTTTACTTTGCAAGTATGACAGAAAAATCCTATTTTTGTCATGTTTTTTATGTTTGTTTTTGTGAGTGAGTTTGCATGGCCTATGTAGAACCGGTTTGCATTAAGCCATCTATGAATGAACCGTCTAAGCACGCTTTCACACAAACAAAAGCAACAACTCAAACCAAAAGCGATGTTTTTTCAGGAAACGCGGGGCATCATGAGATAATCACGGGTGGATGTATTGACGACGCTTTTGAATCATGAACCTGACGAATCTTCTTGCCAAACATTTCGATGACCACGTCGAAGTGACACACCGCACACTGGAAGCGCTTGCGACCCCACTGGAAGTGGCGATCGAGGCGTGTTTTCAGACGCTTACCAACGGCGGTAAATTACTCGCCTGCGGCAACGGCGGCTCTGCGGCTGATGCACAACATTTCATTGCGGAACTCGTTGGGCGATTTGAGCGTGAACGTTTGCCGCTCGCCGGTGTCACACTGAGTGCAGACACATCGATTTTGACGGCTGTCGGAAACGATTACGGCTATGAACAAGTTTTTGCGCGTCAGGTGGCTGCTTTAGGTCAACCTGGCGACATTTTGGTGGCAATTTCAACAAGCGGTAATTCAGGCAACGTCTTACAGGCCATTCAAACAGCCCATGAATGTGAAATGAATGTCATTGCACTCACAGGCCGTGATGGTGGTCAGATTGGCCAGATGCTTTATGAAACGGATGTCCATCTATGTGTGCCCCATGAGCGCACCATGCGAATCCAGGAAATGCACATCTTGCTCCTGCACCTGATCTGTGAAGGCATTGACACCCTGCTTCTTGGAGAACCCTGATGAAATTACGCTTTGCTCTGGCGACTACAGCCGCTAGCCTTACCCTGATTCTGTCCGGTTGCGCACCCGTTCTAGTTGGCGGCGCCATGGTCGGTATCGCCTCAGTTGCGGCTGATCCTAGAACCACAGCCGAACAAGTGACCGATACAGAAATTGAACTCAAAGCTTCCGCTGCGATCAGTGAACAAATCGGTGCACAAGCCAATATTTCCACCTCAGCTTATGCTGGTGACGTTTTACTCGTTGGGACAGCACCGAACGAACAAGTCCGTGAAAAAGCGGCCGATATCGTGTCTCAAATTTCTGGCGTTCGTGCGATTACCAACCGGATTGTGGTCGGCTCGCCACCGACTTTCAGCCAGATTACTTCTGACACTTGGCTCGCTTCCAAAGTACGTACAGCCTTGATTGCGGGACGCGACATTCCCTCAAAAGCCGTTAAGGTCACCGCAGAAAACGATAATATCTATCTGCAAGGGATGGTGACAGCTACTCAAGCAGAAGATATCAAACGCTTGGTACGGAGCATTTCAGGGGTCAAAGAAGTTTTCACATTGTTTGACATTCTTGTGCCTGGCCAAACTGATCGCATTCGCGTTCCGGACTCTGCCCAAAGCGGTGCCAGCTCAGCGGTTTCACAAGGTCAGAACAATGTGTCATCGCGAGCTGCTTCCATGGATCCAGGCCCCGTCACACCTAGTAGCTCACCGGTGATAACACCTAATTCACCACAAGCCAGACCCTTGTAATTCGACCATCAGTCAAAACAAATCATTCGTTGGTCCGATAACAATTAATTTTCAAACTCCCCCATCCTCACGGATGGGGCTTTTTGTCAGATTTCTGCCATGAAAAAAGTCATTTCTACCTTGGTTGTACTCTGTCTGATAGGCGCAGGGGCCTGGTTCTTTTTTGCCCCTAAGCAACAAGCGCCCGCTGTCGTATTTCACACGCTAGACGACCAATCCATTGCCATGGATGATCTGAAGGGTCGGGTTGTTCTCGTCAAATTCTGGGCAACAAGCTGTGTCACCTGTGTGAAACAGATGCCAGACACGACTGAACTCTATGAGGCATTGTCCCCCGAAGGCTTCGATGTCATCGCTGTGGCCATGGCTTATGATCCCGAAGATTACGTCAAACAATTTACCGCCACTCGCAAATTACCATTCACCGTCGCGATGGATCGCTCAGGTGAAGTGGCTCGTGCATTTGACGATGTTCGATTGACACCCACTGCATTCTTAATTGATAAAAATGGGGCTATCCTTAAAAAGTATCTCGGCAATTACGACAAGCAAGAACTGAGACGAACCGTAGAAACTGCACTGGCCAGCTGAACCCACTCTATCGCGAACGAGGTTGCTACATGACAAACCCTGCCGACACCCAGATTCTTTCACCCGAAACCATTGCACGTGTTCTGTCCGAATCACTGCCTTACATCCGTCGTTTTCATGGCAAAACCATCGTCATTAAATACGGTGGTAATGCCATGACCGAAGAAGTCTTACAGCGCAGCTTCGCACACGATGTTGTCTTGCTGAAGCTGATTGGCATGAATCCCGTGGTTGTGCACGGTGGCGGGCCACAAATTGATCATGCGTTGTCTCTAATTGGTAAAAAAGGGACTTTCATTCAAGGCATGCGCGTCACTGATCACGAAACCATGGAAGTCGTGGAATGGGTTCTGGGCGGACAGGTTCAGCAAGACATCGTCATGATGATTAATCAAGCCGGTGGCAAAGCCGTTGGGCTCACTGGTAAAGACGGTGGTTTAATTCGCACCCGCAAAAACCTCATGGAAAACAAAGAAGATCCTGAGGGCGAACCCATTGATCTTGGATTTGTCGGTGAAATTACGCAGATTGACCCCGGTGTCGTCAAAGCGCTTCAGGACGATCAGTTTATTCCAGTGATTTCACCTATCGGGTTTGGGGAAGACGGTCTGGCGTACAACATCAATGCTGACGTCGTCGCTGGCAAAGTCGCTGAGGTCCTCGCTGCAGAAAAACTTCTGATGATGACCAACACCCCTGGGGTGCTCGACAGCCAAGGCAACTTGCTGACACAACTGTCCGCACGCACAATTGACGCTTTGTTTGAAGACGGCACCATCTCAGGTGGCATGCTGCCCAAGATCTCATCTGCGCTTGATGCAGCTCGCAGTGGCGTGAAATCCGTACACGTAGTCGATGGTCGCGTTCCCCACTGCCTACTGCTTGAAGTGCTGACCGATCGAGGTGTGGGTACGCTCATCTCATCGTACTAATGCTTAAGCGCCGTCTGACACCCTCTGTCAGCCGGATTCGGCGATCAAGGTGCCATACCGACCCTGACGAACTGGTATGGCTCTTTGATCTCGACAACACACTGCACGACACTTCTTGGCGAATCTTTGATGCCATTCGAGATGGTATGACCGATGCCATCATGGATCTGTTAGACGTTTCTGAAGAAACTGCCCATCAAATGCGGCACAAGTATTGGTCCATGTATGGTGCGACCATGATTGGGCTAACCAAACATCACGGCGTCGATCCACAAACCTTTTTAGATCGCAGCCACGACTTCGATGTTAAACAACTCGTACGCGCACCCCGTGGATTAGCGCAACGATTGCGCAAGCTTCAGGGACGAAAAATCCTGATTACCAATGCACCAAGGCTTTACGCAACACGAGTCCTCAAACACCTCAAAATGCTGCATCTCTTTGATGGCATCTGGTCAGTTGAAGATATGCGTGTGTTTGGGCACCACAGACCCAAACCTTCACACTCGCTATTGCGTTATGTGCTTGCCACTGAAGGTATCCCAGCGCATCGAGCTGTACTGGTTGAAGACACACTCAGTAACCTGCATGCTGCACGTGCTGTCGGCTTAAAGACAGTGCATGTGTTTCACCCAGGTACGCCTTTTGCGCATCCACGTCGAGGACGATCACTCATCGTGGATTTACGTGTCACCAAAGTTGAAGACCTGTTGCTCAGTAAACGACCGTTGCGTTGAAAGTGTGCAAGTGATTAAACCCAACATAACTAAAACAAGTTTAGAATAAATCGTCTTGATACTGAAAACCGTTTTCTGGGAAACCCATGCCGGAAGTTTCAACCTTGCGCATGAAAAGTCCTGTGCATCCAGGCGCTTTCATCAAACACGAAATCATTGAACCTCTCGGCTTAAACTTCATTGCAGCAGCCCAAATATTAGCTGTCGACCAATCCATTCTTTCAGCGCTACTGAATGAGCACACAGCCTTACGATCAGACGTGGCATTACGAATTGAAAAAGCTTTTGGGGTATCAAAAGACACATTGATGCGCATGCAAAAGAGTCATGACACCGCAAAAATGGCAGACGGGCTTAAGTAGAAGCGTTTTTTGAGCGAACCAACGCAGGTGACGTGATCGGCGCCATCGACGTGAAAACAAAAACTAAAACTCGGTGTGCCGGAATACTCCACAAGCTGACCGACAACATCGCAGAATCATGAAACAAGTTTAAGCACGGCAGGCGCATGCCAACAGGCGTGCTAACGACCCTAGGTCATGCAACTGCCCCGCACCAAATTTTGTTCATGCATCTGTTATGAAAAAACAGAGTCAATCAAATGATGGCTTGTAAGCCCTTATCAGCAATGACATTAAGTAGTTTTAGAGCGGGTCCAGCCGGACGCGTGTCTCCTTGCTCCCACTTACGCACGGTCGAAGCCGTGGTATGCAGGTAATACGCAAAGACTGGTTGGCTAAAATGCAACGCCTCGCGCAGCTGTCGGATATCCTCAGCGTTAAACTCCCGCACGGGCGGTGGGCAGAGCGCGTCGAACTCACGCATCGTCACTTTGCTAATCGCACCGACATCCTGCAATGCAGCCAAATCACCACGCAGGGATTCAATGATCTTGCTCGTCACAACACACCTCCAATAAAACACCCGTTTGCAATGCCTTCACAACGTTTTCCCGAGATAACTCCAGAAACGCTTTACCAGCATATTGCAGCGCCTTTTTCTCGTCTTGCGTGATGTTCGCCTTGTCACTTTTTGGGAACCCATGCAAAAACACATAACGGCTGCCGATCCTGACCGACAGTAGGGTTCGATAGCCGCTACATTTGCCAGCACCTGGACGTGCAACCCGTTTTTTATATAGGAAGCCGCCAAGGTCCGCATCAACTAATCCATCTTGCATCTCTTTAACCGCTTTACATAAAACGGTATCAGGCAACTTCTCGCCCGCCTGCCACCGAGCAAAGTCCTTGCGTTTGAGAATCAACATATCAACTTACAACCTGTATTGTACCCGTTACGGGTATAGTTTTCCAATCTTTCCGCTCATACTCCGACAGGTAGTGGTCGCGTCGTATATTGCCGAGCACACGTAAGGTGATTCCTTATAACGGTAGGCACTAGTCAGTATCAGTATCGGGTGTTCCATTCATTCCTGATCAGCCTAGTCAAGATAGGCGTAAAGTCGGGACAGATCTTCATCGGTGATGTACCGCGTCTTACCGTTCTCTTTATATTAGGGACATAGAGGCACGGATTGAAACCGCTTGGGCGATAGCCCCAGACTTCGGTCATATTGAACATCCCAAAAATGCAAGCCAACATCCGATTTGCGGTGACGACAATGCCCGCGATACCACGCATCTGCACCGTGATAGGCGCACATGTCACATCAGACACGTTGAAAGTGTCAGCGCTGAATAATATGAAGATTGATCTGATCATGATAGGTTTTGACGGTACTAGGCTTATTTCGCAACGTGGACTACTCTTTGATAAAACAAATTCTCAATGGTCGGTGCCATCCGTGCCGCTTATTTATTAGCATCTGAACCATCGCTCTGACGAACACTGGTCAACCAGTTTTAAACGATTGAGATTGCCTGTTCCACCGTAACTCACCAGACTCGTCGAGTTTAGATTTGCAATGTTCATCCCAAGCCATTCGATACTGCAGTGTTAAGATTTTATGCTTTTTCGCAACAATTCTGCAAAGAAATCCTGAGATAATAATGTCCTACAGTTTATGCTCGGAGCAATCGGCAGTTGGTAGCAGATTATTGGCAAAAGTATCTGGTTAATTTGTCGTATTCCCTGCGAAGAAACGCTGTCTTTCACGAACTGGTAAGCTTCCAGTCAAGTCATACCACCCCCCAGAAAGTTACATGAGATCATTAAACGATCACGGAGGGAATTATAAATCGGTTCGTTACAGGCCATTTATCAAGGATCGATCACTTTGCGCATCACTAACGAGCACGAAGCTTCATCGTCAAAAATGACGCTACGAATTAAAAAGGCGTTGGTTGCCGAAGAGTAGGCTGATGCTGCTGCTCATGCGGAAACGTTACGACACCGCGCGAATAGCCGACTGACTTAAGCTAAGCGGGATCGTTTTTAATTTGACTTGTTCTGAGCTTCGATCGTGTTTCGATCTCGACATACAGGGCATTCTGGATCACGTGGCACCTTGATTTCATGCCAACGCATTTGTCGCACATCGAGCATCGCCAAACGACCTTGCAGGGTGCGTCCTAGGCCTGTTAACACTTTAATGGCTTCAGCAGCCTGCACACTGCCTACAATCCCCACCAGGGGCGCAAAAACACCCATCGTGGCGCAATCTACCGGCGCTACATCCTGTGCTTTGGGGAACAGGCAGTGATAGCATGGACTTGCTTCATCGCGCACATCGTAAACAGCCATCTGTCCTTCAAACTGGATCGCAGCGCCTGAAACCAGAGGAACGCCGTTCACGACACACGCACGATTAACCGCATGGCGTGTCTCAAAGTTGTCACAACAGTCCAGAACTAGATCCACTTGTCCGACTAGCTCAATCAATGCGGCTTCATCAACACGTCGCGCGTGCGTGACCACCGTGGTTTGTGGATTAATGTCATGGATTGCTTGACGGGCAGAATTGACTTTCAGTTCACCTAGACGAGCCGTGGTGTGCATAATCTGGCGCTGCAGATTACTCAGTTCAACCTCGTCATCATCGATGATCTCTATATGTCCAACCCCTGCGGAGGCCAGATATAAGCAAACGGGTGAACCCAGTCCACCCGCACCCATCACCAGTACGCGGGCATTCAAGAGGGCCTGTTGACCCTCAATGCCTAAATCATCCAACAAAATGTGCCGCGCGTAACGCAGCAACTGATCATCACGCATGGTGCTTAAGGTTTAGTTCGCAATGTGCCGGCTTTGTCTGCCACATAAGGCTCATAGCCCGGTCCGGTCAGCACGTCTTTTCCGAGGAGGAAATTAACGGCTTGATCCAACTGAAAATCACCATCCTCACCGAGCTTAAACGCTTTAGGCTGCTCTTTTGGTTTGGCATCCTCATCGACACTTTGCTGGTATCGGCTTTGTCTTTATGACGCAGGCTAGGCGCTTTGGGCTTGTCTTTCTCGTCACTTTGGCCATTACTCAGATGCTTTTGCAACTCTGACTCACGGGCAATCGTGAACAAGTTCCCAATGCTGGTATCTGTCACAAAAATATCGGGCTCAATCCCTTTGGCCTGAATCGAACGACCATTGGGCGTGAAATAGCGTGATGTGGTGAGCTTGATCCCCGTATCTTCGGAGATTGGCAGCACCACCTGAACAGAGCCTTTACCAAACGTCGTATTGCCCATGACGGTTGCACGCTTGTGATCTTGCAAAGCACCTGCCACGATCTCAGATGCTGATGCAGAACCTGCATTGACCAACACCACCATGGGGATTTCTTTCACCCAGGCGGGTAAACCTTTCAGGTAGTCTGGTTCGCCACGTGCATAGTCAATTGGATAGGCCAGATAGCGGTGACGGGAATCCGCTGCCCGACCATCGGTAGACACCACCACAACTTCAGGCTCCAAAAAGGCTGCAGATACGCCAATCGCAGCGGTCAACAAACCACCGGGATCGTTACGCAGATCTAGAACCAATCCTTCCAGATCACCCTTGGCGCTCAAATCTTTGAGATGTTTGACCAAATCTGAGCCTGTACGCTCCTGGAACTGGGCAATACGCACATAACCAATGTTGTTGTCTAAACGTTTGCTGCGCACACTGCGCACTTTGATCAGGTCACGAACTAGATCAATGGTCAGGGGTTGATCTTGCCCTTGACGCAAAACGGTGAGCGTAATGTCGGTTTTAACTGGACCGCGCATGCGTTTGACCGCATCGGTCAAGCTCATACCTTTGGTCGAGGTGTCATCGATTTTGATGATCAGGTCACCCGCTTGCATGCCTGCACGCTCGGCCGGTGTGTCTTCGATGGGGGAAATCACTTTCACAAACCCATCTTCTGTGCCGATTTCGATCCCTAAGCCACCGAACTCACCCTGAGTCGTTGTCCGCATTTCATTGAAGGCTTCTTCATCTAGGTAAGATGAATGCGGATCAAGTTCTGTAAGCATGCCGGAAATTGCACTACGAATCAGCTCCTGATCCGTGACTTCTTCGACATAATTCGATTTAATCGCTGCAAACACACTGGAGAATTGGCGCAAATCATCGAGCGGTAAGGGCGCAGCATTCTTCTGCGCCATGGCAGAAATACCAACGCTCAACAAAATGCCCGCAACGAGTCCAGTGCTTAACAGCCCTGCAGTGCGCAAATAACGGATGGTCATCAGTCGTCCTTCCAGTCTGATTCGGGCGTTCTGTTACGCCCGAATTAAAGTTTTTTAATATAAAGCAACGGATCTAGCGGTTTGCCCTGATGCCGAAGCTCAAAGTATAGGGCTGAATCTAACTGCCCTCCTGTATTACCAGCTTTGGCAATCACATCGCCCGCCCGCACAGAATCTCCCACATCTTTGAGCAGACTCTGGTTATAAGCATACACACTCAAAAACTCATCGTCATGATCCACAATGATGAGATTGCCATAACCAGCCATCCATTTAGAAAAGACCACCGTCCCTTCTGAGACGACTTTGACAGGATCGCCTTCATTGACTCGGATCAAGACGCCACGCCAAGAGCCACCGTCTGGGTTACGACTGCCATATCTCGCCAAAACCGCGCCACTGACGGGTGACAACAACTGACCACGAGCAATGCGCTTGCCTTTCGGTAACGCCGCCAATGCAGCTTCTCGAGCGGCATCATGGACTGCCTCACGTGCTGCTTGATGTTCTGCCTGTTGAGCGGCCTGTGCTTGCTGAGCGCGCCATCGATCCATTTCAATCGACAGATCCTCAACCATCACCGATAAGCGTTTTTCATCTGCAGCCAGTGTCTGAGCCTGTTTGCGCTCTTTGGTGAGTTGTGCCTGAACCTGCGCATGCACTTTGGCACGTTGCGCTTGTTCTGACGCCAGTTGCTCACGCTCTTTGGCTAAACGATCTTTGGTCTGCTCAACCGAAGCCATTTGTTGTTTCTGAGTCTGCTGTAGCGTTAAAAGTTCCGCTTGATTGGTTTGCAGGTTTGCAATAGCTTCACTACGGGCACGCGTCACAAACTCGAGATATCCCAAATCACGTGAGATTTGCTGTGGGTCTTCTCCAGCTAGGAGCGCACTCCACGCATTTATACCACTAGCGTATTGCGACCTGAGTTGTTCCGACAAAACCTCCTGCTGCGCATCAATCCGAGCACGTGTTTCATCCATTTTGGTTTGGGTTTGGACCAGTTCAGTTTCAAACTGAGCCAGCATCTTATCGAGTTGGTCGAGCTTGCGCACGGTGACAGAAATGGCCTGTTCAGACTTTTGTAAGGCAGCAAACGCAGTTCGTTCTTCAGTCTGGCGTGTTTGCACCTTCTGCTGAACGGTTTCTAATTGCTTACGCAACGCTTCACGCTGTTGCTGAGCTTGTGCCTGCTGACGTGCTAATTCTTGTGGCGGGTCTTGTGGTTGTGACAACCCCAACGCAGGCAAACAAAGCAGCGCGATCCACACACAGCATGATGACCAACGGAATGTGGATCGCTTCACTGTCTTAGCCTTTTTTGGCTTTGCCCTGTGCTGCCACAGCAGCCATGGCAGCCTCAATCTCAGCCGGATCGGCCAGATAGTAATGGCGCAACGGTTTGAGGTTTTCATCAAGCTCATAGACGAGTGGCTGGCCTGTGGGAATATTCACACCCACGATATCTTCGTCAGACACATTGTCTAAATGCTTCACCAGTGCACGCAGACTATTGCCATGCGCAGAGATCAAGACGCGGCGACCGGCTTTGATTGCAGGGGCAATCGATTCTGTCCACACGGGTAAAACACGTTCAACGGTGTCTTTCAGGCATTCGGTTGCAGGCTGTTGCTCTGGGCTTAAACGTGCATAGCGCGGCTCAAAACGTGGATGACGTTCATCATCAAATGGCAGGGGTTCTGGCGCAATTGCATAGGCACGACGCCAAATCAGCACTTGTTCGTCACCAAACTTGGCGGCTGTCTCTGCTTTGTTCAAACCCTGAAGGTTGCCGTAATGGCGCTCATTAAGGCGCCAGTTGTTATGAATTGGCAGATACATTTGATCCATCGCATCGAGCGCAATCCACAACGTTCGGATGGCGCGTTTGAGCACGGAGGTAAAAGCCAAATCAAACTCAAATCCCTTTTCTTTCAGTAGCTTACCAGCTGCCCAAGCCTGGTCACGTCCTGTTTGAGTCAGGTCCACATCGGTCCACCCTGTAAAGCGGTTTTCCAGATTCCACTGGCTCTCGCCATGGCGCATCAATACAAGTTTGTACATGTCATTTGGGTCAAATAAGATTAAAGAGGTGCCACCATTTTATAATCCAAACTATTGTCCGATACGGACTTGACTTGTCTTAAGGGAAATCGTGGACTTTTTTCTGGAAACTAACAATCTTATGCTCATCGCCACAGCCGTCCTTTCCGGACTGATGCTCATGTGGCCTTCGATTCAAAATAAGCGCGCGGGACAGATGGTTGAGCCCATCGCAGCCGTGCAAATGATGAATCATCAAGATGCATTAATCGTAGATATCCGAGCCCCTGGCTCGTTTGACAAGGGTCGCATTCCACAGTCTCGCAACATTCCAGTAAAGGATTTTGAGACGCGCTTGGAAAAAGAGCCTAAAGACAAACCCATTATCGTCGTTTGTGATCGTGGCCAACTCGCCGTGGGCGCCGCCGCAAAACTGCGTGAATCCGGTTTTACGCAAGTCAGCGTCTTGAAGGGCGGCTTAAGCGCATGGGTCGGTGCCGACCTGCCCACCACGACGAAGCGTTAGACTGTCAGGTTTTGACGACGACTTATTAACCAACAAGGACCAATGATTACCATGAATCATGTTGTGATGTATTGCACAGGCATCTGCCCCTATTGCGATCGTGCAGAAGCTTTGCTGAACAAGCGCGGTGTCGCCAACATTGAAAAAATCCGTATTGATCAGGACCCAGCCAAACGCATGGAGATGATGGAGCGCACACAAAGACGCACCGTTCCTCAGATCTACATCGGTGAAACTCACGTTGGCGGTTATGATGACCTAGCGGCACTTGACCGTGCGGATGAGCTCATGCCTTTGCTCAATGCAGCATCCTGATCTTTTGCACTAGTCAGCCAACCTTTTATTTTTTGAATGGAAACCAATATGTCTCAAGAGAACTCCGCTGCCGGCAATGCCGAACAAGGCAATGCACCTGCTTTTAACCTGCAGCGCGTCTATATCAAAGATCTGTCATTAGAATTGCCTCACGCACCAGAAATCTTTCTGGAGCAAGAGTCCCCCAGCGTTGAAGTCAACATTGGCATTGCGGCACAGCGTCTGTCCGAGGTTCTGTACGAATCGGCTGTGACCATTACTGTCACCACCAAAATTGAAGACAAAGTTCTGTACCTGATTGAAGCCACTCAGGGCGGTATCTTCCAACTGACAAACATCCCAGAAGATCAGGTTGATCCATTGCTTGGCATCGTTTGCCCCAGCATGCTGTACCCATACCTGCGTGCAAACGTAGCGGATGCCATCACACGTGCTTCATTGCCACCATTGCATCTGACCGACGTCAACTTCCAAGCACTCTATCAGCAACGTCTGGAACAAGCTCAGCAAGAAGCTCAGCAACAACCCCAAGAAGACTCAGGCATCATTCTGCCACCCGGTACAACGCGCCAGTAAATGGTTGCAGGACCCGCTCAATCTCCTATGACAACGCCAGTCAATACCGCAACAGACCACGACACAGACAATTGTCCCGTCGTGGTCGTCGGGGCTGGCGCATGGGGGACTGCGCTCGCTTGCGCATTCAGTCGCAATACATCAACCGTCCTTTGGAGTCGTGATCCGGCACAACTTGAGCAAATGGTTCAAACGCGCATCAATGCACGTTACCTTCCACAAACTCGGCTGCCTGACGCACTCATGCTCGAAGCCGATCTGCATCGAGCCTTGGCCCATGTCACAGAACGTCCCAATCAACCAGCCTCTCGGGCAGGCCTAGTTATTCTTGGCACCCCAATGGCGGGATTGCCTGCAATCACAGAAAAAATTCTGGCTGATCTGCAAGCAACGGGTGGACGTATCCTAGGGTTGATCTGGACATGTAAAGGATTGGATGCCCAATCTGCCAAACTCCCGCATGAAATCATGCAAACAGAACTTGAAGCTGCCGACAAAACCGTTCCCATCGGCGCATTGTCTGGCCCCTCATTTGCAAAAGAAGTTGCGCAAGGTCTACCTGTCGCCCTCACCATCGCCAGTGAGAATGAAGCGCTTTGTGAAGCCACTATTCAAACCCTACACAGCCCGCATGTTCGCGTATATCAAAGCACTGACGTCCTCGGTGTGAGTGTGGGTGGTGCGCTTAAAAACATCATGGCCATTGCTTGCGGTATCTCTGATGGTCTGGAACTAGGTGACAATGCCCGCGCTGCTTTACTAACCCGAGGTCTGGCTGAGATGCGTCGTTTTGGTGTTGCGTTAGGTGCTCAAGCCAGCACTTTTGCGGGACTCACTGGTCTGGGTGATCTTGTGCTGACCGCCACCGGCGATCTGTCCCGAAACCGTCAACTCGGTTTAGCCATCGGTCAAGGTCAATCACCTCAGGTTCTTTTGAACCAAGGCATCACAGCCGAAGGTGCACGCTGCGTTGGCGCAGTCCTGGAACGCGCCCGAACACTAGGCGTCAACCTACCAATCTCTGAAGCCGTCCATGCCGTACTGTTTGAAGGTCTCTCGGCACAGGATTGTGTGACCCAACTCATGACCCGCGACCCTGCTCGGGATATTTGACCTAGTCAATAAGATTGTCACCCATGGATAAGCTGAAAAATTCACTCATGAGGCACCAGAGCGGCAATTTCCTGCTTCATCCAGCTGGGTAAGCGTGCACGCGTTGAAATAATTTCTGAAAACTCTAAGTAAGGCAGCTTAGCGCGCAATGAACGTATTGCCTTGCTCGCTTTGTCTGGGCCTAACCAGGCCAGAATTCGAACGATGTCACCAGCAGCACGACCCGGATAGATCAATTGCCATCTGGGTGCATGTCGTAGCTCCACTGTTTGTGCGCCTAGTTTCAAACGTCGGCTTGGTTCAGAAGTTAGATAGATAGCCCGCATGGGAACTTGGGTTGTGAGACCGAGCGCGTTGGCCGAGGTCGCACCGTGTGGGACGATGATCTCTCCACATTGTTTAGCCAAATTGTCGAGCACCTTGCCCACTGAGGGAGCCCGACTGCCAAAGCGACTTTTGATTGGCAACACATAGTTACCCCGGCTCACCCGTAACAAATCACCTCGTTGCGCAAGGCGTGATAAGGCTTGGCCCACGGCAGCACGATTACCTAGATGCAACAACTCTTTTGCAACCAAAAGCGCACCTTCCGGCAAGCCGATGGCACACCCAAGTATCTTGTTGGAAAGAGTCTGCATAAAGTGATTTCCTGATTGTCAAAAACATAACAAAATTTCTGACACTTTCAAGATCATAGAGAAACAGGCTAACAACGGATACAAATTATATTGTGTATTTCTGATTTACAAATTAAAATCTGTATTACGTAAATACAGTATGAGATTTGTATGTCTGATTTCACAATCCGTACAACCGCACAATTCCCCATCATGATTCGGGCCTTTCGTAAGCAAGCTGGCTTAACACAGGCGGCTGTGGCGACACGCTTAGGCGTGACGCAGCAAACTTACTCGGCTTTAGAACGCAATGCCGACAAAATGAGCGCGGACCGACTTCTACTTTTGCTAGGCATTCTTGGCGCTGATCTCGTACTGCGCGAGAAAAATGCCAAACATCCAACAAAAACAGCGACTACGTTAGACTGGTGATCATTCATGAAAGATCGCACACCACAATCACGACAACTTCATCTCTGGATAAATGGGCATTTTGTTGGAGTTTGGAGCCACGAACCATCTGTCGGCCCCATGCTTCAGTACGATCAAGCATGGGCTGAGTCTGAGCAAGGACGACCTCTTTCATTGTCTTTGCCTTTCACGCCAGGTAACCAACCGCACCGCGGAGCAGTCGTCAACGCTTTTTTTGAAAACCTGCTGCCAGACAGCCAAGATATTCGTGAACGCGTCGCTCGCCGGTTTCGGACGGAATCTACAGACGCATTTTCTCTTTTAAAAGAGATTGGTCGAGATTGTGCAGGCGCATTGCAGATTTTGCCGCCAGATACACCTCCTGACGACATTCAAAGCATTCAGGCAACTCGGCTCACAGATGATGACGTAGCTACGGTATTGCGCAATACCGTAGCTACGTCCTTATTGCAAAGGACAGTCTCTGACTATGACGACTTTCGGATTTCTATTGCCGGAGCACAAGAGAAAACCGCTTTGCTTTGGCATGAGGGTCAATGGTGCATTCCACACGGCGCAACACCCACCACCCACATTTTAAAACTGCCTATGGGCGTGATTGGCAACTTAAACATTGACATGCGTAACTCAATCGAAAACGAGTGGTTATGCGCAAAAATCCTACAAGCATACGGACTTCCAGTCGCACACTCACAAATTGCTCAGTTTGGAGACATACGCGTTTTAGTGGTTGAACGGTTTGACCGTGCTTGGAGAGAAACATCAGAAAAAAAACAATGGCTGGTCAGATTGCCGCAAGAAGATCTGTGTCAAGCAACAGGCACACCGCCGCATTTAAAGTATGAATCTGATGGTGGACCCGGTATACGCACGATTATGAACCTACTCACAGGCGCTAGTCATCCCAGGCGCGATCAGAGTTTTTTCTTTCGAACGCAGGTTCTTTTTTGGATGCTAGGGGCAACGGATGGACATGCAAAAAACTTCAGTATTTTTCTAAATCCAAATGGTGGTTACGAATTAACGCCACTCTATGATGTGCTCTGCGCATATCCTGTCATCGGCATGGGCGCCAATAAGCTTTCTCCATTTAAGGTGAAGCTTTCTATGGCAGTGCGCTCAAAAAACGCGCACTGGATCATGAAAAACATTCTACGCAGACACTGGATTGGTCTAGGCAATGAATATGGCATCACAACTTCAGACGGGCTAGGCGTTGATGCTGTTCTTGACGAGATCGTCGCCCAAACACCTCACGTCATAGAAACTGTTCGAGCACAGCTTCCAGAAAGCTTTCCGGAATACATCGCAGACCAGATCTTTACAGGACTACAAAACGCTGCCAAACGGTTAGCTGGATAACCCGTGCAGGATGACAATGCTGACACGAATAAAGAACAAAACCATGTTCTGACCGCACTAAACGGCGGAAGTCGGTTCTGTGCTATGCCAGTTTCATGTGACGCCGACTCGTTTAACGCTCTGCGCATATCCTTGCCCCTTGGTCAGCATCGCAGCCTTGTTTTTGAATAAGGCTGTTCGCTCGTAAAACTGGCTGCTAATCTGTCGGTCAAGCTGGCGCACACTCCATCCGCTTCATAGGGCTTCGGTTTCATAGAACTGACGTGCATGGGCATCCTGAACAGATAACAACCGGACATAGGCCGACCACGGCAACACAAATACCTGTGCCAATTGGGAAAGACTCAATTTGCCAGACAGTGTCTGGCAAATTGGCCAAGTCACAAAGAACGCCCGCATTTGCTGCAAATTCTGTCGGCTGAATCGTCGAAGGCGATAAGCATTTTTTTGCCTAAAACCTTTTACACTGCTGATAGCAACTGCCGATTGATGCTTGCCCATACAGTCTAATCAATTTCTGTTCCACGCTGACCGCACTAAATGGCAGAAGTCGGTTCTGCGTTAAACCAGTTTCGTGTGACATCGATTCGTTAGACGCCTTGCGCATATCCTTGCTGACGCCAGGCTTCAAATACGGTCACTGCGACGGCATTGGATAGATTCAGACTACGTTGCTCAGGCAACATGGGTAAGCGCAAACGCTGTTCAGTGGCAAACAACTCCAGCTGTTCTGGGCTCAATCCTGCTGTTTCACGCCCAAAGACAAACACATCACCTGCTTCAAACGCATGTCCACCAATCAGTGAAGACCCTTTGGTCGTCATACAAAACCGACGGCTCACATCAGCCCCTGTGGCTTTAAGCGCCTCAGCCAACGTGTCATGCACCTGCATGGCTTTCCATTCGTGATAGTCCAAACCTGCACGTCGCATCCGTTTGTCTTCTAAAGGAAACCCCAGCGGGCGCACTAAGTGAAGTTGCGTCCCTGTATTGGCGCACAAGCGGATGACGTTCCCAGTATTGGGTGGGATTTCTGGCTCAACTAAGATGACATGAAACATTTCGAGGGGTTTTGATGAAGATTGTGGCAAACATGATTGCCGCAATTTTACGGCAGTCCGGTTGCTTTAACGGTTCAAACACTGGGTATTGGGTTCTTCAGTCGATCTGTTTGGCTGCACACAGCACAATCACGTGACTCGCCCCCATGGCACGACAGACTTGGGCCGCTTGCTGAATCACGGTTAATTCACGATCACTGTCCAGCACCAAACCAATCCTACGGTGCTCAAAGCGTTGCGCAGTGACATGGTCTTCGATCCCTGCATCTTCTATGCGCCTGAGCGCACTAGGCAACCGTGCAATTCCTGTTAAACGACTCAACGATCGCGCCAGTTCCTGAGATGGATTACAGTGGCAACGTGCTAACTGGGCATTGCTCGCGGGAACGGGCACCCAAAAATCAGGCTGATAGATCGGATGCTGTTGCAACCAGCTCTGGCAACTACGCCACATCAATGCGGCCAGAACCGGACTTAAAGTTAAATCGGTCGCACAACGGCTAAAACGATTAATCATTAAAGCTGCCGGGAAACAATCATCAACCGCACAAAACATGGCATCAAACGGTCTGGGTATCCGTTGACAGAGTCGACACAATCCCTGAGACATGTGCTGTGTATTGACGCTCGGATTAGAGTTACCCGTAGAATGGATGGCCGCAGCGTTTTGATCAGACTGATGAGCTGAGTTCCACGTTGGTAGAGGCGTTTTGTGCACGCTTAAATCATTCGCACACCCAACACACAGCAATCGGCTATGGCGTGTGGCATACACATCCTGATCACACCCTGCACACAAATCACCTCGCCGACTACTTAAACCACATAAAGGGCAGGGTGTCGCCAGAAAAGCCAACCAATCCTTGAACCAAGCACATCTCATACCGTTTGTTAAAATCCAGCATTGTGCCGCGCTATACGCACCCTTAAAGATCCGCTATGACAAATTCAACCGTCTCTGAAAGCCTTCCGATTAATCCACGTCACGTACAACTCCAATTTAATCGGGCACAGCGTCCAGATGAGGCCGAGTTCTTATATGGCGAGATTGCCAATCGCATGCTGGATCGGTTGCGTCTAATTCGTTTAACGCCTTCCACGATGTTGGATGCAGGCTGCGGTTTTGGGGCTCGAACCGCGATGTTGCGTCAACGGTATCCACAGACCAAGCTCATCAGTCAGGACCACCATGAAGGCTTGTTAAAACGTCTACGCCAGGAACAAGGGCTAGACAGTTTTAAACAAAAACTGCGTCGTTTGCGCTCACCCATCCTGCACGAAACACTGCTTGCTGATCTCGCCCAAACCCAATTATCCGCAGAATCCATCGAACTGGTCTGGTCCAATCTCGCATTGCACTGGCATCCACGGGTTCATGACGTCATTCGGGAATGGGGCAGAATTCTGCAGCCCGAGGGTTTGGCGTTCTTTAGCTATTTCGGACCGGGCACTGCCATTGAACTCAGACGTGCGATTGCGACCGCACAACTTGAGACAGAAGCCATGCCATTTGTTGATATGCATGACCTAGGGGACATGCTCATTGAGCACGGATTTGCAGACCCAGTGATGGATCAGGAAGTCTTGACGCTGACCTACGAAGATCCACAAACCCTACTGCGAGACGCACGTGTTTTGGGGGGGAATGCCAACAATGCGCGCCGAGCTAATCTGGTTTCTAAAGGGTGGTTAGCCCGCCTGATGCAGGCTTTAGAATCTCAGCGCAATGCGGATGGTCATTTAACGCTGACTTTAGAGATTTGTTATGGGCACGCCTGGCGTCGCGCCATCCGCCAGCTTGGCACCGAAACCCGAATCAGCTTGCAATCGATCGGGCGGCGCCAATCCAGCGATTTTTAACAGTTCGTTACGTAAACCATTGAAACGCAGTGGCTGCTTTATTCAGCATGTAAAAGGCCAGCATAAACAGCAGAGCTGCGAACACTTTTTTCAGGGTAGCGACGGGTAAGCTGTGCGCAAGTTTGGCTCCCAACGGTGCAAACAACATGCTAAAGAACACCAGCACCAGCAGAGCAGGCCAGTACACATAACCCAACATGCCCGGCGGCAAGTCTGAAGCTTGCATACCCGACCAGATGTAACCCACGGTATTGGCAATCGCAATCGGAAAGCCTAAAGCTGCTGAAGTCCCAACGGCCTGATGCAAAGCCACGTTACACCACGTCATAAATGGCACCGAAATAAAACCGCCACCCGCACCGACCAAACCGGACACGAACCCAATCACACTACCGACCGCACCCGTTCCCAAACGGCCTGGCATTTGTCGTGAAGGCTTGGGCTTACGGTTACGCAACATCTGTAGGGCTGAATACCCCACAAATAGGGAGAAGACTAAGGCGAGCCAACCAGTTTTAAGGGCGGCAAAGACTGCGCCACCTGAAACTAACCCGCCTATCACAATCCCCGGCGCAAATGAAGCGACGAGATCCCAACGTACCGCACGACGCATGTGATGCGCACGCACACTCGACATTGACGTAAAGATAATGGAAGCCATTGACGTGGCAATTGCAGCATGCACCACCAGATCCATAGGAATGCCCTGCGCAGTCAGTAGCGCAGTCATAAAAGGCACCAGCAGCATCCCGCCACCAATACCCAGTAAGCCGGCTGCAAAGCCTGCCACGATACCCAACACGGCATACGCCAGAAAAAACAGAGGATCCATGATGATTTACGCGCAAAAAAAGGCAATGTCGCAGTATAACGAAGCGCCTACCTTCATCATCCACGATTGACGCAAAAAACTTATCTACGCCAGAAAACTGTTGTGAACAGCACCAACACGGTGAACATCTCTAGACGACCAATCATCATCGCAAATGTACACACCCAGACCTGAAACTCACTCAACATCGAATAATTACCGGCTGGCCCCACACCACCCAAACCTGGTCCAATATTATTGATGCATGCGATGATCGCTGAGAAAGCAATCGTCGTATCGGCACCACTTAAAAGCATCAGCATGACACCGATCACAATGGACAAGGCGTAGAGCACCATAAACGCCAACACAGAGGTCAGCACCCGATCGGGAATCCGATGTCCTTTGAGTAGGACGGGCGTGACCGCATGAGGGTGCAATAAGCTGGTCATTTCCTGACGCGCTTGTTTGATTAGCATCAACGCCCGGATCATCTTGATACCACCACCGGTCGAGCCCGAGCTCGTCGCAAAAATACCTAGCAATAACATCAGCATGGGCACAACGATTGGCCAAGTACTGTAGTCCGTACTGGCAAATCCGGCGGTCGTCGCCACAGACACCGTATTAAACAAGCCATAGCGGATTGCAGTCCAAACATTGGCATAGACGCCATCAAACCAGAGATACACGCCAATCAATACACCAACAAACAGCACCACACCGACAAACGGCCCGGCCTCTGGACAATGCCAATAGGCACGTAAACGACGCTGTGAAATGGCTTTAAAGTGGGTTGCGAAATTAATCCCTGAGAGCAACATAAAGACGATGGCAATGGCTTCGTGCAGAGGCGAATCAAAGAACGCAAAACTTGTGTCATGCGTGGCAAACCCACCTAAAGCCACAGTGGATGCCATATAACACCAGGCATCAAACCACGACATACCGGCATATCGATACGCTAAAAAGCAAATAATCGACAACCCAAAATAAATGGCGTAAAGCGCTTTGGCTGTGCTCGCAATACGAGGGGTGAGCTTCTCTTCTTTCATGGGCCCAGGGGTTTCTGCTCGAAACACCTGATAACCACCCACACCCAATAAAGGCATGATGGCCACAGCCAACACGATAATCCCCATACCACCCACCCAGTGCATGGTAAAGCGCCACAAATTCACTGAAGGGGCAATCGTGTCGAGCCCTGATAGTACGGTCGCACCAGTGGCCGTCAACCCCGACATCGCCTCAAAATAAGCGTCGGTAAAGGACAGTGGATGTCCAATCTGATGGAAATACAGCAGCAGCGGAATCGTCCCTAAAAGGGGCAAAAACAACCAGACGAGGGTGACTAGCAAAAAACCATCTTTAGGCCGCAGTTCTGCGCGGCCACTAAAAGCACCCAACCAGAGGATGACGCCAAACAACAGCGCAATGGCAAAAGACTGCACAAACAAGAAGAACTGGCCGTCACCCAGAATGAGCGACCACACCATGGGCACAAACATCGTCGTGGCAAACAAAGCCATCGTAAAGCCCAGCACATTGAGAACAGCCAAAAGACGCGTCATGCGGCTTCTCTCTTAAAAAAAGGAGGCCGAAACCTGAAAAAGCTTTTCTACCTTAGCAATCTGTGCGCGAGTCGGCACAAAGACAATGACATGATCCTGAGATTCGATCTGTGTCTCCGGATCCGGCAGCACAATGTCCTCACCACGTACAATCGCACCCACACTAGCACCTTTGGGTAAATCCAACTCTTGTACAGCGCGACCCACCACACGTGAAGATTTACGATCACCATGGGCAACCATTTCTAGGACCTCAGCAATTCCACCGCGCAATCGATGCGCTGCCACGATGTCTGCCTGTCGCACATACTTCAACAATTCGCTCATCGTCACCTGGGAGGGGGAGACTGCGATATCGATATGGCTGGCTTGCATCAACTCACCATAGGCCTGACGATTAATCAAGGAGATCACCCGTCGGGCACCCATGCGTTTGGCCAGAAGCGACGACATAATATTGTCTTCATCTTCACTGGTCAACGCCAACCAAGTATCGGTCTCTTCAATCCCTTCACGCGACAACAAATCTTCATCGGTTCCGTTGCCATGCAAGATCAGGACATTGTTCGGCAAAGAGCTTGCTAGTTCTTCACAACGCGCAAGATCATGCTCGATCAGTCGCACGTTATAGCCCGAGTCGGATAGATTTTTTGCGACACGCGCACCAATATTGCCGCCACCGGCAATCATAATTCGACGCACCGACTTTTCTTTTTTCTGAACTTGATGAACCGCTTCATGAGCCTGTGCTGTATCCACAATCAACAACAATTCATCGTCAGGCAACAGCACCGTATTATCTGAAATGGGCAGCGTATGACCTGCGCGCACAACTTCAATAATTCGAGCACGGATTTCAGGATTGGCGAGCGACAAATCGGCAATTTTATGGTTGGCCATAAAGCCCAGTCGGCTCACTCGCATGGTCACGACACTGACGCGACCACTGGCTAAAGCGACGACTTGTAGGGCTTCTGGAAATTCAATCAGTTTTTGTAGATAGGCTGTGACACTTTCTTCTGGGCTAATCACTGCGTCCACACAAAACCCATCTTCACCCAACAAGGATGGGTTTTTTGCGATTTCTACATTTCGCAGGCGTGCTACGCGACGGGGCACGTTAAACACACTGCGTGCAATTTTACAAACCACCAAATTCACAGCATCTTTGGCTGTACAAGCAATCAGCATATCCGCATCTTCAGCCCCTGCACGACGCAGTGTGGATAATTCGACGGCATCACCGACGACACCTCGAAGGTCCAAGCGGTTTTGTAGATCCATCAGCCGATCGACGTCTAGATCAATCAGCGTGATGTCATTTTTTTCAGACACCAGGTTCTCGGCCACACTGGTTCCGACCCGCCCGGCGCCTACGATCACGATTTTCATGTGTTGCGCTGCTTACGCGTCTCCACGCCCAATTGCTTGAGCTTGCGATATAAGTGTGTACGTTCAAGCCCTGTGCGCTCTGAAACACGTGTCATGCTGTTGTTTTCACGGGCGAGATGATATTCAAAGTACGTCCGTTCAAACTCATCTCTGGCATCACGCAAGGGTTGATCCAGCGAAATATTGCCCAGCAGGTTTTCAGGTGCCTCATCAGCTTCTTCTGCAAAAACACCGGCAACCGACGCTTCGGCAGCAGCGCCGTCTGCGGCTTTCACGGCCTGCGCAGATCCAGCAGGTGCAGCTGCACCGTCACCTTGTGCCAGGTTTTTCTGAGCTGCCGCCTGCAACTCACGCATGGGTCGTTTAAGCGCAGACACCACAGTTGTCAGCAACTTTTGCATGGTGATGGGCTTTTCCAGAAAATCGATTGCCCCAATGCGTGTCGCTTCAACTGCTGTATCAATCGTGGCATGACCACTCATCATCACCACAGGCATATCCAGCAAACCTTGGGAGCCCCATTCGCGCAAAAGCGTCACACCATCCGTATCTGGCATCCAGATATCGAGTAGCACCAGATCCGGCCTTGCCCGCTGTCTAGCTGCGCGAGCTTGCGCCGCGTTTTCAGCGAGTTCGACCGTATGACCCTCGTCATACAGGATCTCGAAAAGCAATTCACGGATGCCGACTTCGTCATCGACCACCAAAATTCGAGCCATAATGTCCTTCAATTACTAAGGTTTTTCGTTTAATTATCGTTTGCCTGACGCGATGCGTCTACTTGCGCATTTGATTCTACATAGGGAACCAACAAAATCGTGACCCGCGCACCACCGGTGCGTCGGTTCGACAATTCAATATAACCACCATGTTCTTCAACAATCTTACGCACGATCGCCAATCCTAGGCCCGTGCCCTGTGCCTTTGTGGTGATATACGGTTCAAATGCCCGCTGTAACAACTGGCTGCTAAAGCCCGGTCCATTGTCTGAAATGGTCAACAGCACAGCCGGCTCGCTCGCATCCACCCCCAAACCTTCAGCTTTTGCTTCGGTTTTGATGTGAATCATACCCCCGCCTGACACATCGATCAGGGCCTCTTTGGCGTTCCCCACCAAATTCAGGATCACTTGACGCAACTGCGTCAGATCACCACGCACCCCAGGCAGCCTATCTGCAAGCTCAATATCATAGGCAATTCCATCCACGCCCGGATCGCCCGGCCCGTCAAGCGGATCCCAACCATGCAGAATCAACACATCTTCAATCAAATCATTCAAATCAATGGCTTCGTAACGTGCCGGGGGCTTGCGAGCATATTCACGAAACTCATCGACCATCTGTTTTAAGGAGCCCACCTGATTCACAATGGTGTTTGTGGAGCGGGCTAGAAGTGCTGCATCATTCTCATCTAGCTTATCAGAGAGTTTCATGGCCAGACGTTCCGCAGACAATTGGATTGGTGTCAATGGGTTTTTAATTTCATGCGCCAAGCGCCGTGCCACCTCACCCCAAGCCACACTACGACTCGCAGAGATCACTTCACTGATGTCATCAAACACCACGACATAACCGTTCCCCGCCCCATGCGCAGACAAATGCGTGCCTCGGGCCAATAACGTCAGTTCGCGCATCACACGCTCTGGCATCAAATGCTCTTCACCGAAGTCCAAAGGTAACTCGGGAGACGCATTCGAAGACTCTGGCAGCATGACTTCTAACTGTTCTTGCCAGTGGACACGTTCACTGCTCATGGCTGCTTGCTGCGTAAAGGCGCGACGGATCGTATTGCCAAACGCCACTAGACTCTCAACGGTTTCAATCGGATACCCGATCACTGTCTGTAAATCTTCACCTAGAATCGATTGCGCACCCTGATTGAATGTGGTCAATCGAAACTGTTCATCAAACACTAGTACGCCGGCAGACAAATTCGCCAGAATACTTTCGATATACACCTTGGAGCGCTCAAGCTGACGACGGTTCGTCTCGACCAGACGTCTGGCCTCCTCAAGCTGTTGCGTCATCGCATTAAACGACCGAGTTAACTGACCAACCTCATCATTTTGTGAGGATTCCGGCAACGGCCTAAAGTCCCCCACACTCACCGCACGCGTGCCTGACGCCAGTGTTAATAGAGGTTGCACCAATCGTCTGGACAGATACAAGGCCACTGCAATCGACGCGAACACCGCAATCAACAGCGCCAATGTCAACGTCACACCAAACAATTGTCTCAAGCCATGGCGTGACAGTGCCAGTTCCTGATAGTCACGATAGCCTGCACGCACTTCTTCTGCATTGTGAACAAGGCTTTCAGGGACTGGCTTAATCAGTTGCAACCATCGCATTTCCTGCCCAAGTGAGCTACCCGAGTGCGTCATATCGCTCGCCATAGGCACAATCACGCGCAATATCATGCCCGCAGCCACATCTCGCGGCCCAGAACTCATGACACTTTCAGCCGCCGCATAACCATGGGTGATGCGAAGCTGGTTCAGGATATGACTGGGGATTGTTTGCGGCAACAACTGTCCAAACCGTTCAGTCACAAACGACACCGGTCGCCCAGACCCTGTAAACACACCCACTTCTTTCACACCCGTCACGTCCCGCACACGAGCTAATAAAGTGGGCAAATCGGATTCATCGGCCTCTGACAACAGAGGCGTCATCGCCTTGGCACGGGTATCTAATTCGTTAATTTGCGCATCTAACGCAGTGCGACCTAACGCCAAACCGGCATCTAGCGCAGTATCCACCCGCACATTAAACCAGGACTCAATCGATTTCGACATGAACTGAACCGAAACCGTATAGATCAAGGCGCCTGGCAACACGCCAATCAAAATAAATGCCAGCGCAAAACGACCTGTCAGTCTTGCACCAAACTGACCTTTATAAAGATGCCAGACAAGTCGAGCCAATAAACCCAGCACCCAGACAATCAAGCCGGCAGCTAAGGCCATATTCAAATAAACCAGTAGCTCATGATGCTCGGCCAGCCGAGAAGCGCTGCCGGTGGACCAAGCCAGCAAGATAAACAAGCCCAAACCCGCACAGGCCCCCAGCGCAATCAGCCAGCCGGCCCAGCGTCTCATGATCGGGCCTCGGTTTGCGGGGTAGTGACGTTCGACTCAACCTCAGTCGCTTTCTCTTGTTCGAGCTGAAACGAGAATGTGCGCCAAGCACTCGTTAATTGCCAATCCCGCTTACCGGCATCCAGTTGTAAAGCACGTGACATCTGCGTCATATCCAATTGAATACGCACCTGCCCTTCATAGGCATTGCCCAAATCAAAACGATCGATCGGTGCCACCACCCAGCCTCGGACACGCCGCACCAGATCCAATGCTTCTTCATAAGTCGGCACAACCATCCCCAAATCACCCGTGCTCACACGCCACTGGCGGGTCAATGTGTTGTAAGAGATTCGTCGCAACAATTGCGCCTGCACCAGTTTGCGGTCAAACCACCACCAACGTGGCTCTCCGATTTCAATGGCAATCTCAAAAGCCAGTGGCACCCCACGCTCAAGTACTTCGCGCATGGCTGAACTCAACTGTAGGCCAATATCCACATCCATGACCAACTGGCCATTCTGAACCAACGGGTCAATCCGACGAATTTCCGCTTGCGGTGTTTGTGCAAATACACTTTGCAACCCTAGACAAAACACAAAGAACACCCACCAGAATTTAAAGACACTCCCTCTCCAGGTGTTGAGCCATGGTTTGACACGGATTGATGTCACCGACACGCTTTAAATCCCCTTCTCAAAAAGTGCATAAAAGAACCCATCAAAACCCGTTGCATGCTGTTCACCTGCCGCCATCGGCAAAATCTGCCCAGGTGCTGGTTGTCGTTTGGCATCCGCAAAACGCGATAAAAATGCTTGTGCCTGTTGCTCGCCTTCTTCTTCAAACACAGAGCACGTTGCCAATAACAGCCGTCCGCCGGGTTTTAAAGATGACCACAACGCATCCAAGATCTCTCGTTGTAGGTGAGTGGTCTGCTTTAAATCAGACTCACGACGCAACCAAGGAATATCGGGGTGTCGCCTCACAATACCCGAGGCGGTACAAGGCACATCCGCCAGAATCAAATCATACGGTCCATTGGCACGCCATGACTGGCTCTTGCGTACATCGGCATGGATCAAATGCACACAGTCGGGATCCATCAGTTGTAAGCGTGACAGGTTTTGTTTTGTCATCGCGAGTCGTCGTGCATCAGCATCGACAGCCGTCAGCTCAATCTGCGCCAACTCCAGCAAATGCGAGCTCTTGCCACCTGGAGCTGCACAGGCATCTAACACCTTAGCACCGTCAAAAGGCGCGAGAATCTGCGCAGCACGCTGTGCCGACAAATCCTGAACAGACCACCACCCCGCGTCATAGCCCGGTAAAGACTCCACCGCACCCGTGTTTCGAACGGACAACGCCACCTCGGTTAGGGCTTGAGCTTCCAGGTTCTGAGCCTGCATGGCCTCAATCACAGTTTGCAGCGTCGTGACTCGCGTATTCACTCTCAGGACCAACGCGGGCTTATGTCGACTGACCGACAAAATCGCTTCCCATTGCGCTGGATACGCCTGCTGCACACGCTTTTGCCACCACACGGGGTAGCCATAGCGTGCAACCGGATCATTCGTAACTGCTTCGACAAATATGGCCCGTTCACGTTGAAACCGTCTCAGAATCGCATTGATTAAACGTGGCGCAAAAGGCGCTGAAATGAGTAGTCGAGCGGCACGCACACTTTGATCCACAATCGTGTGCACAGGATAGACTGGCGCATCACTCGACAGAGGGCTTTGATGTGAGGGCACACTGGCTGCTTCAGCCGAGCCTTCCCCTTTTTGCATTGCCACATCAAGCATCAGCAAGCTCAAGCCCACTAGGCTATTTAATGCGGCACTGGAGGCGCGTTTGCTTAAAGCCATGCTGCGCCATGTGCGCCCTAGCCCCCAGAAACGTAGAGCATGAGACACCAACGCCAATGCAGCCGGACGATTAGGACCTTCGAGTTTGTAGAGCACCGCACTCAGTGATCGGCCTGATTCCACATCAGCCAAACATTGTGCCGCCAGACTCAGGGCGTGTGCGAGATTGGTTTTTTGTGTGGATTGCGTCATAAAGGTTTCTGAAAAACTCAGGATTCAACAGGCGGTGCACCCATTTCCGGGATTGTACGCCAGCCTTGTAAAAACGATGCGGCCGCTTGACGGCGTGCACCAGCGCGCTGCAATTCAAGAATCCTCAGTATGCCATCACCTGTCATCACGTCAATCCCCTGTGCACTAGCAGCCACCAGACTGCCTGGTTTCAAGATCACACCATCATCAGAAACGACTTGTGCATCAAACACGCGGACCGGCTCATCAATTCCAGGCAGCGACAAACGCGCACCCGGAAATGGATCAAAAGCACGGACTTTTCTGATAAGTTCCGACGCAGGTGCAGACAAATCGAGATGTGACTCTTCCCGATTCAATTTTTCTGCATACGTCACACCTTCCTCAGGCTGGGGTTGCGGTTGCAATTCACCCGCTTGCAGCTTCTCAAGTGCTTGCACAATCGTCGTGCAGGCCAATGTTGCCAAACGGTCATGTAACCGTTGTGCGTTGTCTGAAGGTTCGATTTCTAATGGCGCGATTAGCAACATATCGCCCGTATCCAGCCCTTCATCCATTTGCATAATCGTGATGCCTGTGTGTGTGTCACCCGCCTCGATGGCACGTTGAATTGGGGCAGCACCACGCCAGCGTGGCAACAAACTAGCATGAATGTTTAAACACCCGTAGCGCGGCATCTGTAGCACCCAGGCCGGTAAAATCAATCCATACGCCACCACAATCAGCACATCCAGATTTAAAGCCTGTAAAGCCGTCTGTGCGTCTTGCGCATCTTGCGGATGACGACCATCTAAACGCAAACTCACGGGCTGCAAAACCGTCAAACCATGCGACTGTGCTAAAGCCTTCACTGGACTGGGTGTGAGCTTCATACCTCGGCCAGACGGTCGATCCGGTTGCGTCAGCACCACGTTAATCTGATAACCACGGGCAATCAGTGTTTCTAGCACCGTGCTTGCAAACTCGGGCGTTCCTGCAAAACCAATTCTCATATCATTACCTAAAATGGACGCAAATCTTAGACTGATCTGTCGTCATGTCGTTACTATGAAGGATATCGCAAGCCGACCCACAAAGTCGATGCGCCGTCCCGATCATCAATCAGAGTTGCCTTATGCGTGAAATTACCGTCAAAATTTTAAACCTCATGGGCTGGGAACAGCTGCCCGGCTGGCTGTCGGCCCTTGTGGCAGGCATCAATGTCATTTTGGTATTGATTATCGCCTTTATCACCCGACAGCTCGTGCGCCGTTTTCTGACGAGCGTCCATAACCGTCTTGAGCGGCGCGCCATCGACTTAGAAGACCGCAAGCGCCTAGAAACCATTAATCGCATCATCGGTTATGTGGCGTCTGTGGTCATTGGCGTCATCACGTTTTTACTGGTGCTCGGCGAACTCGGCATTTCAATTGCACCGTTATTAGCCACAGCGGGTGTTGCAGGGATCGCCATCAGCTTTGGGGCACAAAGCTTGGTCAAAGACTACTTTGTGGGATTTGTCATGTTGCTAGAAAACCAGATTCGACAAGGCGATTTTATTGAAGTCGCTGGCAAATCTGGCACCGTTGAAGAAGTCACCTTACGCTACGTACGCCTGCGTGACGGCGAGGGTGCAGTGCATTATGTCCCCAACGGCACCATCACCACCGTGAGCAACCACAGCCGTCAGTTTGCTTATGCCCTAGTGGATGTCGGCGTTGCCTATGACACCGATCTGGATAAAGCGTTTGAGGTCTTACGTGAGATCGGGCAACAGATGCGTGAGAACGCACAATTTCAAGACAAAATCATTGGAGAACCCGAAGTCATGGGTGTTAATGGTTTGGGAGATTCAGCCATTATGATCAGAGTGCGCTTGCAAACCATTGCCGCGGCCAAATGGCCTGTCAAACGTAAGCTAATGGAAATGATTACACAAGAATTTCCGGAAAACGGCATTGAAATCCCATTTTCTCAACAGGTGGTTCATCTCCAAGGTGTTGAAATTGAAAAGAGCAATTTCAAGGAAGAGTCTGCAAATCAATAATAGGCGTAACGCCCTTCGAGATTTAATTCTCGTCCGCAGATTTTGTGCTTTCTTGCGCTAAGCGCGCCTGCTCCTCCTGGCGCGCTTGTTCTTTCAGCTCTTCGGCAGAAATATGTACGATCTTGCCGTCAACCATAACCACTATGCCCGTGCCATACTTAATCCCGTCTTCACGAGCCAGCTGAGCAGCGCGTTTCAACCCCGCAGTCACTTGCGCCACAAAACTGGTTGTTTCGTCGTTTTGGCGATTCACCTATTGACTCCTTGCTCCATCAAGATTGGATCTAATTCTGAATTATCAAAAACCAACCATTCATTCACAACATGTTTATAGTCTGAATGCAACAACCTTAATCCAGCATCAAAACGCCGCCGAATCACCGTCTCTGGAATATCGTGCCCTCCTTGACTGACTCTTTGTGCGACTCGATCAATACAAATATTCACATCATTTAAGAACAAAAATAGCAGCCGAACCTTGTAACCATTTGCTTGCCAACGGGCAATATGTTTTAGGTAACTACGCCCAGACAAGGTCGTCTCAATCGCAAAACTTTCACCGCGACTAAAACATGCTTCGACTTCTTCTAGCATGATTTTTCCAGCTCTAATCGCGACTAACTCCGGATCAAATGGCGACAAACCTGCTGCAATATAATCCGCGTTTATAAAGCGAACATCATCCTTTAAGGGCGCCAGAAATGAGCGCGCAAACGTTGTCTTGCCAGCGCCATTTGGGCCAGCCACTATGAAAACCTGTCGTTCTGCTACTAACACCACGCAACCTCTAGATACTTTACCGTTCTACACAAAATGTCTTTTTGTTAACCCGCAGTGCATCCAAGAACGAAATAAGTACTCCCTACTCAACCGTTTCAAGCTGTTTTTCGCGTCGCTGTTTAAGGATCTTGGTGCGCAAACGGTTGTGCTTTAGGCTGGATAAGCGTTGTATAAACACCTTGCCATCCAAGTGATCAATCTCATGCTGGATACAGACAGCGAGCAAACCATCTGCATCAAACTCTTGAGTCTGACCGTTTTCATCGAGGGCTTTCACGCGGATTTCGGAAGCGCGTTTCACTTCTTCGTAAATACCGGGCACTGACAGACAGCCTTCTTCGTAGACTTGTGTGTCATCACTGCGCGAAAGGATTTCCGGATTGATCAGCACTCGCAGTTCATTTTGTTCTTCTGAGAGATCAATAACCACCACACGTTCGTGCACGTCGACCTGAGTGGCCGCCAAGCCAATACCTGGCGCCTGATACATCGTTTCAGCCATGTCTTTGACCAACTGGCGAATACGATCGTCGACCTGTGCAACAGGTTTGGCCACCTTGTGCAAACGTGGATCGGGATAATGAAGAATATTTAAAATAGCCATAGTCGTATTTTAACCTGACAAAGTCTATGCAAACCAGATTTCATTTTAATAAGCGGGGGATCATAAAAAACTCTTCAAAAGCCAGCATCACTTAGAATACAGGGTAATCGCAAGTGTTTATCCAGCATCCTGACTTTAATATCGGCCACTCATGACTCTACGCACCACACGTTTACTGATCACACCGATCATCCTAGGTTTGACGCTTACACTGAATACCAGTGTCGCCAGTCAAACCACCGACGTTGCGCCACTGGTCCCGCCCAACCCCTGCGAAGTCCATCTGGCTGTGGGTGATACTTTGCGTTTCAGTCAGACCCAGATTGATGTTCCACAAAATTGCGAGCGTTTTACCGTCGAGCTTGAGCACATCGGCAGACTACCTAAAACCGCCACCCCACAAAACTGGGTTTTAACCACCAGACCTTATCTGGAGACTGTCGCAAGAGCTGCCTATCGAGCCGGTGAAATCAATCACTGGACAGCCCCCAACAGCGAACACATCCTAGCTGCAACGCCCTTAATCGGCCGAGGTGAAACAACCCGAGTGATTTTAGACGTCTCTAGTTTGGACACAGAAACTGACTATCGGTTCTTAAGTACTGTGGGTGGACACTCACCCCGTATGCGCGGCACTTTACGCGTCGTGCCGACACCTTGATTCAAATACAGTTAGCTTCGACCACCAAAAATCGCTGAACCCACACGAATTTGTGTAGAGCCCTCTTCAATTGCGAGCTCCATGTCGCCGCTCATGCCCATCGACAACGTCTTTAAACGGTTGGCATCGATCCCCTGCGCCACAGCGTCATCACGACACTGCCGCAACTGACGAAAACATGCCCGTACTGCTTGTTCATCCTCTGACAGCACAGCCATTGTCATCAAACCTTTCAAACGCAGATTCGGGTACGACTCCAAAGACTTAAGAAAAGGCACAAGCTCTTCAGGCTCCACACCCGACTTTGTGTCTTCCGGTGAGGTTTTAACTTGCACTAAAACGTCGAGTGTGCGCTCTAGGGGTTCCAATCGTCGCTGTAACGCCTGAGCTAAAGACAATCGATCCAGAGACTGAAGCTCGCTGGCCCACTGAGCGATGTCTTTGGCTTTATTCGTCTGTACCTGACCAATGGCAACCCAGCGTAAATAAGACGCTTCAAGCGCTTGTGCTTTACTGGCGAGTTCCTGAGGACGGTTTTCACCAAACGCATCAAAGCCCAAAGCCATCGCCTCACGAATTGCGTCAACCGGAAACGTCTTACTGACTGGTAAAAGACTAACCTCAGATGGATCACGACCGGCACGGGCACACGCCGCAGCTATTCTGTCACGCACCGCATTCACACGTTCACGCATCGCGTCCTGACTCATCGGATACTCTCCTTACTTCTTGTATTCATCACATTTCAACGTTTTAGACTACCGTACTTGCACAAAACCTGCATCACCCGCCTGAACCTCACCGATGACAGACGCTTGCCCACATCCATGTGCACGGAATGTCGCCAGAACATCTTGGACCGCATCGGGTGCACACGTCACCAACAGTCCGCCTGAGGTTTGTGGATCGGTGAGCAAATTGCGCCACAACAAATCATCACTTGCCACACCTCGAATCTGATGCCCGTATGACTGCCAGTTGCGCCCTGAAGCGCCAGTCACATAGCCCGCCTGAGCCAGTGCTTGCACTGAATCCAGAAACGGGATTCGCGATGCATCCAAATGCAAACTCACACCCGAGGCTTGCGCCACTTCCTGCGCATGTCCCAGCAAACCAAATCCAGTGACATCAGTCATGGCATGCACCGCTGACAACTGTGCCAACGCCTGACCCGCTTTGTTCAATAAGGTCGTGGTCTCGATCAACTGCTGATAGGCTGCCGCCTCCAATGCCTGCTTTTTATAGGCTGCAGAAAAAATCCCAACACCTAAAGGTTTACCGAGAATGACACAATCACCTGCTTGAGCATCGCGGTTACGCCGAATTAACTTGGGATCGACCACACCCAATGCCGCCAATCCATAAATGGGTTCCACAGAGTCAATGGAGTGTCCACCCGCCACCACAATCCCTGCCGAGGCGCAGACCGACTGACCGCCGCGCATAATCTCCCCAATGGTGTGGGGTGAGAGCACATTGATTGGCATACCCACAATGGCCAATGCGAGAATGGGTTGTCCGCCCATGGCGTACACGTCCGACAGGGCGTTTGTTGCTGCAATTCGTCCAAAATCAAACGGATCATCGACAATCGGCATAAAGAAGTCTGTGGTTGCGATCACTGCCTGTTCATCATTGAGTCGGTAAACCGCAGCATCATCGCCCGTTTCCGTGCCCACCAACAAATTAGGATCCGGCGTAGGGACAGGTAAGCGCGCTAAGAGCGCCGTTAAAACATTAGGTGCAATTTTGCAGCCACAACCGCCACCATGGGCAAGCGAAGTCAATGCGGGCTCATCATTCTTATTTTTTAAATCAGTCATATCAGTGGTGCGTCTCTTCAGAAATGTATCGGATCGGGAAATTCGGTGTTACCGGTTGCTAGTGCTCTCTTTCAACAAGGGCACACAAATCGCCATGTCCTCCATTAAATGACAGTTTGCCTGTTCATGCATCAGCAATTCTCACAAAACGCACCGCACAGCGTCTTGCCGTGTCAAAATCAGACGCATGGAACTGCGCCAATTAAGATACTTCGTTAAAGTGGTTGAACTCGGCAGCATGGGGCAAGCCGCCAATGCGCTGGGTGTCGTCACATCGGCCCTAAGCCAGCAAATCGCTCGTCTAGAAAACGAGCTCTCCACCATCCTGTTACGCCGTAGTGCAACCGGTGTCACACCGACCGAAGCAGGGTTGGCTTTCTGGCAGCAAGCACAACTTGTCCTTCGACACGCCGAAGAAGCGGTTTATGCGGCGCAACACGCACGTCTTTCTGGACAAGTCAGTCTAGGACTAACGCACACAACCACGGCTGTCTTAGGTTTACCTTTGTTTCAAGCGATGCGCGAACAATATCCAGACGTGCGTCTTAAAATCGTTGAAAGCCTATCGGGCAATCTCATTCAACAACTGAGTGCCAGGCAACTAGATCTTGCGATTGTGTTTCGCACCGCCGAGCGCGGGCGCTGGATGACCACACCGCTACTGGATGAACAGCTCTTTTTAATCGCAGACCACCGTTTATTTAAACCAACACGCAGTCAATCCGTCACCCTACAGTCAATAGTGCATTTACCATTGGTTTTACCGACCGGTCATCACGGTTTACGGGCCGTGCTAGATGCGGCTTATGAGAAAGCCCACTTGTGGCCAAACATTGTGGCGCAGATTGATGGATTGGCGATGCTTCTGGATTTGGTTAAAGCCGGTCTAGTTGCTACGATCCAGCCCGGTTCTGCACTTGCCCGTATTTCTGGAGAAACACTGGGTGCCTGGCCCATCAAAGACAAAGATTTAAGGCGTATGAGTTATTTGGCCACGCTGCCGGAAGAAGAACTGTCACCTGCCGCACTGGCGATGCGACGTATTCTCGCGGATATCGCGAAACAACTGGTCGATTCGGGTCAATGGCCAGGTGCCAGTCTTCACAATTCGTGAACACCTGACCTGTAATTACCATCTAGCGTACAGATGAACAACAGAGTAAAGTGACCCTATGAAAACTTTGTACAACCCAATTAAAAAGAGGAGATGCGCATGTGGGACGTCGTTGTAGTCGGTGGCGGTAATGCTGCGCTCTGTGCGGCCATCACCGCGCGTGAAGCAGGCGCCAGCGTGCTCATGCTGGAATCCGCCCCTAAAGAGTGGCGTGGCGGCAATTCGCAACACACACGGAACCTGCGCTGCATGCATGATGAGCCACAAGACGTGCTCGTGGATGCTTATCCAGAAGAAGAATACTGGCAAGATTTACTCAAAGTCACAGGCGGTCAGACGAACGAACAGCTAGCGCGCATGGTGATTCGCGGGTCTTCAAGCGTGCGTGGCTGGATGCGTAAACACGGTGTCGTGTTTCAACCACCACTGTCGGGTGCATTACACGTGGCCAGAACCAATGCGTTCTTTATGGGCGGTGGTAAAGCTTTGGTCAACGCCTATTACCGCAGTGCCATCGACATGGGTGTCCATGTTCGCTATGAAACACCGGTTGATGCCATCGAGTTTGATGACGGACGGTTTGTTGCTGTGCGTAGCGGTAATCAACGGTTTGAGGGGCGAGCCTGTGTCTTGGCCGCCGGTGGTTTTGAGTCAAACCGTGAATGGTTACGCGAAGCCTGGGGACAAAACGAGCGTGGCGAATGGCCTGCAGACAACTTTCTCATTCGTGGCACCCGCTTTAACGAAGGGGTGGTCCTCAAACTCATGATGGAGGCTGGCGCCGATATTATTGGTGATCCGTCGCAGTCTCACTGTGTGGCCATCGATGCCCGTGCACCGCTCTACGATGGTGGCATCTGTACGCGAATTGACTGTGTGTCTTTAGGCATTGTGGTCAACCGCGATGCCCATCGCTTTTACGATGAGGGTGAAGACTTCTGGCCCAAACGCTATGCCATCTGGGGTCGTCTGGTGGCCATGCAACCTGGACAAATTGCTTACTCAATTATTGACAGCAAAGCCATTGGTCGTTTTATGCCGCCTGTTTTTGATGGCACCGTCAGCGACACCATCGAAGGTCTGGCTACCCAGATTGGTTTGGATCCAGCCACGCTAGCTCAAACAGTTGAAAACTACAACCAAGCCTGTCAGAAGGGCACCTTTGATCACACAGTCTTGGATGACTGCCACACGCAAGGGATTGAACCCGCTAAAACACACTGGGCATTGCCTTTGGATAAACCACCGTTTTATGCCTATCCACTCAGACCCGGCATCACGTTTACCTATCTGGGTCTTAAAACCGACGAGAACGCCAGCGTGTTCTTTGATGGCAAAGCCTCACCCAACTTGTACGCAGCCGGCGAAATTAATGCGGGCAACGTCTTGGGCAAGGGCTATACCGCAGGGGTTGGCATGTCAATTGGCACAGTCTTTGGTCGTATCGCCGGTGCTCAAGCAGCACGCACAGCCTTAGATCACAAACAAAAAGGAGTTACCCATGCGGTCGCTTGAAACCGTGGCCGATCAGGCTATCAACTGGCACAAAGGTCCGCTCACGGACAATGAAGCCGAAGTGGCACGTATCATGCAAATCTGTAACGCCTGTCGCTACTGTGAAGGGTTCTGTGCCGTCTTCCCGGCCATGACCCGACATCTGACCTTCGACAACAAGGCAGATTTGAATTATCTGGCCAACTTGTGTCACAACTGTGGCGCCTGTTTACACGCCTGTCAGTACGCACCACCCCACGAGTTTGCAGTCAACGTACCCCAGGCCATGGCCAAAGTGCGTCAGGAAACTTACACTCACTACGCTTGGCCCGCACCACTGGGTAAGCTCTATGCTCGAAATGGGCTAGCCCTGTCTTTAGCGGTTGCACTGGGTTTGGTGGTGTTCTTAATCATGGCAGCGGGCTCAGTCGGTGGTTTGTTCCATGAACCCTTGGCCGGCAACTTTTATGCTGTATTTCCCCACAACACGCTGGTTCTGATGTTCGGTACCGTGTTTATATTCGCGATCATCGCGCTCGGAATTGGGGTGCGGCGATTCTGGAAGAATATCTCACCTGGCCAAATCACGACACCAGCCGCGACGCAGGCGACGCAGGATGCGCTCACCATGAAGTACCTCGATGGCGGCCATGGCAAAGGCTGTAATGATGAAGACGACCGCTTTACCTTGCGTCGGCGGATTTTTCATCACTTCACGTTTTACGGCTTTATGCTGTGTTTTGCGGCCACCTGTGTCGGCACCATCTACCACTATCTGTTTGGCTGGCACGCTCCTTATGACTACCTAAGTCTGCCGGTCATTTTAGGAACTGTGGGTGGGATTGGCTTACTCATTGGACCCGCAGGGCTGTTGTGGCTCAACATGGTCCGTGCACCCTTGCATGGCGATGCCGCGCAAAAACCAATGGATCGCGGCTTTATCGTACTGCTGTTCTTGGTGAGTCTGACTGGATTGCTGTTGTTAATCTGGCGCGACACGAGCTACATGGGATTGTGGCTTGCCATTCACCTTGGCTTTGTGATGGGCTTATTTCTGATGCTGCCGTATAGCAAATTTGCGCATGGCTTCTATCGGGTAGCTGCCTTGTTGAAGTACGCTATTGAACAGCGTATGCCCAACAAAATCGGTCTGTCTGATTAAGTCGATCTCGCTTCAGATACATTAATTAGTCATGTGTCAAAAAAGCGCACCCCTTGTCCTGCCAACGCAGAAAAACAAGGGGTGCACTTTTTTAGTTTCTACAGCTTTTACAACAATTCTGCGCGCAACTGCTCTGGCGATTTGATCGATAATAAACCGGGCGCGACATCAAAAACGGTCTTTGCACCGAACTGCTTTTGCGCGTTCAAGCGATAAGCGGCACGGGCATAAGCCACCAACACACTGGCCGTAAACTCCGGATTGCTTTCCAGTCGCAGTGAATACTCGACGACTTGGGCGTTGTCATCGGTGGTGTTGCCACTTCGAATCACAAAACCGCCATGGGGCATTTTGTAGTGCTCGCGCTGCAAAGTCTCTTCATCTACAAAATGAACCGTCGTGTCGTAATCCGCAAAGTAGTCAGGCATGGTCACGATTGTTTTTTCAACGGTGGCGGCATCTGCACCCTCTTGCAGCACCACAAAACATTCACGGGTGTGTTTCTGACGGGTACTGAGTTCAGGACGCAAACCCTGACGGACTTGTTCAATCGCTTCCGTAGCTGGAATGGTGTACTGCACGCCAGCTTTCACGCCTTCTACACGCCGCACTGCATCGGAGTGTCCTTGGCTTAAACCTTTACCCCAGAAGGTATAGGTCACACCATCAGGTAGCAAGGCTTCACCAATCAAGCGGTTAATCGAAAACATGCCTGGATCCCAGCCCACAGAAATGAGTGCGGTTTTTTCATTCGCGCGAGCAGCGGCATCGACAACGGCGTGATATTCCGGAATACGCGCATGCGTATCAAAACTATCAACGGTATTGAACTGGGTGGCTAATTCAGGGCCTTGCTGCGGCAAGTCTGATTTTGATCCACCACACAAAACCAGCACATCGATGGCGTCTTTGAATTCTTCCAAGGAATCCATCGGATAGGTCGCAGTTTGTTCGAACAAAGTCTCCAATGTTTCGGGCGCCCTGCGCGTAAAGACACCGACTAATTCCATATCCGGATTTTTACGGATCGCGGCCTCAACACCCCGACCTAAGTTCCCATAGCCAGCAATACCAACTCGAATCTTGACACCCATACAACACCTCACAACCAGAAAGAAAGACTGCCTGCGTGCATCGGATGCACGCAGGCACAATGCGAATAAAACGCAAACACTGAGTGTCATTGTAAAACAGTGACTATCCTGTCACTTGTCTTGCCACTACTCTATCGATAACCACTCGCTCAACAGGGATCCGATCACAACGCGCCCATTTCATTGAGAATTTTCACACTAAAGCATGGAAGTCGCTGAAATCACTTGAAAAAGCAGGTTTATGGTTTACCATAGACGATTCAATGCTGGCCTTTAAATTTTTTCTTTTTGGTGATGCTGACATGAATGATTTGACCTCCGCGAGCTCACTGGCGCAAAACGCGACCGATGAGAAGCTTGATCTGTCCAACTTCTGGATGCCTTTTACGGCAAATAAACAATTCAAAGCGGCACCCCGACTATTTAAAGGTGCGCAAGGGATGTACTACACCACCACTGACAATCGTCAAGTGATGGATGCGGTGTCCGGACTCTGGTGCGTGAACGCCGGTCACGGTCGTGCCCCGATTGTTAAAGCCGTCGCAGATCAGCTGACTGAGCTGGATTACGCACCTTCCTTCCAGATGGGTCACCCACGCGCTTTTGAAGCTGCGCAACGCCTCGCTAAAATCATGCCAGGCACGCTGGATCGGATTTTCTTTGCAAACTCAGGCTCTGAGGCCGATGACACTGCCCTCAAAATTGCACTGGCTTATCATCGTGCCAACGGTGACGCACAACGCACCCGCCTGATTGGTCGTGAGCGTGGTTATCACGGCGTAGGCTTTGGTGGCATTTCAGTCGGTGGTATTGTTTCAAACCGTAAAGCGTTCTCTGCCAACCTCATTCCTGGCACTGATCACATGCCACACACGCATGCACCCGAGCACAACGCATTTAGCCGTGGCCAACCCGCTTGGGGCGCCCACCTAGCCGATGAACTCGAACGCATTTTGGCTTTGCATGATCCGTCAACTGTTGCAGCAGTCATCATCGAACCTGTCGCGGGCTCAGCCGGGGTCATTGTGCCGCCCAAAGGTTACCTCGAGAAACTGCGTCAAATTTGTACCGACAACGGTATTTTGTTGATCTTTGATGAAGTCATTACCGCGTTTGGTCGACTCGGTAAAGCCACGGCAGCTGAGTACTTCGGCGTCACACCCGACATCATCACCATGGCCAAAGCAATCAACAACGCTGTCATCCCATTGGGTGCCGTGGCCGCAAGTCGAGAAATTCATGACACGATTGTCGAGAATGGCCCAGCGCACGGCATTGAGCTTTTCCATGGCTACACCTACTCCGCTCACCCTGCTGCAGCCGCGTCATGCATTGCCGCACTCGATATCTACGAGAACGAGGGTCTCTTTGAGCGTGCCAACGCCATGGCACCTAAGTTTGAAGAAGCGCTTCACAGCCTCAAAGGCGAACCCTTTGTGACCGACATCCGTAACATCGGTCTCATGGGTGCCGTTGAACTGGAACCCCGTGCAGGTGAGCCCGGCACACGCGCCTACGATGCTTTCCTGAAATGCTTTGAAAAAGGCGCCTTTGTCCGATTTACTGGTGAAACGCTCGCATTCTCCCCACCGTTGATCATGGAAGACAGCCATTTGGACGAACTCATTTCCATCGTTCGTAGCGCTTTACGCGAAATCGCATAACGGAAGATTCTGTCTCGTAACAGAAAACTAAAACGGCGCCGACTCACCTCTTAGTGAGGCCAGTCGGCGCCGTTTTTTAAAGTGATGAATCAGTTAATAAAGCAGCGTTACACCACCTGATTTTCTAATACATCCTTTTGTGCACCACCGATACTAATCTGACGTGGTTTTTTCTCTTCAGGGATCACGTTTTGCAAACGAATTACCAGCATGCCATCGACCAGATCAGCATCTTGCACCACGACAGTCTCGGCCAGCGTGAACTGATGTTTAAAGTCGCGAGCGGCAATGCCACGGTGTAAGTACTCTACGTCGCGCTGTGCTTGCACTTTACCTTCAACAGTCAGCTTGTCGCTTTCGAACTGAATGCTCAGTTCATCACGCTTAAAGCCTGCGACGGCAATCTCAATTTCATAGTCATGTTCGCCTTTTTTAACGATGTTGTAAGGCGGGTAGCTCTGTGCTTTGGTTTCATTCATCGCTGTTTCCAGATCGCCAAAGGCATTAAGCAAACGATCAAAGCCAACAGAGTTTAAAAGTAGGTTACGTCCCATTGGGTAGTTCATATTCATCTCCTATAAGCAAGTTGAAAAGATTCGATCAGCCTCTCAGGAGCACTGACCTTCTCTTGCTTAAATAGATAAGGACGATTCCATACATTTCAAGTCTTCTTTTTCTGGCCCCAGGAACGTCAATCCCCTATAGACTGTGAAGACCACCATTTATTCAAGCTAAACGCCATGACTCGTCAACCACCATCCAATCGTCCTAAACACCCTAAACGCTCAAATCAAGCCACGGCTTCGGGCGCACGGCATACGCAAAAGCGCAATCAAATCACCCAATCACGGCGTCCAACACCTGTTCAAACGCGTCTGATCTTATTGAATAAGCCATACGGTGTTTTGACACAATTTACGGATGATCAAGGACGGGCGACTTTGAAGGATTATGTGGAAATCCCAGATGTCTATCCCGCAGGACGCCTAGACCGTGACAGTGAAGGTTTGTTATTGCTCACCAATGACGGGCGCCTGCAAGCTCGGATTACCGAGCCACGCTACAAGATGCGTAAAACCTATTGGGTACAGGTTGAGGGTCAGGCTACAGAAGCACAACTCGACCAATTGCGCACAGGATTGATACTTAAAGACGGTCCCACACAGCCTGCACAAGTTGAACTGATCGACGAACCAGATATCTGGGCACGCAACCCACCCATCCGTGAACGCAAGCGCATCCCAACCTGTTGGTTAGAGATCTCGATTGATGAAGGTCGTAACCGCCAAGTCCGACGTATGACTGCCGCTGTTGGGCTTCCCACTTTACGTCTGATCCGAACTCAGATCGGTGCTTGGACGTTAGGCGATCTTCAGCCCGGGCAATGGCGCGAACAACCGAAATAACCATCACCTAGCGTTATCACGTACGCATAAACCTATTGCAGATCTAGTGTCTGTAAGACTTGTTGGAGCACGTTCCTAGGCTCGCCGGATAAAGACCGTAGTGGCAGGGGCAAGCAGTTTTGTTGCGCAAAACCGAGCAATTCTGCAGCAGCTGCCACGACACGCAGCGCACCATGCTGAGCAAACAAGGTCCACAACGTATGGAGTTGATCAGATAACTTCAGCGCTTCTTCTGGTTCTGAACCTTGAGCCGCACGTGTAATCGCCAAAGCCGTCTCTGGGAACAATCCACCAATGACGGAATACCAGGCATCACAGCCTGCAGTTAACCCAATGGCTGCAGACGCATCGCCACTAACACCAATGCTCACATCGGGCGCAATCACTGACCGAAGCTGTGTGATCCGATCCTGAGCAACGGAAAAATCCAGAGAGACCGCCGGAATCTTGATGGAGCGTACGCTGGCTAATTGAGAGATTTCAGCTAGCAAATCATTCGAAAAGTCGAATCGAGTTGTACGGGGATTGTTGTAAACAATCAGTGGCACCGACAACATCGAATCCACCGCTTTAAACAAGCCCAGCACCTCAGCATCTGTCAGCAACTGATAAGAGACAGGCGCCAAAAGCACCCCATCCACACCCAGTTTCTGAGCATCTTCGGCTAATAACAAAACATCTTTGGTGCGCAATGCACCAATCCCAGCCAAGACTGGTATGTCAGATGCGCTTTCACGTGTGAGAGAAATCACTCGAGCTCGTTCTTCACGTGTCAGATAGGGATAACTGCCTGTCGAACCCAGAGCACAAATGGAATCTACGCCACTTGTCGCCAATCGTTTAATCAGTCCACGATAAGCCGCTTCGTCAATGTCGGCCTCATTCATGGGCGTTAATGGAAAGGCGCTTAAACCGGTTAATCCTTTGACCATGGTAGACCTCCGAAAATGACGTGACAGACCGATTAAACCTTTATATCACATGCGCTTACGATACCGCATCTGATCGTTTTAAGATATAAAAAGCGTCAAGTGAAGACAGTGTAATTCCAAAGTCGGAAACAACAGTCAAAAAGCGAACGCGACGACATTCGGATTCAAAACGAATCATCATGCGAACATCTCTATCAAAATCTAGTCATGTATAGGAAAATATAGACATGTATAGGTATGTATACCCTAACCTGATGTCAGATGCCATGTGTAAATTGCGTCAGGATAGGATTGAATTTTGAATTTATTGACATATCTCGTTGAAGGTCATAGAGTCTTCCCTGACATTTTGCAGGGAATTCCATGACTGGACAGCGCATTGGGTATATCAGGGTCAGCACCTTCGACCAGAACCCGGAACGGCAACTGGAAGGCGTCAAGGTTGATCGCGCTTTTAGCGACAAGGCATCCGGCAAGGATGTCAAGCGTCCGCAACTGGAAGCGCTGATAAGCTTCGCCCGCACCGGCGACACCGTGGTGGTGCATAGCATGGATCGCCTGGCGCGCAATCTCGATGATTTGCGCCGGATCGTGCAAACGCTGACACAACGCGGCGTGCATATCGAATTCGTCAAGGAACACCTCAGTTTTACTGGCGAAGACTCTCCGATGGCGAACCTGATGCTCTCGGTGATGGGCGCGTTCGCCGAGTTCGAGCGCGCCCTGATCCGCGAGCGTCAGCGCGAGGGTATTGCGCTCGCCAAGCAACGCGGGGCTTACCGTGGCAGGAAGAAATCCCTGTCGTCTGAGCGTATTGCCGAACTGCGCCAACGTGTCGAGGCTGGCGAGCAAAAGACCAAGCTTGCTCGTGAATTCGGAATCAGTCGCGAAACCCTGTATCAATACTTGAGAACGGATCAGTAAATATGCCACGTCGTTCCATCCTGTCCGCCGCCGAGCGGGAAAGCCTGCTGGCGTTGCCGGACTCCAAGGACGACCTGATCCGACATTACACATTCAACGATACCGACCTCTCGATCATCCGACAGCGGCGCGGGCCAGCCAATCGGCTGGGCTTCGCGGTGCAGCTCTGTTACCTGCGCTTTCCCGGCGTCATCCTGGGCGTCGATGAACTACCGTTCCCGCCCTTGTTGAAGCTGGTCGCCGACCAGCTCAAGGTCGGCGTCGAAAGCTGGAACGAGTACGGCCAGCGGGAGCAGACCCGGCGCGAGCACCTGAGCGAGCTGCAAACCGTGTTCGGTTTCCGGCCCTTCACCATGAGCCATTACCGGCAGGCCGTCCAGATGCTGACCGAGCTGGCGATGCAAACCGACAAAGGCATCGTGCTGGCCAGCGCCTTGATCGGGCACCTGCGGCGGCAGTCGGTCATTCTGCCCGCCCTCAACGCCGTCGAGCGGGCGAGTGCCGAGGCGATCACCCGTGCTAACCGGCGCATCTACGACGCCTTGGCCGAACCACTGGCGGACGCGCATCGCCGCCGCCTCGACGATCTGCTCAAGCGCCGGGACAACGGCAAGACGACCTGGTTGGCTTGGTTGCGCCAGTCTCCGGCCAAGCCAAATTCGCGGCATATGCTGGAACACATCGAACGCCTCAAGGCATGGCAGGCACTCGATCTGCCTACCGGCATCGAGCGGCTGGTTCACCAGAACCGCCTGCTCAAGATTGCCCGCGAGGGCGGCCAGATGACACCCGCCGACCTGGCCAAATTCGAGCCGCAACGGCGCTACGCCACTCTCGTGGCGCTGGCCACCGAGGGCATGGCCACCGTCACCGACGAAATCATCGACCTGCACGACCGCATCCTGGGTAAGCTGTTTAACGCTGCCAAGAATAAGCATCAGCAGCAGTTCCAGGCGTCAGGCAAGGCCATCAACGCCAAGGTACGTCTGTACGGGCGCATCGGTCAGGCGCTGATCGACGCCAAGCAATCAGGCCGCGATGCGTTTGCCGCCATCGAGGCCGTCATGTCCTGGGATTCCTTTGCCGAGAGCGTCACCGAGGCGCAGAAGCTCGCGCAACCCGATGACTTCGATTTCCTGCATCGCATCGGCGAGAGCTACGCCACCCTGCGCCGCTATGCACCGGAATTCCTTGCCGTGCTCAAGCTGCGGGCCGCGCCCGCCGCCAAAAACGTGCTTGATGCCATTGAGGTGCTGCGCGGCATGAACACCGACAACGCCCGCAAGCTGCCAGCCGATGCACCGACCGGCTTCATCAAGCCGCGCTGGCAGAAACTGGTGATGACCGACGCCGGCATCGACCGGCGCTACTACGAACTGTGCGCGCTGTCCGAGTTGAAGAACTCCCTGCGCTCGGGCGACATCTGGGTGCAGGGTTCACGCCAGTTCAAGGACTTCGAGGACTACCTGGTACCGCCCGAGAAGTTCACCAGCCTCAAGCAGTCCAGCGAATTGCCGCTGGCCGTGGCCACCGACTGCGAACAATATCTGCATGAGCGGCTGACGCTGCTGGAAGCACAACTTGCCACCGTCAACCGCATGGCGGCAGCCAACGACCTGCCGGATGCCATCATCACCGAGTCGGGCTTGAAGATCACGCCGCTGGATGCGGCGGTGCCCGACACCGCGCAGGCGCTGATAGACCAGACAGCCATGGTCCTGCCGCACGTCAAGATCACCGAACTGCTGCTCGAAGTCGATGAGTGGACGGGCTTCACCCGGCACTTCACGCACTTGAAATCGGGCGATCTGGCCAAGGACAAGAACCTGTTGTTGACCACGATCCTGGCCGACGCGATCAACCTGGGCCTGACCAAGATGGCCGAGTCCTGCCCCGGCACGACCTACGCGAAGCTCGCTTGGCTGCAAGCCTGGCATACCCGCGACGAAACGTACTCGACAGCGTTGGCTGAACTGGTCAACGCTCAGTTTCGGCATCCCTTTGCCGGGCACTGGGGCGATGGCACCACATCATCATCGGACGGACAGAATTTCCGAACCGCTAGCAAGGCAAAGAGCACGGGGCACATCAACCCAAAATATGGCAGCAGCCCAGGACGGACTTTCTACACCCACATCTCCGACCAATACGCGCCATTCCACACCAAGGTGGTCAATGTCGGCCTGCGCGACTCAACCTACGTGCTCGACGGCCTGCTGTACCACGAATCCGACCTGCGGATCGAGGAGCACTACACCGACACGGCGGGCTTCACCGATCACGTCTTCGCCCTGATGCACCTCTTGGGCTTCCGCTTCGCGCCGCGCATCCGCGACCTGGGCGACACCAAGCTCTACATCCCGAAGGGCGATGCCGCCTATGACGCGCTCAAGCCGATGATCGGCGGCACGCTCAACATCAAGCACGTCCGCGCCCATTGGGACGAAATCCTGCGGCTGGCCACCTCGATCAAGCAGGGCACGGTGACGGCCTCGCTGATGCTCAGGAAACTCGGCAGCTACCCGCGCCAGAACGGCTTGGCCGTCGCGCTGCGCGAGTTGGGCCGCATCGAGCGCACGCTGTTCATCCTCGACTGGCTGCAAAGCGTCGAGCTACGCCGCCGCGTGCATGCCGGGCTGAACAAGGGCGAGGCGCGCAATGCGCTGGCCCGTGCCGTGTTCTTCAACCGCCTTGGTGAAATCCGTGACCGCAGTTTCGAGCAGCAGCGCTACCGGGCCAGCGGCCTCAACCTGGTGACGGCGGCCATCGTGCTGTGGAACACGGTCTACCTGGAGCGTGCGGCGCATGCGTTGCGCGGCAATGGTCATGCCGTCGATGACTCGCTATTGCAGTACCTGTCGCCACTCGGCTGGGAGCACATCAACCTGACCGGTGATTACCTATGGCGCAGCAGCGCCAAGATCGGCGCGGGGAAGTTCAGGCCGCTACGGCCTCTGCAACCGGCTTAGCGTGCTTTATTTTCCGTTTTCTGAGACGACCCCTATTATGGCGAAGGTATCATTCAGGAAGCGTTGATGAAGGATTATCTCTGTAAAAAGTTATTCAACCGGCTTTCCGGTACCCTGGTGATCAGAGCGCGCTGCGGCAATAACATTACTGGCCTGGCATGTTGCAATATTCTTTATCCCTCGCCCCGATACAGCGGTCAGCTGCATATTAAAGAGCTGTATGTTTCTCAGTGCGATCGAAATAAGGGCACGGGTAAAGCGATAATGCGCTTTATAGCCCGGCTTGCGCTTGAACAGGAATGCCTTAGCCTTAGCTGGAACGCTGAAAAATCCAACCCCGGCGCTAACCGTTTTTATCAGGCTCTGGGAGGCAGAATAAATGATCATATCGTCAATTATTACCTCCACGGGGAGAGCCTGAGCAAACTGGCCTCAGGCATTTGAGAAGCACACGGTCACACTGCTTCCGGTAGTCAATAAACCGGTAAACCAGCAATAGACATAAGCGGCTATTTAACGACCCTGCCCTGAACCGACGACCGGGTCGAATTTGCTTTCGAATTTCTGCCATTCATCCGCTTATTATCACTTATTCAGGCGTAGCAACCAGGCGTTTAAGGGCACCAATAACTGCCTTAAAAAAATTACGCCCCGCCCTGCCACTCATCGCAGTACTGTTGTAATTCATTAAGCATTCTGCCGACATGGAAGCCATCACAAACGGCATGATGAACCTGAATCGCCAGCGGCATCAGCACCTTGTCGCCTTGCGTATAATATTTGCCCATGGTGAAAACGGGGGCGAAGAAGTTGTCCATATTGGCCACGTTTAAATCAAAACTGGTGAAACTCACCCAGGGATTGGCTGAGACGAAAAACATATTCTCAATAAACCCTTTAGGGAAATAGGCCAGGTTTTCACCGTAACACGCCACATCTTGCGAATATATGTGTAGAAACTGCCGGAAATCGTCGTGGTATTCACTCCAGAGCGATGAAAACGTTTCAGTTTGCTCATGGAAAACGGTGTAACAAGGGTGAACACTATCCCATATCACCAGCTCACCGTCTTTCATTGCCATACGGAATTCCGGATGAGCATTCATCAGGCGGGCAAGAATGTGAATAAAGGCCGGATAAAACTTGTGCTTATTTTTCTTTACGGTCTTTAAAAAGGCCGTAATATCCAGCTGAACGGTCTGGTTATAGGTACATTGAGCAACTGACTGAAATGCCTCAAAATGTTCTTTACGATGCCATTGGGATATATCAACGGTGGTATATCCAGTGATTTTTTTCTCCATTTTAGCTTCCTTAGCTCCTGAAAATCTCGATAACTCAAAAAATACGCCCGGTAGTGATCTTATTTCATTATGGTGAAAGTTGGAACCTCTTACGTGCCGATCAACGTCTCATTTTCGCCAAAAGTTGGCCCAGGGCTTCCCGGTATCAACAGGGACACCAGGATTTATTTATTCTGCGAAGTGATCTTCCGTCACAGGTATTTATTCGGCGCAAAGTGCGTCGGGTGATGCTGCCAACTTACTGATTTAGTGTATGATGGTGTTTTTGAGGTGCTCCAGTGGCTTCTGTTTCTATCAGCTGTCCCTCCTGTTCAGCTACTGACGGGGTGGTGCGTAACGGCAAAAGCACCGCCGGACATCAGCGCTATCTCTGCTCTCACTGCCGTAAAACATGGCAACTGCAGTTCACTTACACCGCTTCTCAACCCGGTACGCACCAGAAAATCATTGATATGGCCATGAATGGCGTTGGATGCCGGGCAACCGCCCGCATTATGGGCGTTGGCCTCAACACGATTTTCCGCCATTTAAAAAACTCAGGCCGCAGTCGGTAACCTCGCGCATACAGCCGGGCAGTGACGTCATCGTCTGCGCGGAAATGGACGAACAGTGGGGATACGTCGGGGCTAAATCGCGCCAGCGCTGGCTGTTTTACGCGTATGACAGGCTCCGGAAGACGGTTGTTGCGCACGTATTCGGTGAACGCACTATGGCGACGCTGGGGCGTCTTATGAGCCTGCTGTCACCCTTTGACGTGGTGATATGGATGACGGATGGCTGGCCGCTGTATGAATCCCGCCTGAAGGGAAAGCTGCACGTAATCAGCAAGCGATATACGCAGCGAATTGAGCGGCATAACCTGAATCTGAGGCAGCACCTGGCACGGCTGGGACGGAAGTCGCTGTCGTTCTCAAAATCGGTGGAGCTGCATGACAAAGTCATCGGGCATTATCTGAACATAAAACACTATCAATAAGTTGGAGTCATTACCCCCCGGACGAGTGGGAATCCATGGTAGGGATTTTTACCGAAATGGAAGAACACTATTAGGGGGCACCTCAGAAAACGGAAAATAAAGCACGCTAAGGCATAGCTGACCTTGCCAGGCCTGCTTCGCCCTGTAGTGACGCGATCAACGGGCAGGAAACATTCCCCTTTCGTGCATGGCAGGCGCACACGAGTTCAGACAGCACGGTTTCCATGCGCGCCAAGTCGGCCATCTTCTCGCGCACGTCCTTGAGCTTGTGTTCGGCCAGGCTGCTGGCCTCCTCGCAGTGGGTGCCATCGTCGAGCCGCAACAGCTCGGCAATCTCGTCCAGACTGAACCCCAGCCGCTGTGCCGATTTCACGAATTTCACCCGAACCACGTCCGCCTCCCCATAGCGGCGGATGCTGCCGTAAGGCTTGTCCGGTTCCCGCAACAGGCCCTTGCGCTGATAGAAGCGGATTGTCTCCACGTTGACCCCGGCCGCCTTGGCAAAAACGCCAATGGTCAGGTTTTCCAAATTATTTTCCATATCGCTTGACTCCGTACATGAGTACGGAAGTAAGGTTACGCTATCCAATCCAAATTCAAAAGGGCCAACGTATGTCTGAACCACAAAACGGGCGCGGTGCGCTCTTCGCCGGCGGGCTGGCCGCCATTCTTGCATCGACCTGCTGCCTGGGGCCGCTAGTACTGGTCGCCCTGGGCTTCTCCGGTGCTTGGATCGGCAACCTGACGGTGCTGGAACCCTATCGACCGTTGTTCATCGGCGCGGCGCTAGTGGCGCTGTTCTTCGCCTGGAAGCGGATTTACCGGCCCGTGCAGGCATGCAAGCCAGGTGAGGTCTGCGCGATTCCGCAGGTGCGCGCCACCTACAAGCTGATTTTCTGGATCGTGGCCGTGCTGGTCCTGGTCGCGCTTGGATTTCCCTATGTCGTTCCATTTTTCTATTAACCAGGAGTTCATCATGAAGAAACTGTTTGCCTCCCTTGCCCTCGCCGCCGCTGTTGCCCCGGTGTGGGCCGCTACCCAGACCGTCACGCTAGCGGTTCCCGGCATGACTTGCGCCGCCTGCCCGATCACAGTCAAGAAAGCGCTCTCCAAGGTCGAAGGCGTGAGCAAGGTCGATGTGGGCTTCGAGAAGCGCGAGGCCGTCGTCACTTTTGACGACACCAAGGCCAGCGTACAGAAGCTGACCAAGGCCACCGCAGACGCCGGCTATCCGTCCAGCGTCAAGCAGTGAGCCAGCAAGCCAACGACAACAGCGAGAGCCGCTTCATGGGACTGATGACACGCATTGCCGATAAAACCGGCGCGCTCGGCAGCGTCGTTTCCGCGATGGGCTGCGCCGCCTGCTTTCCAGCCCTCGCCAGCTTCGGCGCGGCCATCGGGCTGGGCTTCTTGAGCCAGTACGAGGGACTGTTCATCAGCCGCCTGCTGCCGCTGTTTGCCGCGCTGGCCTTCCTGGCGAACGCGCTGGGTTGGTTCAGTCATCGGCAATGGCTGCGCAGTCTGCTCGGCATGATCGGCCCGGCCATCGTGTTTGCGGCCACGGTCTGGCTGCTCGGCAACTGGTGGACGGCGAACCTGATGTACGTCGGCCTGGCCTTGATGATTGGGGTGTCGATCTGGGACTTCGTGTCGCCGGCGCATCGCCGTTGCGGACCGGACGGCTGCGAACTCCCCGCCAAGCGCTTGTGAAAGACGGCTGACCGTGCGACACGGCGGCCCACACGAATAAGGAACGATGGTATGAGCACTCTCAAAATCACCGGCATGACTTGCGACTCGTGCGCAGTGCATGTCAAGGACGCCCTGGAGAAAGTGCCCGGCGTGCAATCAGCGGATGTCTCCTACGCCAAGGGCAGCGCCAAGCTCGCCATTGAGGTCGGCACGTCACCCGACGCGCTGACGGCCGCTGTAGCTGGACTCGGTTATCGGGCCACGCTGGCCGATGCCCCCTCAGTTTCGACGCCGGGCGGATTGCTCGACAAGATGCGCGATCTGCTGGGCAGAAACGACAAGACGGGTAGCAGCGGCGCATTGCATATCGCCGTCATCGGCAGCGGCGGGGCCGCGATGGCAGCGGCGCTGAAGGCCGTCGAGCAAGGCGCACGTGTCACGCTGATCGAGCGCGGCACCATCGGCGGCACCTGCGTCAATGTCGGTTGTGTGCCGTCCAAGATCATGATCCGCGCCGCCCATATCGCCCATCTGCGCCGGGAAAGCCCGTTCGATGGCGGCATCGCCGCTACCACGCCGACCATCCAGCGCACGGCGCTGCTGGCCCAGCAGCAGGCCCGCGTCGATGAACTGCGCCACGCCAAGTACGAAGGCATCTTGGAGGGCAATCCGGCGATCACTGTGCTGCACGGCTCCGCCCGCTTTAAGGACAATCGCAACCTGATCGTGCAACTCAACGACGGCGGCGAGCGCGTGGTGGCATTCGACCGCTGCCTGATCGCCACCGGCGCGAGCCCGGCCGTGCCGCCGATTCCCGGCCTGAAAGACACTCCGTACTGGACTTCCACTGAAGCGCTGGTCAGCGAGACGATTCCTAAGCGCCTGGCCGTGATTGGCTCATCAGTGGTGGCGCTGGAGCTGGCGCAGGCGTTCGCCCGACTCGGAGCGAAGGTGACGATCCTGGCTCGCAGCACGCTGTTCTTCCGCGAAGACCCAGCTATAGGCGAAGCCGTCACGGCCGCATTCCGCATGGAGGGCATCGAGGTGAGGGAACACACCCAGGCCAGCCAGGTCGCGTATATCAATGGTGAAGGGGACGGCGAATTCGTGCTCACCACGGCGCACGGCGAACTGCGCGCCGACAAGCTGCTGGTCGCCACCGGCCGCGCGCCCAACACACGCAAGCTGGCACTGGATGCGACGGGCGTCACGCTCACCCCGCAAGGCGCTATCGTCATCGACCCCGGCATGCGTACAAGCGTGGAACACATCTACGCCGCAGGCGACTGCACCGACCAGCCGCAGTTCGTCTATGTGGCGGCAGCGGCCGGCACTCGCGCCGCGATCAACATGACCGGCGGTGACGCGGCCCTGAACCTGACCGCGATGCCGGCCGTGGTGTTCACCGACCCGCAAGTGGCGACCGTAGGCTACAGCGAGGCGGAAGCGCACCATGACGGCATCAAAACTGATAGTCGCACGCTAACGCTGGACAACGTGCCGCGCGCGCTCGCCAACTTCGACACGCGCGGCTTCATCAAACTGGTGGTTGAAGAAGGCAGCGGACGACTGATCGGCGTGCAGGCAGTGGCCCCGGAAGCGGGCGAACTGATCCAGACGGCCGCACTGGCGATTCGCAACCGGATGACGGTGCAGGAACTGGCCGACCAGTTGTTCCCCTACCTGACGATGGTCGAAGGGTTGAAGCTCGCGGCGCAGACCTTCAACAAGGATGTGAAGCAGCTTTCCTGCTGCGCCGGGTGAGGACAAGGAGGTGTGCGATGAGCGCCTACACGGTATCGCAACTGGCCCATAACGCTGGGGTGAGCGTACATATCGTGCGCGACTACCTGGTGCGCGGCTTGTTACGGCCGGTGGCCTGCACCACGGGCGGCTACGGCGTGTTCGACGATGCGGCCTTGCAACGGCTGTGCTTCGTGCGCGCGGCCTTCGAGGCGGGTATCGGCCTGGATGCCCTGGCGCGGCTGTGCCGTGCGCTCGACGCAGCGGACGGCGCACAAGCCGCAGCGCAGCTTGCCGTGCTGCGCCAGTTGGTCGAGCGGCGGCGCGCGGCGTTGGCCCATCTGGACGCGCAACTGGCCTCCATGCCAGCCGAGCGGGCGCACGAGGAGGCATTGCCGTGAACGCCCCTGACAAACTGCCGCCCGAGACGCGCCAACCCGTTTCCGGCTACCTGTGGGGTGCGCTGGCCGTGTTGACCTGCCCCTGCCATCTGCCGATTCTCGCCGCCGTGCTGGCCGGGACGACCGCCGGTGCCTTCCTTGGCGAGCATTGGGGTGTTGCCGCGCTCGCGCTGACCGGCTTGTTCGTTCTGGCCGTAACGCGGCTGCTGCGCGCCTTCCGGGGCGGATCATGACGAGTTCGCAGCCCGCCGGATGGACGGCGGCCGAGTTGGCGCAGGCGGCGGCGCGCGGACAGCTTGACCTGCATTACCAGCCGCTGGTCGATCTGCGCGATCACCGGATCGCTGGCGCGGAAGCGTTGATGCGCTGGCGGCATCCGAGGCTTGGCCTGTTGCCGCCCGGCCAGTTCCTGCCGCTGGCCGAGTCGTTCGGCCTGATGCCGGAAATAGGCGCGTGGGTGCTGGGCGAGGCCTGTCGCCAGATGCACAAGTGGCAAGGACCGGCATGGCAACCGTTCCGTCTTGCCATCAATGTGTCCGCCAGCCAGGTTGGGCCAACGTTCGACGACGAGGTAAAGCGGGTGCTGGCCGATATGGCCCTGCCCGCCGAGCTTCTGGAGATCGAACTGACCGAATCGGTCGCATTCGGCAATCCAGCCCTGTTCGCCAGTTTCGACGCCTTGCGCGCCATCGGCGTGCGCTTCGCCGCCGACGACTTCGGCACCGGCTATTCCTGCCTGCAACATCTGAAATGCTGCCCCATCACCACATTGAAAATCGACCAATCCTTTGTCGCCAGGCTCCCGGATGATGCCCGTGACCAAACTATCGTGCGGGCGGTGATCCAGCTCGCGCACGGGCTGGGCATGGATGTCATTTTCAGAAGACGACTGCACCAGTTGATTGGGCGTAATGGCTGTTGTGCAGCCAGCTCCTGACAGTTCAATATCAGAAGTGATCTGCACCAATCTCGACTATGCTCAATACTCGTGTGCACCAAAGCGAGGTGAGCATGGCGACGGACACCCCACGGATTCCAGAACAAGGCGTGGCCACTCTGCCTGATGAGGCTTGGGAGCGTGCGCGCCGTCGTGCGGAGATCATCAGTCCGTTGGCGCAGTCGGAGACGGTCGGGCACGAAGCGGCCGATATGGCGGCTCAGGCGCTGGGCTTGTCTCGGCGCCAGGTATACGTTCTGATCCGGCGTGCCCGGCAAGGCAGCGGCCTCGTGACGGATCTGGTGCCCGGCCAGTCCGGTGGAGGTAAAGGTAAGGGGCGCTTGCCGGAACCGGTCGAGCGCGTCATCCACGAGCTACTGCAAAAGCGGTTCCTGACCAAGCAGAAGCGCAGCCTAGCGGCCTTTCACCGCGAAGTCACTCAGGTGTGCAAGGCTCAAAAACTGCGAGTGCCGGCGCGCAATACCGTGGCCTTACGGATCGCTAGCCTTGACCCGCGCAAGGTCATCCGCCGGCGGGAAGGCCAGGATGCCGCTCGTGACCTACAAGGTGTGGGCGGCGAGCCTCCTGCCGTGACCGCGCCGCTGGAGCAGGTGCAGATAGACCATACGGTCATCGACCTGATCGTGGTCGATGACCGCGACCGGCAACCTATTGGCCGCCCGTACCTGACCCTCGCCATCGACGTGTTCACCCGCTGCGTGCTCGGCATGGTCGTCACGCTGGAAGCGCCGTCTGCCCCGATTTATTGTTCACAGCGATAGCACCTGCCATTTGGGGCAGCACCTACATTGTCACCACCCAATACCTGCCGAACTTCTCACCGATGACGGTCGCGATGCTGCGGGCGTTGCCGGCGGGTTTATTGCTCGTGATGATCGTCCGACAGATTCCAACGGGAATCTGGTGGATGCGCATCTTCATCCTCGGCGCACTTAATATTTCGCTATTCTGGAGCTTGTTGTTTATTTCGGTCTACCGCCTGCCGGGCGGGGTCGCGGCGACGGTAGGCGCTGTGCAGCCGCTGATGGTCGTGTTCATCTCTGCCGCTCTGCTAGGTAGCCCGATACGATTGATGGCGGTCCTGGGGGCTATTTGCGGAACTGCGGGCGTGGCGCTGTTGGTGTTGACACCAAACGCAGCGCTAGATCCTGTCGGCGTCGCAGCGGGCCTGGCGGGGGCGGTTTCCATGGCGTTCGGAACCGTGCTGACCCGCAAGTGGCAACCTCCCGTGCCTCTGCTCACCTTTACCGCCTGGCAACTGGCGGCCGGAGGACTTCTGCTCGTTCCAGTAGCTTTAGTGTTTGATCCGCCAATCCCGATGCCTACAGGAACCAATGTTCTCGGCCTGGCGTGGCTCGGCCTGATCGGAGCGGGTTTAACCTACTTCCTTTGGTTCCGGGGGATCTCGCGACTCGAACCTACAGTTGTTTCCTTACTGGGCTTTCTCAGCCCGGGGACCGCCGTGTTGCTAGGATGGTTGTTCTTGGATCAGACGCTGAGTGCGCTTCAAATCATCGGCGTCCTGCTCGTGATCGGGAGTATCTGGCTGGGCCAACGTTCCAACCGCACTCCTAGGGCGCGTATAGCTTGCCGGAAGTCGCCTTGACCCGCATGGCATAGGCCTATCGTTTCCACGATCAGCGATCGGCTCGTTGCCCTGCGCCGCTCCAAAGCCCGCGACGCAGCGCCGGCAGGCAGAGCAAGTAGAGGGCAGCGCCTGCAATCCATGCCCACCCGTTCCACGTTGTTATAGAAGCCGCATAGATCGCCGTGAAGAGGAGGGGTCCGACGATCGAGGTCAGGCTGGTGAGCGCCGCCAGTGAGCCTTGCAGCTGCCCCTGACGTTCCTCATCCACCTGCCTGGACAACATTGCTTGCAGCGCCGGCATTCCGATGCCACCCGAAGCAAGCAGGACCATGATCGGGAACGCCATCCATCCCCGTGTCGCGAAGGCAAGCAGGATGTAGCCTGTGCCGTCGGCAATCATTCCGAGCATGAGTGCCCGCCTTTCGCCGAGCCGGGCGGCTACAGGGCCGGTGATCATTGCCTGGGCGAGTGAATGCAGAATGCCAAATGCGGCAAGCGAAATGCCGATCGTGGTCGCGTCCCAGTGAAAGCGATCCTCGCCGAAAATGACCCAAAGCGCGGCCGGCACCTGTCCGACAAGTTGCATGATGAAGAAGACCGCCATCAGGGCGGCGACGACGGTCATGCCCCGGGCCCACCGGAACGAAGCGAGCGGGTTGAGAGCCTCCCGGCGTAACGGCCGGCGTTCGCCTTTGTGCGACTCCGGCAAAAGGAAACAGCCCGTCAGGAAATTGAGGCCGTTCAAGGCTGCCGCGGCGAAGAACGGAGCGTGGGGGGAGAAACCGCCCATCAGCCCACCGAGCACAGGTCCCGCGACCATCCCGAACCCGAAACAGGCGCTCATGAAGCCGAAGTGCCGCGCGCGCTCATCGCCATCAGTGATATCGGCAATATAAGCGCCGGCTACCGCCCCAGTCGCCCCGGTGATGCCGGCCACGATCCGCCCGATATAGAGAACCCAAAGGAAAGGCGCCGTCGCCATGATGGCGTAGTCGACAGCAGCGCCGGCCAGCGAGACGAGCAAGACCGGCCGCCGCCCGAAACGATCCGACAGCGCGCCCAGCACAGGTGCGCAGGCAAATTGCATCAACGCATACAGCGCCAGCAGAATGCCATAGTGGGCGGTGACGTCGTTCGAGTGAACCAGATCGCGCAGGAGGCCCGGCAGCACCGGCATAATCAGGCCGATGCCGACAGCGTCGAGCGCGACAGTGCTCAGAATTACGATCAGGGGTCTGTTGGGTTTCACGTCTGGCCTCCGGACCAGCCTCCGCTGGTCCGATTGAACGCGCGGATTCTTTATCACTGATAAGTTGGTGGACATATTATGTTTATCAGTGATAAAGTGTCAAGCATGACAAAGTTGCAGCCGAATACAGTGATCCGTGCCGCCCTGGACCTGTTGAACGAGGTCGGCGTAGACGGTCTGACGACACGCAAACTGGCGGAACGGTTGGGGGTTCAGCAGCCGGCGCTTTACTGGCACTTCAGGAACAAGCGGGCGCTGCTCGACGCACTGGCCGAAGCCATGCTGGCGGAGAATCATACGCATTCGGTGCCGAGAGCCGACGACGACTGGCGCTCATTTCTGATCGGGAATGCCCGCAGCTTCAGGCAGGCGCTGCTCGCCTACCGCGATGGCGCGCGCATCCATGCCGGCACGCGACCGGGCGCACCGCAGATGGAAACGGCCGACGCGCAGCTTCGCTTCCTCTGCGAGGCGGGTTTTTCGGCCGGGGACGCCGTCAATGCGCTGATGACAATCAGCTACTTCACTGTTGGGGCCGTGCTTGAGGAGCAGGCCGGCGACAGCGATGCCGGCGAGCGCGGCGGCACCGTTGAACAGGCTCCGCTCTCGCCGCTGTTGCGGGCCGCGATAGACGCCTTCGACGAAGCCGGTCCGGACGCAGCGTTCGAGCAGGGACTCGCGGTGATTGTCGATGGATTGGCGAAAAGGAGGCTCGTTGTCAGGAACGTTGAAGGACCGAGAAAGGGTGACGATTGATCAGGACCGCTGCCGGAGCGCAACCCACTCACTACAGCAGAGCCATGTAGACAACATCCCCTCCCCCTTTCCACCGCGTCAGACGCCCGTAGCAGCCCGCTACGGGCTTTTTCATGCCCTGCCCTAGCGTCCAAGCCTCACGGCCGCGCTCGGCCTCTCTGGCGGCCTTCTGGCGCTCCTGCTGCGGCGTCCGCTCGTGGGCCGTGGCGCGGGTCCGCGCGCCGGCCTCGTGCGCCTGGCGCTCGCGGGCGAGGTCCAGGGCGGCCGTCTTCACGTTCTGCCTTGCGCAGATGAGATAGATCTAGCGTGGACTCAAGGCTCTCGCGAATGGCTCGCGTTGGAAACTTTCATTGACACTTGAGGGGCACCGCAGGGAAATTCTCGTCCTTGCGAGAACCGGCTATGTCGTGCTGCGCATCGAGCCTGCGCCCTTGGCTTGTCTCGCCCCTCTCCGCGTCGCTACGGGGCTTCCAGCGCCTTTCCGACGCTCACCGGGCTGGTTGCCCTCGCCGCTGGGCTGGCGGCCGTCTATGGCCCTGCAAACGCGCCAGAAACGCCGTCGAAGCCGTGTGCGAGACACCGCGGCCGCCGGCGTTGTGGATACCTCGCGGAAAACTTGGCCCTCACTGACAGATGAGGGGCGGACGTTGACACTTGAGGGGCCGACTCACCCGGCGCGGCGTTGACAGATGAGGGGCAGGCTCGATTTCGGCCGGCGACGTGGAGCTGGCCAGCCTCGCAAATCGGCGAAAACGCCTGATTTTACGCGAGTTTCCCACAGATGATGTGGACAAGCCTGGGGATAAGTGCCCTGCGGTATTGACACTTGAGGGGCGCGACTACTGACAGATGAGGGGCGCGATCCTTGACACTTGAGGGGCAGAGTGCTGACAGATGAGGGGCGCACCTATTGACATTTGAGGGGCTGTCCACAGGCAGAAAATCCAGCATTTGCAAGGGTTTCCGCCCGTTTTTCGGCCACCGCTAACCTGTCTTTTAACCTGCTTTTAAACCAATATTTATAAACCTTGTTTTTAACCAGGGCTGCGCCCTGTGCGCGTGACCGCGCACGCCGAAGGGGGGTGCCCCCCCTTCTCGAACCCTCCCGGCCCGCTAACGCGGGCCTCCCATCCCCCCAGGGGCTGCGCCCCTCGGCCGCGAACGGCCTCACCCCAAAAATGGCAGCGCCTACGGCGCTGACTCTTTCGTTGACCAGGCGCAAGCGCCTGGAAATGCTCAATTAGGGGGCACCTGTTGAGTTGCATCTAAAATTGACCCACTTAGGGTAAAGATTTGCGTCGAAATTTGACCCACGTATGACACTGTTTCCCGTCTGGATATGGCGGGAGAAATCAAGGAGTGATAAACGTGGCGATATTGAGCGCAATTCGACGCTGGCATTTTCGCGATGGTGCGTCGATTCGGGAAATAGCCCGACGAAGCGGCCTGTCCAGGAACACCGTTCGCAAGTATTTGCAAAGCAAGGTGGTTGAACCGCAGTACCCAGCGCGAGACAGCGTTGGCAAGTTAAGTCCTTTTGAGCCCAAGTTAAGGCAGTGGCTCTCCACCGAGCACAAAAAGACAAAGAAGCTGCGCAGAAACCTGCGCAGCATGTACCGGGATTTGGTCGCTTTGGGCTTTACCGGGTCTTATGACCGAGTGTGTGCCTTTGCCCGACAGTGGAAAGATTCCGAACAGTTCAAGGCGCAAACCTCGGGCAAGGGTTGTTTCATCCCCTTGCGCTTTGCTTGTGGCGAAGCCTTCCAATTCGATTGGAGTGAGGACTTTGCCCGCATAGCGGGCAAACAGGTCAAACTTCAGATTGCCCAGTTTAAGTTGGCCCACAGCCGGGCCTTTGTGCTTCGGGCTTACTACCAGCAAAAACATGAAATGCTGTTTGATGCCCACTGGCATGCCTTTCAAATCTTCGGTGGCATTCCCAAGCGCGGCATCTACGACAACATGAAGACCGCTGTGGATTCGGTGGGGCGTGGCAAAGAGCGCAGGGTCAATCAGCGGTTCACTGCCATGGTCAGCCACTACCTGTTTGATGCGCAGTTCTGTAATCCAGCATCGGGTTGGGAGAAAGGCCAGATTGAGAAGAACGTGCAGGATTCCCGCCAACGCCTGTGGCAAGGGGCACCAGACTTTCAAAGCCTTGCTGATTTGAATGTGTGGCTTGAGCATCGCTGCAAAGCGCTGTGGTCTGAGCTGCGCCACCCCGAATTGGACCAAACCGTGCAAGAGGCCTTTGCCGATGAACAAGGCGAGTTGATGGCGCTACCCAATGCCTTTGATGCATTCGTGGAGCAAACCAAGCGAGTCACTTCAACCTGCCTTGTTCACCACGAGGGCAATCGCTACAGCGTTCCTGCCAGTTACGCCAACAGGGCCATCAGCCTTCGGATTTATGCAGACAAGCTGGTGATGGCTGCCGAAGGCCAACACATTGCCGAGCATCCAAGATTGTTTGGCAGTGGCCACGCTCGGCGTGGCCACACACAATACGACTGGCACCATTACTTGTCTGTGCTTCAGAAGAAACCTGGGGCGTTGCGCAATGGTGCGCCATTTGCTGAATTGCCACCCGCGTTCAAGAAGCTTCAATCCATCTTGCTGCAACGCCCCGGCGGTGACCGTGACATGGTGGAAATTCTGGCCCTTGTATTGCACCACGATGAAGGTGCGGTACTCAGTGCTGTGGAATTGGCATTGGAGTGTGGCAAGCCATCGAAGGAGCATGTGCTTAATCTGTTGGGACGTTTGACCGAAGAACCTCCACCCAAACCGATTCCAATTCCCAAGGGGTTAAGGCTGACATTGGAACCACAGGCCAACGTGAACCGCTATGACAGTTTAAGGAGAGCCCATGATGCAGCATGAAGGCCATGTGAGAATCCTCAAATCCTTGAAACTCTTTGGCATGGCACACGCCATTGAGGAGTTGGGCAATCAGAATTCACCAGCATTTAATCAAGCCTTGCCCATGCTGGACAGCTTGATTAAAGCTGAAGTGGCAGAGCGTGAAGTACGTTCGGTGAACTATCAATTGCGGGTGGCCAAGTTCCCCGTGTATCGGGACTTGGTGGGCTTTGACTTCAGTCAAAGCCTGGTTAATGAGGCCACGGTCAAACAATTGCACCGGTGCGACTTCATGGAACAAGCCCAGAACGTGGTGCTGATTGGTGGGCCAGGCACAGGCAAGACTCACCTGGCCACAGCCATTGGTACACAAGCAGTGATGCACTTGAACCGACGGGTGCGTTTCTTCTCCACCGTGGATTTGGTCAATGCACTGGAGCAAGAGAAATCATCTGGGCGTCAGGGACAAATCGCAAACCGTCTGTTGTATGCCGATTTGGTGATTCTGGATGAGCTGGGATATTTGCCTTTTAGCCAAACCGGTGGGGCACTGCTGTTTCACCTGCTCTCAAAGCTGTACGAAAAAACCAGCGTGATACTGACCACCAACTTGAGCTTCTCGGAATGGAGCCGAGTGTTTGGCGATGAAAAGATGACAACAGCGTTGTTGGACCGACTAACCCACCACTGCCACATCCTGGAAACCGGCAATGAAAGTTACCGCTTCAAACACAGTTCAACTCAGAATAAGCAGGAGGAAAAACAGACCCGCAAACTGAAAATCGAGACATAATTCTGACAACAAGGGGTGGGTCAAAATTCAATGCAAATCCCGGGTCAAATTTGGGTGCAAATCAACAGATATCGACAACCTCTCGCGCAACCAAGACATCGCGGTCGGACTGCAAGTGATCTTGAAGCCACGGGCCCGTCCCACCCCGACATGGACCTCGATGCCCGAACGGACGTTAGATTTCGAGTTCTAGGCGTTCTGCGATGAAGGTTGGATCCCAGCCGGGATTGAAAGTGTCGACGTGGGTGAATCCGAGCCGCTCGTATAGGCCACGCAGGTTCGGGTGGCAGTCGAGCCGCAGCTTGGCGCACCCCTGCGTTCGCGCGGCATGGCGGCAAGCCTCGATCAGCGCGGAGCTGACACCCCGGCCCGCATGTGTCCGTCGCACCGCGAGCTTGTGCAGATATGCGGCCTCCCCCTTGAGGGCGTCGGGCCAGAACTCGGGATCCTCGGCCGACAAGGTGCAACAGCCGACGATGCCGTCGCTGCAACTCGCGACTAGGAGCTCGGATCTCAGGACGAAGGTCTCCGCGAATGTCCGGTCGATCCGCGCGACGTCCCAGGCGGGCGTTCCCTTGGCGGACATCCACGCCGCAGCGTCGTGCATCAGCCGCACAACCTCGTCGATATCACCCGAGCAGGCGACCCGAACGTTCGGAGGCTCCTCGCTGTCCATTCGCTCCCCTGGCGCGGTATGAACCGCCGCCTCATAGTGCAGTTTGATCCTGACGAGCCCAGCATGTCTGCGCCCACCTTCGCGGAACCTGACCAGGGTCCGCTAGCGGGCGGCCGGAAGGTGAATGCTAGGCATGATCTAACCCTCGGTCTCTGGCGTCGCGACTGCGAAATTTCGCGAGGGTTTCCGAGAAGGTGATTGCGCTTCGCAGATCTCCAGGCGCGTGGGTGCGGACGTAGTCAGCGCCATTGCCGATCGCGTGAAGTTCCGCCGCAAGGCTCGCTGGACCCAGATCCTTTACAGGAAGGCCAACGGTGGCGCCCAAGAAGGATTTCCGCGACACCGAGACCAATAGCGGAAGCCCCAACGCCGACTTCAGCTTTTGAAGGTTCGACAGCACGTGCAGCGATGTTTCCGGTGCGGGGCTCAAGAAAAATCCCATCCCCGGATCGAGGATGAGCCGGTCGGCAGCGACCCCGCTCCGTCGCAAGGCGGAAACCCGCGCCTCGAAGAACCGCACAATCTCGTCGAGCGCGTCTTCGGGTCGAAGGTGACCGGTGCGGGTGGCGATGCCATCCCGCTGCGCTGAGTGCATAACCACCAGCCTGCAGTCCGCCTCAGCAATATCGGGATAGAGCGCAGGGTCAGGAAATCCTTGGATATCGTTCAGGTAGCCCACGCCGCGCTTGAGCGCATAGCGCTGGGTTTCCGGTTGGAAGCTGTCGATTGAAACACGGTGCATCTGATCGGACAGGGCGTCTAAGAGCGGCGCAATACGTCTGATCTCATCGGCCGGCGATACAGGCCTCGCGTCCGGATGGCTGGCGGCCGGTCCGACATCCACGACGTCTGATCCGACTCGCAGCATTTCGATCGCCGCGGTGACAGCGCCGGCGGGGTCTAGCCGCCGGCTCTCATCGAAGAAGGAGTCCTCGGTGAGATTCAGAATGCCGAACACCGTCACCATGGCGTCGGCCTCCGCAGCGACTTCCACGATGGGGATCGGGCGAGCAAAAAGGCAGCAATTATGAGCCCCATACCTACAAAGCCCCACGCATCAAGCTTTTGCCCATGAAGCAACCAGGCAATGGCTGTAATTATGACGACGCCGAGTCCCGACCAGACTGCATAAGCAACACCGACAGGGATGGATTTCAGAACCAGAGAAAGAAAATAAAATGCGATGCCATAACCGATTATGACAACGGCGGAAGGGGCAAGCTTAGTAAAGCCCTCGCTAGATTTTAATGCGGATGTTGCGATTACTTCGCCAACTATTGCGATAACAAGAAAAAGCCAGCCTTTCATGATATATCTCCCAATTTGTGTAGGGCTTATTATGCACGCTTAAAAATAATAAAAGCAGACTTGACCTGATAGTTTGGCTGTGAGCAATTATGTGCTTAGTGCATCTAACGCTTGAGTTAAGCCGCGCCGCGAAGCGGCGTCGGCTTGAACGAATTGTTAGACATTATTTGCCGACTACCTTGGTGATCTCGCCTTTCACGTAGTGGACAAATTCTTCCAACTGATCTGCGCGCGAGGCCAAGCGATCTTCTTCTTGTCCAAGATAAGCCTGTCTAGCTTCAAGTATGACGGGCTGATACTGGGCCGGCAGGCGCTCCATTGCCCAGTCGGCAGCGACATCCTTCGGCGCGATTTTGCCGGTTACTGCGCTGTACCAAATGCGGGACAACGTAAGCACTACATTTCGCTCATCGCCAGCCCAGTCGGGCGGCGAGTTCCATAGCGTTAAGGTTTCATTTAGCGCCTCAAATAGATCCTGTTCAGGAACCGGATCAAAGAGTTCCTCCGCCGCTGGACCTACCAAGGCAACGCTATGTTCTCTTGCTTTTGTCAGCAAGATAGCCAGATCAATGTCGATCGTGGCTGGCTCGAAGATACCTGCAAGAATGTCATTGCGCTGCCATTCTCCAAATTGCAGTTCGCGCTTAGCTGGATAACGCCACGGAATGATGTCGTCGTGCACAACAATGGTGACTTCTACAGCGCGGAGAATCTCGCTCTCTCCAGGGGAAGCCGAAGTTTCCAAAAGGTCGTTGATCAAAGCTCGCCGCGTTGTTTCATCAAGCCTTACGGTCACCGTAACCAGCAAATCAATATCACTGTGTGGCTTCAGGCCGCCATCCACTGCGGAGCCGTACAAATGTACGGCCAGCAACGTCGGTTCGAGATGGCGCTCGATGACGCCAACTACCTCTGATAGTTGAGTCGATACTTCGGCGATCACCGCTTCCCTCATGATGTTTAACTTTGTTTTAGGGCGACTGCCCTGCTGCGTAACATCGTTGCTGCTCCATAACATCAAACATCGACCCACGGCGTAACGCGCTTGCTGCTTGGATGCCCGAGGCATAGACTGTACCCCAAAAAAACAGTCATAACAAGCCATGAAAACCGCCACTGCGCCGTTACCACCGCTGCGTTCGGTCAAGGTTCTGGACCAGTTGCGTGAGCGCATACGCTACTTGCATTACAGCTTACGAACCGAACAGGCTTATGTCCACTGGGTTCGTGCCTTCATCCGTTTCCACGGTGTGCGTCACCCGGCAACCTTGGGCAGCAGCGAAGTCGAGGCATTTCTGTCCTGGCTGGCGAACGAGCGCAAGGTTTCGGTCTCCACGCATCGTCAGGCATTGGCGGCCTTGCTGTTCTTCTACGGCAAGGTGCTGTGCACGGATCTGCCCTGGCTTCAGGAGATCGGAAGACCTCGGCCGTCGCGGCGCTTGCCGGTGGTGCTGACCCCGGATGAAGTGGTTCGCATCCTCGGTTTTCTGGAAGGCGAGCATCGTTTGTTCGCCCAGCTTCTGTATGGAACGGGCATGCGGATCAGTGAGGGTTTGCAACTGCGGGTCAAGGATCTGGATTTCGATCACGGCACGATCATCGTGCGGGAGGGCAAGGGCTCCAAGGATCGGGCCTTGATGTTACCCGAGAGCTTGGCACCCAGCCTGCGCGAGCAGCTGTCGCGTGCACGGGCATGGTGGCTGAAGGACCAGGCCGAGGGCCGCAGCGGCGTTGCGCTTCCCGACGCCCTTGAGCGGAAGTATCCGCGCGCCGGGCATTCCTGGCCGTGGTTCTGGGTTTTTGCGCAGCACACGCATTCGACCGATCCACGGAGCGGTGTCGTGCGTCGCCATCACATGTATGACCAGACCTTTCAGCGCGCCTTCAAACGTGCCGTAGAACAAGCAGGCATCACGAAGCCCGCCACACCGCACACCCTCCGCCACTCGTTCGCGACGGCCTTGCTCCGCAGCGGTTACGACATTCGAACCGTGCAGGATCTGCTCGGCCATTCCGACGTCTCTACGACGATGATTTACACGCATGTGCTGAAAGTTGGCGGTGCCGGAGTGCGCTCACCGCTTGATGCGCTGCCGCCCCTCACTAGTGAGAGGTAGGGCAGCGCAAGTCAATCCTGGCGGATTCACTACCCCTGCGCGAAGGCCATCGGTGCCGCATCGAACGGCCGGTTGCGGAAAGTCCTCCCTGCGTCCGCTGATGGCCGGCAGCAGCCCGTCGTTGCCTGATGGATCCAACCCCTCCGCTGCTATAGTGCAGTCGGCTTCTGACGTTCAGTGCAGCCGTCTTCTGAAAACGACAATGGAGGTGGTAGCCGAGGGTGTGGAAACACCCGACTGCCTTGCGTGGTTGCGGCAGGCGGGTTGCGACACGGTGCAGGGTTTCCTGTTCGCCAGGCCGATGCCGGCGGCGGCCTTCGTCGGCTTCGTCAACCAATGGAGGAACACCACCATGAACGCCAATGAACCGAGCACCAGTTGCTGCGTGTGCTGCAAGGAAATCCCGCTCGATGCCGCCTTCACGCCGGAAGGGGCCGAGTACGTGGAGCATTTCTGCGGGCTGGAGTGCTATCAGCGCTTCCAGGCGCGGGCCAGCACTGCGACCGAAACCAGCGTCAAACCGGACGCTTGTGATTCGCCGCCGTCAGGTTGAGGCATACCCTGTGTGTCAACATAGACCTGAGCCACGTGATTTTGAGATAACGTATATATCAGGGCGCTCAGGAGATCAAAAATGCCAAAGCCAATCACCGTTGTTGACCCGATGGTCAAACCCGATCCGGCACTTGAAAAACGGACTCGCCGGGTCTTTACGGCTGAATACAAACTATCGATTCCAAAGTTGCCTTAAAACAGATGAGCGCACTTGGTTGTTATTACTCACCAAGCCTATTGGTCGATTTTCTAGCAACACCAATATCGCATTTCATTAAAAAGCCCAAGTGTATAGGGCTTGGGCTTTAACTCTTTACTTAAGGAAGTGCTGGTTCAGTTACTTATTGTCGTACAGTCAAAAAAGCATGATCGAAAACAACTAAAACACTGAAAACCTACTCCAAATGCAAAGGAGTTCATCCTCGAATACAGAGGACCTCACTCCACAGTTACGCTCTTAGCCAGATTCCGCGGTTTGTCCACATCCGTACCGCGTGCACAAGCCGTGTGATACGCCAGCAACTGCAAAGGCACCACATGTAGCAATGGCGACAAAACCCCTTCGTAATGAGGCAGGCTGATTACCTGAAGTCCTGGGCCGCTGGTCATTTGCGCGCTTGCATCCGCAAACACATAGACTTGAGCACCTCGAGCACGAACCTCTTGGATGTTCGACTTCATTTTGTCCACAAGGTGATCGGCAGGTACCACCGCAACAATCGGTAGGTTGTCTGTCACCAGCGCTAACGGACCGTGTTTAATTTCACCGGCTGGATAGGCATCCGCGTGGATATAACTAGTTTCTTTGAGCTTTAAAGCACCTTCCATCGCGATCGGATAATGCATGCCACGGCCCAGAAATAAAATGCTGTTGTGTTTGGCAAGGTTCTCAGCCCAAGCCATAATCTGTGGCTCTAACGCCAGCACACCACTGAGCGCAACCGGAATGTGTCGCATTGCTTTGATGTACTGTGCTTCAGTTGCTTCATCCAAATGACCGCGTGTCTGGGCAATGGCCAGTGTCAGTACAAACAAGCCCATCAGTTGGGTAGCAAACGCTTTTGTGGAAGCCACACCGACCTCAACGCCAGCACGAGTTAGGAACTGAAAGCGACTGTTGCGCACCAAGGCGCTCGTGGGTACGTTGCAAATCGCAAGCGTATTGTGCATTCCCAGTGATTGCGCATGCTTTAAGGCTGACAATGTATCGGCAGTCTCACCGGATTGTGAGATCGTCACCACTAAGGTCTCTGCACTAGGCACACTATCCCGATAACGGTATTCGCTGGCAATTTCAACACTGGTCGGAATCTTGGCAATAGACTCTAGCCAGTATTTAGCCGTCATACCTGCGTAATAACTGGTCCCGCAAGCCAGAATCAACACCCGATCTGTTTGACGAAAGGCGTCATAAGCACCATCTCCAAAGATCTCTGGCATCACCGACTGAATTTCATCAATCGTATCGGCCACCGCACGTGGTTGCTCAAAAATCTCTTTGTGCATGTAATGACGATAGGGGCCCAATTCGAGCGCTGTGCTGTGAGGTTCAATCGTCTGAACTGTGCGTTCAATACTTTGCCCCTGGGCATCGCTTAACCAATAGGCACCGGGCTGCAGATCAACCACATCACCATCTTCCAAATACACGATCTGATTGGTCACACCCGTCAACGCCAACGCGTCTGAAGCGACATAATTTTCTTTTTCGCCAACACCCAACACGAGAGGTGAGCCGTCTCTGGCGGCCACGATACGATGCGGCTCGTCGCGACACAGCACGGCAATCGCATACGCACCTTTCAGTTCACGCACTGTGGCTTGCACTGCAGTCAACAAATCATCTTCGTAATGATGATGGATCAGGTGGGCGATCACTTCAGTATCGGTTTCACTTTCAAAACGATAACCAAGCTCGATCAAACGATCACGCAACACATCGTGGTTTTCAATAATGCCGTTATGCACTAAAGCAATGCGAGCCTGGCCATTGGATGAACAAGAGACATGTGGATGGGCATTCTCAGTGACAGGCGCACCATGTGTAGCCCAACGCGTATGCGCAATGCCCGTGAACCCTTTAACCGCTTCTGTGCGGACTTGTTCAACCAGTTCTGACACGCGACGCGTACTGCGTGTACGCCGCAACGCACCCGTTGCCGCATCAAAAACTGCTACACCACAAGAATCGTAACCACGATATTCGAGCCGCTTGAGTCCTTCCAGCAATACTGGCACAACATCACGATCGCTGACACCACCCACGATTCCACACATACCCAAAACCTCAGTCCATTCTATTGATGGGTATATTCTCCAACAAATTGCTTGAAATGAAACATCATTAATCGTTAACTCTTGAAATATTTGGTTAAAATCTCATTGTTTTAAATAAATATTTCATAAATAAACTATCAATGAAAGATTCTGTTGAATTAGATTCTTTAGATCTCAAATTACTCGACCTTTTACAAACTGATTCGAGCCTAACCAACCAAGCACTGGCAGAGAAAGTGCATGCATCCGCACCGACCTGTTTGCGACGCGTCAAACGATTGCGCGAGCTTGGGGTCATCCGCAAAGAAGTCGCCTTACTCTCTGCAGCCCATTGCGGACAACCACTCACCGTGATCGTGAACCTTACGCTGGAGTCACAGGCAGCCGACGAAATCGCCCAGTTTGAGCAAAAGCTCATCGATGAGCCTTGGGTGACACAGTGCTACCGGGTTTCTAGTGGCGCAGATCTGGTCATCATTCTGACCTTGCCCGACATGCCAGCCTATCACGCATTGGCACATCGGCTCTTTACGTCCGAGCACAAGGTGCGCAATGTACGAAGCCTGTTTTCAAGTCACTGCAGTAAATTTGAGACACGCATTGCGCTTAAGCCTGCTCATGAGCCTTTAAGCCAATTTGGCGGTAAATATTGAGTGCGACCGCTAAACTAGAAAACGTCATCGACACCCACAGCCCATACACAGGCCCATTGGATTGGCTGAGCGCAAAAGCCGAAGCCACTAAAGCCGCACCCGTTGTTTGCCCAAAAACTCGGGTGACGGCCTGTAATCCGCCCAATGCACCCAGACGCTCAGGCGGACCACTACCAAGCAATATCCGATTGTTCGGTGTCTGAAAAAATCCAAATCCGAGTCCGCCTAGTACCATACACACAAAGACCCAACCGTCTCCAACGTTCGTATTCATCCCAGAGATCATCGCCATACTTAAAGACACGCAACCGGCACCAATGGCACACAAAATCGGAATTGGGAAACGATCCGCCAAACGACCTGCCACCACAGACATCACAGCCGCACCAGCTGGCCATCCCGCCATAAGTACTCCCACCATGAGCTGATCACGCCCCAACCCATTGAGTAGATAAAATGGCAAGGCAACAAACGCCGCCATCTGCGATGAAAACGACAAATGAGAAGCCGCAATCGCAAAGCGCAAAGGTCTAATTTGCAGCAAATCAACTGGAAACAAAGGCGCTGTGCGTTGAACCGAACGCCGAGTCAGCAAAATCAGCAATCCCGCTGCACCGGCAATCGCGATTAAAGCCAACCCTGTGTGTTCAACCAAAAAGTTCAGGCCCAGAATCAAGAAACCAATGCCAAACGCACACAATAAGGCGCTGACCACATCAAACGAACGTTGAATACGCATCGTGACCGGCAAATGACGCTTGATAACCCAAAGAAACGCGCTAATTGGCAACATGATTGCGAACAGCCAGCGCCAGCTCCCCAATGTCAAGATTATCGAACCCAGCGTCGGACCGACCACCGCACTGACAGACACCGTCATGGCCACCAGACCAATGCCCCGACTCAATAAGTGTGGCGGATAGATAGAGCGCACAAAGGTTGCCGATAAACAAAAGATGGACGCTGCACCCATCCCTTGAACAATCCGTCCAAGCAACAACATCGGCAGATTGATTGATGCTGCACTGACTGCCGCACCCACCATGAACAATGTCAAACCGGTTGTAAACAGCCGACCCAGACCAAATCGCTCAACCACGCTTGACAGCGGCAATAACAATGCCACTACGGTTAAGCCAAACGCATTCACAACCCAAACGACCAATGAAGCCGAGATATTGAGATCTTGCGCAATAATCGGCAAGCCCACGTTAATCATGGACGCATCCAGCACCGACATTGCGATAGCTAGCAACTGGCAAAGTGCTGCCCAGTGTCGTTGCGGTACATCGAGCCCCTGCGACACAGGCGTGTCCGAAGCGGATTGAGTCGCAGCGTCAGACGCAGTACGTACTTGATCGCGAGATGAATGAGTGGATGGTGCCAAGATTTTTAACGTATCACAATAATTCAAGACGCCCACAGCTTGCGCCTAGGCGTCAGTCACGTCAAGGTCGACCCCAGTGATTCGGCGGTCATTTCTTTTTGGGACGCTCCCAGCCATCGATCGTTTGCTGCTTAGATCTGGAGACTGTCAATTGATTCGGTGGGGCATCTTTAACCAGTGTGGTTCCTGCACCAATCGTGGCGCCTGCACCCACCTGAACGGGTGCAACCAACTGAGTATCTGAGCCGATGAATGCCTCGTCGCCGATTTCGGTACGGAACTTATTCACACCATCGTAGTTGCAAGTAATCGTGCCAGCACCAATGTTGACGCTTTTTCCTAACGTTGCATCCCCAAGGTAAGACAAGTGGCTGGCTTTACTGCCTGTGCCAAACGTGGTGTTTTTAACTTCGACAAAGTTACCAATTTGTACTTCATCGCCCAGTACGGTGCCTGGACGCAAACGAACAAACGGACCAACTCGGACTTGCGCGCCCAGCTTGGCACCTTCTAAATGGCTAAACGGTCTGATTTCAGTGTCAGCAGCGACCTCAACATCTTTGAGGACACAGTGGGCACCAATTTGCACTCGATCCCCTAAAACCACCCGGCCCTCAAAGACGCAACCCACATCAATAACCACATCTTTGCCACAAATCAGCTCACCACGCTGATCAAAACGGCTCGGATCCATGAGTGTCACACCGTTTTGTAGATGGTTTTGTGCTTGCGCTTGTTGCCAGGCTCGTTCCAGCATGGCTTGCTGCTGACGACTATTGACCCCCATGGTTTCATAGGATGCCTCTGGATGGACCGCAGTGACCGCCAAACCATCACGGACGGCCATATCGACCACATCGGTCAGATAGTATTCACCTTGTGCATTGTCATTGCGCAAACGCCCTAACCAGCTTTTAAGTGCACCCGTGGGTGCTGCCAGCATGCCCGTATTGATTTCACGAATACGATGTTGCGCCTCACTGGCATCCTTATGCTCCACGATCGCCTGAATCTGATTATCTGCATTGCGCACGATACGGCCATACCCAGTGGGATCATCCACAAACTCCGTCAAAAGTGCCAGTTGCTGGCCGCCACACGCTTTAATTAAGCGCTGCAAAGTCTGTGGCTGCACCATGGGGACATCCCCATACAAAACCAGAGTTACGGATGCATCATCGGCCTCTTGAAGCTGATCGGCGACTTGTGCCACCGCATGACCAGTCCCCAACTGTTCGGTTTGCAATCCAAACTGCACATCAGCTTCTTGCGCAAAGGCACTCTGGACAGCTTGCGCCCCATGGCCGACCACGACCAAGAGCTGATCTGCTGACAACTGTCGAGCGGTTCGCAACAAATGAGCCAACATCGGCTGAGCCGCGATTGTATGCAGAACCTTGGGCAAATCAGATTGCATGCGTTTGCCTTGTCCGGCAGCCAAAATCACAACACTCAACATCATCAGCCTTTACTCACTTCATCAGTCGTTCAATCACTAAGCTTGCGGGCAAACAGACCCGCGTTCAACTTTTTGGGGTGGTTTTACGCGCAGCTGCCTTCTTGGCCGCTTTTTTGGCGCCCGTGGCAGCGGATTTCTTCGCAGACTTTTTAGCGGCTTTTTTAGCAGCGGCAGGTTTGGAGGGTTTAGCGGGCTTTTCGTCTTCAAGCGTTGTTGCCATTTGAGCAGCTTGAGCCGTGGCATTGGCCATCTGGACAAACTGATTCTGCAGCATCTCCCACCAAGCTTGGGCGGCGGCCGCACTCATGTCCGGCATTGGCATTTCTGGCGTAGCTGCCTCGTCACCGACTGACGCCTGCTCAGGCTGCGCTGCTTCTGCAGTTTTCTCTGATTGAGTTTCTAGAGCCGGCTTCAACCCTAAAACGACTTCAAGGGGAGAGGGTGCATCATCAGAACCTGACTTCTGTGCACTGGAGCCCATCGCTAGAAATGATCGTAGAGTCCGAATAGTCGCCAGCTGAACCTCCATAGCTTGAATCGAACTCGTCACCATCGACATATTTAACTGTAACCAGTTCTGGACAGTTTTAAGATCAGAAATCCGACGCTCAAGCTCGTCGGCATTGGCATTCTGGCTCATAGAATCTCCTGCCATCATGGCTGCGGTTCCAAAAGATTGCATCGTATTTCGCATCATATCTAAGCTGGTTGCCAAGGGATTTGCTTGTCCACCACCCACACTTTGCTGAAATCCCGGAAATCCAAACGGATTGGTTGAATCTGTACTCATGACGCCTCCTCGCCCAAGGTCTGTTTCAAACGAACCATTTCAAACTGGCTTCTTATTCCGAAGTTGGTTTTCGATCGCAAAAACAAATTGACGTTTTGGCGGCACCATGTTCAACGATTCTCGTGATCACCATGACTTAAAATTTGGCGCTGCCAATATTCACAACAACTTAACCAAAGAATACAACAGACTGACTAAATCTGCTCATAAGCTTCGCGACACCAAATTGTTTTGATCACAGTCTATTTTGCTGATTGGTTCTGAGACAACAACACGCCAATATCGTGCGCCATCACTTCTGCACCCACTTGCTCATTAAACATGACTCGAGCCTGACCCTGCTGGTCGAGCAAATAAATCGACGCGCTGTGATCCATGGTGTAATCCCCATCCGGAGTCGGCACTTTGGCGTAATACGCCCGAAACGCACCGGCAGTCTGACGAATCGCCTCAGACGTTCCTGTTAATCCCACGAAAGACCTGGGCAACTCGGCATCAAACGCATGCAAATATTCCGTCATCACATCCGGTGTGTCCCGTTCGGGATCCACCGTCACCATTAAAACCTGTACACCTTTCGCTTGTTCACCCAGTAACGACATGGTTTGTGCCACTGTTGCCAGCGTTGTGGGACACACATCTGGGCACTGTGTGAACCCAAAAAAGACCAGCTGGAGATCCCCGATAAAGTCTTGGGGCGTACGCGTTTGACCATTCAGATCCTGCAAAGCCCAGTCTTGTCCTAACTTGACGCCTGTCACGCTGGAACCCTGAAACAAATCGGCGTCATCACCGTGACAGGCAGCTAAGAGCAGTAATGAACAAATCAACCAAACACGACCTACACGCCTCACAAACCTGTCCTCATGTCGTTACAACATCCTTAAATCTGTTTTGATTGAGTCTAGCCAATGAACCTAGTCAAGCAACCAGAAAAACCCAATCTTCCTCAAAACATCATAATCGGTAAAAAACACATTCACGCGTCAATCACAGACAGCGTAAAATATGCTCGATACGTCCCGCAAAACGGACGACCACTTCACATAAATTGAATGATGACATTTCCTGATTTACATAAAGACATTCCACACCTGCAGCGCTTACTCGCACAACGACTAAGCCGCGCTCAAGATCCCGTTCAACCACAAAGCTACGCACTGTCTATCCAGGGTCAACCATGCGGTCATGTATTTACCCCCGCCTTGCAAACCTTGCGCACCCTCCAGGACATTCAAATCGATGATGGACAACGCCGAGTCGATCTAAATCCCAGCACACGTACTGTGACTGAAGTCTTGGCAGATGTGGCTGTCGCATTAAGGGCTGATGGCCGTGTCCCATTCTGGCGTGATGAACAACTAGACGTCTGGAGTAAAGCAGGTCAGTCTTTAGGCACCATCGAGCGCGGTGTAACCCGACCATTGGGACTTTTAACGGTGGCTGTGCACCTCAATGCCTGGTCTGCACAAGGCCAGTTGTGGGTCGCTAGACGCAGTCTGAGCAAACCCACGGATCCCGGTCGCTGGGACAACCTAGTTGGCGGATTGGTTGCAGCTGGTGAAGAGGGCTTACTTGCACTGTCGCGTGAAACCCAGGAAGAAGCCGGGCTTAAACCCGCGCATCTTGCACAAACGTCAGCGCTACGAAACATCGTCCTGATGCGTCGGCAACTGCCTGAAGGCTATCAGCGCGAAATGGTTCAGTCGGTGAGTGCCACATTGAGCGCCGATGCGCGTCCGGTCAACCTCGATGGTGAGAGTATGACCATCGAATGTTTGCCAATAAGCACCATTATTGAAATGCTCGAAGAAGATGTTTTTACCCTAGCATCTAGCCTCATCATTCTGGATGATTTGCTCTATCGCGCACTGGGCAAAGCACCTGAATTACCGCTAGGCTGAAAAAACCTCAAACATTCTCCGATTTAAGCGCTGTTTCGATACTTAGATTTAACGTAGGATCACGACCTAACAACGCTTCATAACGCGCAGGTTGCATGACCAACAATCGGCTGTAGCCCATGGCATGCACTGTGTGAATGCGCGCCTCTGTAAAGGCGTATGGCGCTTGCCCAAAAAACTCACCACTGCCCAACAAAAGCTCTTTGCCATTCTCCAGATGAAGTGACACCGCACCGGATGCAATCAAATAGAGAGGTGCTGCATGCGCATCAGGCGCAACAACCCATTCATCAGGTGTCACCTGCACAGACTCAAAGCATTGTGCCAAGACAAGTCTTTGATCCTGACTTAAATGCTTAAACGGTCTGACCCCTGCCAGAATATCGGGCACTGCCCGTTCAGAATCAACTTGTGGCATATGATCAAACATCGACCAGACATCCGTCGCTTCCTCGATTAAGGTGTCATACACCTCGGCACTGATCAAAGAGCTGTCCAACATCTTGTGATAGCGGGACAGCTCAAGTGACTGTGCAATATGGGCCAGATAAACTTGCTCCAACCAAAGTGCAAACGTTGGAAACTGTAAGCGCATGGCTTTGATATGGTCTTCAATCCGTTGCAAACGCTGGGTCAGTACGCGATCAATCTCATGAACGGTTTGTTCACCAACAAGCGTCGTCAACTCTTTCCGATTGAAGGTGATGAGGCGTCGAACAACCAAACGATTCGCCATCAAGTAAATGAATCGTTGGCCCAATTTGCGACCAAGCCAGCGTGGCAAACCCGCACGATGGTGTACCCGCAACAACCAACTCAAACTAGGCGTATAACGCAGCGAACGCTCCACCAACTGTTCATAACCCTGCAAACCTTCGCTCGACACCGCATCTTCGACGTTTTGCGCGAAATTCAGCAGCAAATCAACTGTGCGTACATCCATCCCGTCGTGACGTCTGCTACTGAGTAAAAGCTCATACTCATGCTGAGCCAAGATAATCAGTCCGACGCGCAATTGCGTTATCGCATCAAGCGCCAGGCCATCCGACATTTGCTTTTCTTGAATGCGTCGGACAAACACCGCATCAATGGCTTGTTGCGTGGGCAAACTAATTTGTTCCGACTTGGCCAGATCATCCACTTCGGTTTTTAGGTTCGTGACGGTCACAATTTCTGCTTGGTTACGCAAAGCTTGCTGAACGTTTGTCAACGCATCAAGTTTCAAAAACCGAATCAGCCAGCGCAAGGTCAATCCGTTGATTAACAATGTAGACAACACAAACCCGGTCGCACCAACCGCCACAAAACGTCTGATTTCTTCACTTAAGGCCGGATGCTCAGTCACCGACAACGCCAACGTCAACGAAATCGCACCACGTAATCCACCCCAGGCAATGACGGTCTTATAAGCTCGGTTAACCGGTGCTGCCCCTAAAAACTGCGTCAGAGGCACCACACCGAAAACAGTTGCCACCCGCGCAACAAGGGCCATCACCATCATGGTCACAATCACGAATAGATCATCCCAACCGACATCTGCCATCATTTTTGGGATGGTCATCGCAGCCAGAATGAACACCAAAGAACTTGCCCAGAAGCCTAGTTGACTCCATGACTGATCCAGCAGTCGGAAAGTTGAGGCAGCCACTCGGGCGCGTCCGACCAACGAGATGGTCAGACCGGCAACGACGGTCGTCACCACACCAGAAACACCGACATAGTGTTCACCGACCACATAAGTGATATAGGCTGCAGCCACCGACAAGGAGATTTCAGCAGTCGGACGACCACGTAGCAGCAAAAAGCCCAGACAGGTCACACGTCCGAGTAGATAACCAAGAATGATGCCGCCAAACAATTGCGTGCTGAAACTGATGATAAGGGGCAAGAAGTTCCAGTGAATCGCAGTGTCTCTCGCCGCCAAAACCAAAAGTGCAGAATACAAGGCAATCGCAGCCGCATCATTGAGGAGACTTTCACCTTCGACAATCAAAGATAGCCGTTTGGGTGCACCCACATCTTTAAAAATACTCACTACAGCGGCTGGATCGGTAGTCGCCACGATGGCACCCATGAGCAAACAAGCCGCCAAACTTTGTGGAGACGCCCACCACGCCCCCCAACCAATGAGCAATGTGCTGATACACACCGCAACAACGGCCATGATCATCACAGGGCCAATGTCATTCATGAGACGTCTGACGTTCATCGACAGGGACGACTCAAACAACAACACCGGTAAGAAAATGATCAAAATCGCTTCTGACGAGATTTCAAAAGCGGTTAAAGCTTCCAGATATTCAGCCAACCAGCCAGGCGCCCATTCGTGTACGTGCACGAAATAGCCTAAAACCGCACCTGCCACCGACAACGCCAGTGAAAGCGGGATACGTAGAAAGCTTGAAAACGGGGTCAATAAACAGGCAATCACGAGCAAGCCTGCGAGCCCCAAAACAGTTAAGTCAGGTTCCATGGCCGTATCTTAACCTTGATTATGCGGAAATTTTTCCAATTAAAAAAGCACAAGCCATCACCGAACTTGTGCTTTTTACAATCGATCAAATGTAATACTCGATCGCACTGAAAGTTAAACCATAGAACCGTGGCTTAGACCTGAGGCTCCAAAGCTTTGCGTAGCTTTTTGAGTGCTGCTGCTTCGATCTGTCGGATTCTTTCGGCCGACACTCCAAACTTCGCCCCCAATTCATGCAGGGTTTGGGCCTCATCTTCTGCCAACCAGCGCGCCTGAACAATCTCACGCGAGCGATCATCCAGCGTAGCCAATGCATCGCTTAGCCCTTGTGTTTCCAGTCTTTGCTGACTGCGCTGCTCAAGAACCTCCACTGGATCGTGTCGATCATCTGCTAAATACTGAACGGGTGCGAAATGATCGTCATCATCTTGCGCCTGGGTGTCAAATGACACCTCACGACCATTCATGCGCACATCCATTTCGCGCACATCTTCGACTCGAACATTGAGGGTTTCAGCAATTTCGTCAACGTTTTCGACATCGAGCTGACCATTGCTGTCCGGGCGCATCTTGCGCAGATTAAAAAACAACTTACGTTGCGCTTTGGTCGTGGCAACTTTGACCAAGCGCCAGTTCTTAATAATAAATTCGTGGATCTCAGCCTTAATCCAGTGCATGGCGTAGGACACTAGACGCACACCACGATCTGCATCAAAACGCTTCACAGCTTTCATCAAGCCGATATTACCTTCCTGGATCAGATCAGCCTGAGCCAGACCGTACCCAAAATACTGACGCGCCACAGACACCACCACACGTAGGTGCGACAGGATCAGCTCTCGCGCAGCATCCAGATCGTCATCGTCTTGCAAACGCTTTGCAAGACTCACTTCCTGCTCTTGCGTTAACATTGGCAGCCGGTTCACGGCCGCAATGTACGCTTCAATCGAACCCAGCGCACCGGGATTCGAAATAGCCATTGCCATCGTGTTGGGGTTGACCAATGGTGTGACGTTTTGTGACATAAATGTATTTGACTCCATATTGATACGCTTATCCGCGTCTGTCATTTTTATCAGATTTTAGCACTCTCGACCACCGAGTGCTAATTGATCTGATTCGATCCTAGGGTTTTAGTTCCCATTTTTTGCAATATTTTTCGTTTTTGTGCATCTGATGATGAATAGTCCTCATTCAGTCATTTACAGTTCCGCGAATGTTTTACACAAAAAATCACGGCCAGCAACTTGCAAGCACAGCGAACCGTTAAAATCCCAACTATGACAACCCCAAAAACGCCCACTTCTGACGTCGTGTTAGACCTAAACGCCGTGACCCTTGGTTACGGCGACTTTGTTGTGTTGCGCGACATTTCTGTGCGTGCACGACGCGGCGAGGTCGTGGCCATCATGGGGGGTTCGGGCTCAGGTAAGACTACATTACTGCGTGCAGCGACTGGACAAATCTCACCGTTTTCTGGGATGTTAAAACTCTTTGGTGAATCCACCCAAGCTTGGCAACCATCCCAATGGCGTCAAGCGCGCCAGCGACTCGGCGTCTTATTTCAGCAAGGTGCTTTGTTAACCGATCTGAATGTTTTCGAAAACGTGGCTTTTCCCCTGCGAGAACATGCCCGCGATCTCACAGAAGCCCAGTTAACCGAACAAGTGCTTTCGGCGCTGCAAGCTGTAGGATTACGCGCAGCCGCCCATTTAAATCTTTCTGAAATCTCGGGTGGCATGGCACGCCGGGTGGCACTCGCCAGAGCGGTCATCCGTTCGCCTGAACTGGTATTTTATGATGAGCCCTTTGCAGGTCTTGATCCGATTTCCATGGGCATCACAGCACGCCTGATTCGTCGTTTATCGGATCAGTTGGGCTGCGCCAGTGTCTTCATCACGCACGACGTGGCAGAAACCTTTGCGATTGCCGATACGATCTACATCGTTGGACAAGGTGTTATGAAGGCTAGTGGCACACCGGCTGAGCTCAAAAACTCGACAGACCCCTACGTGCGTCAGTTTCTGGATGGTTTACCAGACGGGCCTGTTGCATTTGACTATCCCATGACACCCGCCTTTGAGCACTGGGCCAACGAGCGGGGGATTCGACCATGAGCCAAGCCAATCTTTTAGTCAGACTGGGTCGTTCAACACGCCAGAGACTCACCACGCTCGGGCGCTTTACGCGATTTTTTGGTCTGGTGTTGAGTCGCTGCGGCGTGCTCTGGCAACGGCCTCGACTCACGACTGAACAAATTCACCTGATTGGTAATCATTCATTACTGATCATCGCCGTCTCGGGCTTATTTGTCGGATTTGTGCTGGGTTTACAAGGCTATTACACCTTGAATCGATATGGTTCTGAAGAAGCGCTGGGGCTTTTAGTGGCACTATCACTAACCCGCGAATTAGGACCGGTTGTGACCGCACTCCTTTTTGCAGGTCGTGCAGGCACTTCGTTAACCGCCGAGATTGGTCTGATGAAAGCTGGTGAACAACTAGCCGCCATGGAAATCATGGCAGTTGACCCTGTGCGCCGAATACTCGCACCACGGTTTTTAGCGGGTGTCATCTCTATGCCGCTACTAGCCGCTGTGTTTTCGATGGTGGGGATTGTGGGTGGCTGGATTGTCGGCGTTTTAATGATTGGGGTCGATGCGGGTGCTTTCTGGTCACAAATGCAAGATGGTGTGGACGTCATGAATGATGTCATGAATGGCGTCATCAAAAGTTTTGTGTTTGGCGTCATCGTCACCCTCATCGCCCTATACGAGGGCTGGCAATGCCGACCAACGCCTGAGGGCGTCTCGCGCGCAACAACCCGAACCGTGGTGACCGGCTCACTGGCGGTCCTGGGTCTGGACTTTATCCTTACCGCCCTCATGTTCAGTTAAATCGATGGAGCAACCATGAACGACCATAAAAACGATGTCTGGGTAGGCCTTTTTGTGCTGCTGGGTATCATTGCCCTGGTGTTTCTGGCCTTGCGCGCCGGCAACCTGAGCAGCTTTACTTGGACCAAAACTTATACAGTCAGCGCGAGCTTTGATAATATAGGGGGTTTGAAGGTTCGCGCACCGATTAAAAGTTCCGGTGTCGTTGTTGGGCGTGTGCAATCCATTGCCTTTGACAATGAGACATATCGTGCCGTTGTGCATTTTGATATTGAAGAGCCCTATCATTTCCCAGCAGACACCTCAGCGAGCATTCTGACCTCAGGTCTGTTGGGCGAACAGTACATCGGATTAGATGCAGGTGGTGATGACCGTCTGCTTGAGTCCGGTGACTCCATTACTTTGACCCAAAGTGCGGTGGTTCTAGAGCGACTGATCAGCCAATTCCTCTACAACACCGCTGAAAAAGAAGGCACCGGCAGTGATGCCATCTCAGCAGGAAACTAATTTATGAGTACTTTTCGTATGCGCGGCGTCTTGGCAGGTCTCGTTTGTGCCGCACTCACTGGTTGTGCCGCCGTCGGTCCAGAACCTGATCCAGCCGATCCATGGGAGTCTGGTAACCGGACTGTCTTTGCGGTCAATGATGCCGTTGACAAGGCCATTGTGCGCCCTGTCTCCGAGCTTTACGCGTTTTTGGTGCCTAGCCCGATCCGCACCTGTGTCCACAACGCGTTCATCAACCTCACCGAACCATGGGCAGGTGTCAACAGCCTGCTTCAGGATCGAGGACATGATGCAGTGAACACTTGGGGACGTTTTCTCTTTAACAGCACCATGGGGTTAGGCGGCTGTATTGACGTTGCCACCATGAACGGACAACCCCGCATTCCAAACGATTTTGGGATCACACTGGGCGTCTGGGGTGTGCCTAGCGGTCCTTACGTGGTCTTGCCAATCATCGGTTCCAGCACAGTTCGTGACAGTGTCGCACTCGTGCCCGATTTGTATGGCAATCAGTTAGCAACCGTGGGTCTGATTAATGACGTACCGTTACGCAATACCCTGTGGGGACTGGAGTTTGTCAGCCGCCGTGAAGCCCTGCTGCCTGTGTCCAAAGTTGTCGACAGTACGGCATTAGATCCTTATATCTTTGTCCGAGATGCGTACCTCCAAAGACGTGAAGCGATGATCCGAGAAAAACTGGGAATCGCGGAAGAACTGCCGAACTATGAAGATGATGAAGCCCTAGAAGCCGATGAAAAAGCACTGGGCATCACTCAGGAGAAAACACAATGATTTCACAATTTCTATCAAGAAACGGCGCAACATTGCGTCCGATTCGTGGTTGGATGTTTGCCCTCGTTTTAGGTACTGCAGCTCTAATGACTGCGAGCCCTTCGACACAGGCTGCCCCTAATGCCAAAGCAGAGCCTCAGGTCTTTGTGGCCGAAGTGGTGGATGAACTGATTCGCAACGTTCAGACCCAAGTCAAAAAAGGTCCATTGTCGATGAGTCAAATTCACGACATCGTCAATCAGGACATCTTGCCGTATGTTGACCTGTCAAAAACCACCCGATTGGCCGCGGGTAAGTACTGGCGCCAAGCCACGCCTGAGCAGCAAAAAGCACTGACCGAAGCATTTGGTGAAACACTGATTCGTACGTACAGTGGTGCACTCACGCGCGTCGACAGTGGCACCAATATGAAAATCCTGCCATTTCGTGGTGATGTAAACGCCAAAGATGTCGTGGTTCAAAGCTCAGTGACTGAATCCAGCAACACGTCACCGATTCGGATTGACTATCGACTCGAAAAAAGCAACGACGGCTGGAAAATCTACGACCTCAACGTCGAGAACATTTGGTTGATTCAGAACTATCGCAATCAGTTTGCCCAGCAAATCGATCGCGGTGGCATCGATGGTCTTATTCAGTCGCTCAAAAAACGCGCGGCGACTCCTTAAACATGTCCGAATTTGCCATTGAATTTGAAAACATCCACAAAACATACACCATTGACACACCATTTCAGTGGCGTCGGTTATTGGGTGCTCGCTCGCAGTCTGAGGGTTTTAAGGCCTTAGACAACATCAACCTTCAAGTTGAACATGGCGAGTTCTTTGGTCTGTTGGGTCCCAACGGAGCCGGCAAAACCTCTCTGATTTCGATTTTGGCTGGGCTCGTGCGAGCCACTGAGGGCAAAGCTCGCGTCTGTGGATACGATGTCATCGACGAATTTAAACAAGCTCGTCAACATTTGGGTGTTGTCCCTCAGGAATTAGTCTACGATCCGTTTTTTACGGTGCGTGAAACCTTGCGACTGCAGTCAGGCTATTACGGGCTACGAAAGAATGACGACTGGATTGATGAGATTTTGCACAATCTGGGACTGTCCGACAAAGCCAATACCAACATGCGAGCGCTGTCTGGTGGAATGAAGCGACGCGTTCTGGTGGCACAAGCCCTTGTGCACCGCCCCCCAGTCATTGTGCTTGACGAACCCACAGCCGGTGTGGACGTGGATCTGCGACGCAGCCTTTGGGAGTTTGTGGCGCGTTTAAACGAACAAGGTCACACGATCCTACTGACCACCCACTATCTGGAAGAAGCTGAAAGCTTGTGTGGCCGTATCGCCATGGTGAACCGAGGTCGTGTCGTCGCTTTAGACACCACACAACGCCTACTCGCACGGGTCGGTGGTGCCGGTCTGGAAGAAGCCTTTGTGCAGATCATGCGTGAAAGCGACCCGCAAACTGGGGAGGTTTTGTCATGAGTAAACGATTTACAGACAATCCTCAACCAGAACTCAAATCAGGCTTTCTGACGCTACTTGAAAAAGAAATGCTGCGTTTCTGGCGTGTGGCACTACAAACCATTGCCGCGCCTGTCATGACCGCACTACTTTACTTGGTCGTGTTTGCTCAAGTGCTGCAGGATCGCATCAAAGTCTATGGGGTAATTCCGTATATCGAGTTCCTAATCCCCGGGCTAATGATGATGAGTATGTTGCAAAACGCTTTTGCAAACCCATCGTCTTCACTCATCCAGAGTCGTATTACCGGCAATCTGGTGTTCATTCTCTTAACACCCATTTCGAATGGTCAGTTTTTTACAGCCTATGTACTAGCAGCCATTTTCCGTGGACTCGCGGTGGGTGCTGCGGTTTGGCTCATGTCTCTCTTTTTTGTACCGCTGCCACTGAACCACCTTGGATGGGTACTCGCATTCGCCGTTCTAGCCTGTGGCATTATGGGCGTCTTAGGTCTGATTGCTGGCCTGTGGTCAGAAAAATTTGATCAATTGGCAGCCTTTCAGAACTTTTTAATCATGCCCGCCACATTTCTGTCGGGTGTGTTTTATTCCATTCACAGCCTGCCACCATTTTGGCAAAGCGTCTCACGCTGGAATCCGCTTTTCTACACCATTGATGGACTCAGATACGGATTTTTCGGGGTGAGTGATGTCTCGCCATGGACCAGTCTGATCGTTGTAACGACCGTATTCGTTGTTTTAGCGATACTGGCCATACGCCTGCTGGTTTCAGGTTACAAATTACGTTATTGAGATCGATAAATACCATGAACGAAAAGCCAACTCCCGAAGCTCTTCAAGCCGCGATTGCAGCAGGCCTGAATTGTCAACGTTTGGATGTACAAGGTGATGGTACCTATTTTAAGGCAGTCATCGTCAGCCCAGAATTTGAAGGTAAACGCCTAATTGCCCGTCACCAACTTGTTTACAAAGCATTGGGTGACCGCATGCGGACCGAAGTTCACGCGTTCTCTATGAAAACCCTGACACCTGAAGAGTTTGAGGCGCAAAACTGATGGATCGACTACGCATCACAGGGGGTACTCCCCTTCACGGTGAGGTCACCATCTCTGGTGCTAAAAACGCTGCTTTACCCATTCTGTGTGCCTGTTTACTGACCGAAGAGCCCGTTCGGCTGAACAATGTCCCTGATCTAAAGGACATTCGCACCATGTTGCGTTTGCTTGAGCAACTCGGCGTCAAGGTGCAATGGCATGATTCAGAGAGTCTGACGTTACAAGCTAGCGACATTACGTCGTATGAAGCCGCGTATGATCTAGTCAAGACCATGCGCGCATCCATTCTGGTGCTCGGACCGCTCGTTGCTCGCTTTGGGCAAGCGCGTGTCAGTCTCCCAGGAGGCTGCGCCATTGGGCAGCGTCCGGTCGATCAGCATATCCGTGGTTTAGCCGCATTAGGCGCCCAGATTCAAATGACGCAAGGCTATGTCGTTGCGCAATCAGATCGTTTACAAGGCAACACAGTTCGCACCGATATGGTCACCGTCACCGGCACAGAAAACCTGATGATGGCCGCCGTCTTGGCGCAAGGCACCACAGTTTTAGAAAATGCAGCCCGCGAACCGGAAATTGTCGATTTAGCCAATCTCCTCATCAAAATGGGCGCCCGTATTAAAGGTCATGGCACCGATCGCATTGTGATCGAAGGGGTTGATCGCCTGCACGGCGCAGAGCACAACATTATTTCTGACCGCATAGAGGCGGGCAGTTTTCTGTGTGCCGTCGCAGCCACTGGAGGTCAGATTCGCCTCAACGCTGTCGAGCCCGACATTATGGGTGCCACCCTCGACAAACTGCGTGAAGCGGGTTTGTCACTGACCCTAGGGGAAGACTGGATCGAAGCGACGATGAATGGCAGACCAAACTCCGTTGATATTCGCACCCATGAATATCCCGGCTTTGCCACCGACATGCAAGCACAATTCATGGCTTTAAACACGGTAGCGACAGGCGTTGCACTGATTGTTGAAACCATCTTTGAAAACCGCTTCATGCACGTCCAAGAATTAATCCGACTCGGTGCCAATATCGAGGTCGATGGTTCAACTGCGGTGGTGCGTGGTGTGGACACGCTCTGCGGTGCAACTGTCATGGCCACCGATTTGCGAGCCTCGGCAAGTCTGGTCATTGCCGGACTCGCTGCACAAGGTCAAACCATCGTCGAACGCATTTATCACCTCGATCGAGGTTATGCTCAGATGGAGCACAAATTGCAAAGTCTTGGCGCACAAATTGAGCGCATTTAAAGCCGAATAACCTCCGATTCTGAGAACATACGAAAGCGCAAGGAACCCACATGACCGAGCTACAACAGGCGCCCATCACACTGGCGCTCTCTAAAGGTCGAATTTTTGAAGAAACATTGCCACTCCTCCAAGATGCAGGCATTGAGGTCAGCGAAGATCCGGAAACATCTCGTAAGCTGATTTTGTCGACCAATCAGCCCGATATTCGTATCATTATCGTGCGCGCCTCGGACGTTCCGACTTACGTCGAATACGGTGCTGCAGATCTAGGGATCGCCGGCAAAGATGTCTTGGTCGAACATGCGGGCGGTGCGCATCCTGGCGCGCTCTATCAACCCATTGATTTACAGATCGCACGCTGTCGGTTGTGTGTCGCTACTCGAGAAGGGTTTGACTATGAGGCAGCAGTTCAACAAGGTGCACGCTTACGAATTGCAACCAAATATGTGCGTGCGGCCAGAGATCACTTTGCCGCCAAAGGCGTCTATGTCGATTTGATCAAGCTCTACGGCTCCATGGAATTGGCACCATTAATTGGCTTGGCCGATGCGATTGTGGATCTGGTCTCAACTGGTAATACGCTGCGCGCCAATGGCTTGGTTGCTGTTGAAGATATTATGCCGATTTCATCGCGACTGATCGTGAATCGAGCTTCACTCAAGTTGCGGCGCAAGAAAATCCAACCCATGTTGGATGTGTTTCAAAGAGCCAGTCAGGAAACTATAGCCTGATCTCACTGTCTAACTTTCATCGACTTCTATTAAAAAACTGAACACCATGGCAACTACTTCAAGACTTTCCAGCACCGATCCAGATTTTGATGTCCGGTTACGTGATTTGCTGCACGTCGACATGGCTGAGGATCTCGACATTGATTCCGTGGTTGCATCCATCCTGAAAGACATCCGTGTACAGGGTGATGCAGCACTTCTGGCTTTAACGGCCCGCTTTGATGGGGTTAAAGTCGACCATGTCAGTGAACTTGAAATCCCGCGTGAGCAATGGCATGAAGCGCTTGAAAGTCTGACCGACGAACAGCGCGAAGCCTTACACGTTGCCGCACAACGCATTCGTGAGTATCACCAAAAACAATTACAAGACGATTGGGACTTTGAGGAAGCCGACGGCACGCGCCTAGGACAAAAAATTACCCCACTCGATCGCGTGGGTCTGTATGTCCCCGGTGGCAAAGCAGCGTATCCCTCTTCAGTCCTGATGAATGCCATTCCAGCCAAAGTCGCCGGAGTTGGTGAGCTTATTATGGTGACCCCAACCCCAAGTGGCGTCTGTAATCCGTTAGTTCTTGCCGCCGCCGCCATCGGTGGTGTCGATCGAGTCTACGCGATTGGCGGTGCCCAAGCAGTGGGCGCACTGGCCTATGGTACAGAGACCATCCAATCAGTCGATAAAATCGTGGGACCAGGCAACGCCTATGTAGCTGCCGCCAAGCGTCGGGTGTTTGGACTCGTTGGCATTGACATGATTGCTGGACCTAGTGAAATCTTGATCATCTGTGATGGCAAAACACCGGCCGACTGGATTGCGATGGATTTATTCTCGCAAGCTGAACACGACGAATTAGCACAGGCTATTTTGTTATCACCAGATGCTGAATTCTTAGACGAAGTACAAGCCAGTATCGAGCGCTTGTTACCACAAATGCCGCGTAAAGACATTATTGCAACCAGCCTAAAAAACCGTGGCGCCCTAATTCAAGTGCGCGATATGGAGCAGGCCTGTGAAGTGGCTAATCGCATTGCGCCAGAACACCTCGAAGTTTCCACAGAAAATCCACGTCAGTGGCTTCCCAGATTACGCCATGCCGGCGCAATCTTCTTGGGACGCAATACATCCGAGTCCCTCGGAGACTACTGTGCTGGACCTAACCACGTGTTACCCACATCAGGAACCGCACGATTCTCATCACCGCTGGGTGTGTACGACTTCCAGAAACGCACGAGCCTGATCGAAATTTCTGAGGCCGGTGCGACCACGCTGGGTCGAGTGGCCGACATCCTTGCACGCGGTGAAGGACTGGATGCCCATGCAGCCAGTGCCCGCTTTCGGATTAAGTCATCGTAATCCGAGGCGATGTCACCGTACAATAGAGACAAACCGATTTATAGAACGTATTTAAAGAGATTAGCCAGACAATGCGCAAAGCAGATATCACCCGCAATACCCGAGAAACTCAGATTCAGGTCCAGATTGACTTGGATGGCACAGGCAAGCAAACCATCGACACGGGTGTTCCTTTTCTAGACCACATGCTGGATCAGATTGCCAGACATGGTTTGATCGACATGAACATTAAAGCCAATGGTGACTTGCATATTGATGCGCACCACACCGTCGAAGACGTGGGCATTACGTTTGGACAAGCTCTACTCAAGGCCGTGGGTGACAAAGCCGGTATCCGTCGCTACGGTCACGCTTATGTGCCTATGGACGAAGCTTTGTCACGCGTGGTGATCGATCTATCCGGACGTCCCATGCTGACCTATGACGTGCCGTTCACACGTGCACGGATTGGTGACTTTGACGTCGACTTGGCGCGTGAGTTTTTTCAGGGGCTGGCCAACAGTTCCCTCATGACCTTGCATATTGATAATCTGCGTGGCATCAACGCGCACCACCAGTGCGAAACCGTCTTTAAAGCCTTTGGTCGCGCATTGCGCATGGCCGTTGAAATGGATCCGGGTCAAAAAGGTGTGATCCCATCCACCAAGGGTGTCCTCTGATCTTTTCAACACTGCCGTAAATCATGACCACGATCGCCATCGTCGAATATGGGACCGGTAACCATCGGTCTGTTCTGAACGCATTGCGAATGGTCGCACCTGCTGCACGCGCCGTAATCACACGTGATCGTCAGACCATACTGGAGGCAGATCGTGTGATTCTGCCAGGTCAGGGCGCGATGCACAGTTGCATGGCCAGTTTAAAAACCGGCCACCTGCACGACACCTTGCTTGAAGCGGCTCGCAACAAACCGTTTCTAGGCATTTGTATTGGTTTACAAATGCTGTTTGAGCACAGCGACGAGGGGCAGACCCCTGGACTAGGGCTCATCAAAGGCGATGTCCACGGACTTCGCCCAAGTATTGAAACGGCTGCGCGCGCCCAAAAACACGCACCAACGCCAACAAATTCCACATCTTTATTTAAAATCCCACATATGGGATGGAATCGAGTCCATCAGACGCAAGCACACCCTTTATGGGAAAAAATCGCACAGGACACCGCATTTTATTTCGTACACAGTTACTATGTAGAGCCGACAGACGCCAAAACGCGGACTGCCGAAACAAGCTATGGCATTACGTTCACAAGTGCCGTGGCGCAGGACAATATTTTTGCAGTGCAATTTCACCCAGAAAAGAGCGCAACGGCTGGTTTGCAGCTGTTTCGTAATTTTGTAGACTGGAATCTCTAAACTTTTACAACACTGATTACTCGCTATGCTGTTGATCCCTGCCATTGACCTTAAAGACGGAAAGTGCGTGCGCTTGCGTCAAGGCGATATGAATGACGCCACCATCTTCTCGGAAGACCCTGTCGAGATGGCCGACCACTGGGCTGATCTGGGCGCACAACGATTACACCTAGTTGACCTCAACGGAGCCATTTCCGGCAAACCCGTCAACGACGCCATCATCCGGGACATTCTGGATGCCATGGGCGACGATGTGCCTGTGCAGATTGGTGGCGGTATCCGTGATCTGGATACTATTGAACACTATCTGGACGCCGGTATTTCTTACGTCATCATCGGAACAGCCGCTGTCAAAAGCCCAGGCTTTTTACATGATGCGTGTAGCGCATTTCCTGGCCACATCATTGTGGGCTTGGATGCGCGTGAAGGTCGTGTCGCAACCGACGGTTGGCGCAAAACCACAAAACACGTGGTCACAGATCTCGCCAAAAAGTTTGAAGACTATGGTTGTGAATCCATCATTTATACCGACATTGGCCGTGACGGCATGTTGACTGGCGTCAACATCGAAGCCACCGTTGAACTCGCCCGAGCTGTGAGCATCCCAGTCATTGCCTCCGGTGGTGTCACCGATATGCGCGACATTGAAGCTTTGTGCGCTGTTGAACACGAAGGGATTGAAGGCGCCATTCTCGGACGCAGTATCTATGAAGGTACCTTGGACTTCGCACAAGCCATTGAACGCGCTGAAGAGCTTTCTGAATGAGTACATCCACACAACTGACAACTGACAATTCATTGCCCAACGGTTTGACGCGTCGCATTATTCCTTGCTTGGATGTCACCGCAGGCCGTGTGGTTAAAGGGGTCAATTTTGTTGATCTGATCGATGCCGGTGATCCCGTTGAAATTGCCCGTCGCTACAACGAACAAGGCGCCGATGAATTGACGTTTCTGGACATCACCGCGACGTCAGATGGCCGGGATTTAATCCTGCCCATCATCGAAGCGGTTGCTGCAGAAATTTTCATTCCCCTGACCGTTGGTGGCGGCGTGCGCCAACTCAGTGATATTCAGCGTTTACTCACCGCAGGCGCCGACAAAGTCAGCATCAACAGTGCCGCAATTACCAATCCCGATCTGATCAAATCAGCCAGCGACCATCACGGATCACAATGTATTGTGATTGCCATTGATGCCCGCCGCGTCCCTGATAGTCCAGACGATCAGCCGCGCTGGGAAGTCTATACGCACGGTGGACGTCGTGCCACGGGGCTCGATGTCATCGAATGGGCACAGCGTATGGCCAAGGATGGTGCCGGTGAAATTCTGCTCACCAGCATGGATAGAGACGGTACCCGTAGCGGTTTTGATTTGGCGTTAACGCGTGCTGTAAGCGATGCAGTGAGCGTTCCAGTGATTGCGTCGGGTGGTGTAGGCACATTAGAGCATCTGGCCCAGGGCGTCACCCAAGGGGGTGCAAACGCCGTACTGGCGGCCAGTATCTTCCATTTTGGGGAATTCACCATTGCGCAAGCCAAAGATTATTTGGCTGCTCAGGGCATTCCTGTCAGAAGGACGCCGTAATGTCGTGGTTGGATGAAGTACGTTTTGATGACAACGGACTTATTCCCGCAATTGCGCAGGACGTTTCAAGCGGGCGTATCTTGATGGTCGCTTGGATGAACCGGACTGCGTTGGAAAAGACCGTCCAGGAAGGCGTTGCGGTCTACTGGTCCAGATCACGTCAAGCGCTGTGGCATAAAGGCGAGTCGTCAGGTCATACGCAACGCGTCCATGACATTCGTCTCGATTGTGATGCGGACGTGATTCTACTGACAGTCGAACAAATCGGTCAGATTGCGTGTCACACAGGACGTGAAAGCTGTTTTTATCAACAGCTCGTTGCGACGGCACAAGGACATGAATGGAAAGCCGTGGATCCTGTCCTTAAAGACCCCAAGGAAATTTACCGATGACCTCACAAACAGATGTCCTCAAAGCCATCGCCGATGTGCTTGAGACGCGTCGTCCTCAGGATGGCGCGGATCCTCAATCATCCTATGTCGCCTCTCTGCTTTCTCGAGGTCAAGACACCATTTTGAAGAAGATTGGTGAAGAATCCACTGAATTAGTGATGGCCTCTAAAGATCAGTCTTCGGAAATGATTCTGTATGAGATGGCCGATCTGTGGTTTCATTGCATGGTCTTACTCACCCACCATCATTTACGCCCCGAGGACGTGATCAATGAACTGGCGCGTCGCCAGGGACTTAGCGGACTTGAGGAAAAAGCTTTAAGATCTTCCACAGGAGGACCCTCTGATGAGTGAAAACTGTATTTTCTGCAAAATTGTTGCCAACGAACTGCCGTCTAAGAAAGTCTATGAAGATGATGACTTACTCGCTTTCTTGGACATTTCCCCTTTGGCACCCGTTCACATTCTCGTGATCCCCAAGCATCATATCGTCTCACTTCAAGATGTCACCGACAGTGATCAACCTTGGTTGGGTAAAATGATGGCATTGGTTCCTAAGCTTGCCGCAGAAAACGGCTGCGAGCCGGGCCCGGATGGCGGATTTCGGATTGTTGTCAATTCCGGTCAGCACGGTGGTCAAGAAGTTGATCACCTTCACTTACATATTCTTGGTGGTCCACGTCCATGGTCTGGGCGTGCTTCACTGACAGCCTGAGCAGGAGGCAAGCATGGGCGCATTTAGTATTTGGCATTGGTTAATTGTTCTGATCGTTGTTTTGTTGATTTTTGGAACAAAGAAATTGCGCAATATTGGCTCTGATCTCGGAGGCGCAGTCAAAGGTTTTAAAGAAGGTATGAAAGAGGGTGATGCTGCCGATGAAAAAACAGCGGCAACAACTCAACGTGTGGCAGCCGACAGTGACACTGTCGATGTCGAAGCGCGTGAAAAATCTGACGCCTCTAAATCCTGATTTGTATGGCTTATAGATCGGTTTGCGCTGCAAGCCGGTCCATTGATTTCGCAGGGGAACCAAGTTGTTCGATATAAGCTTTAGCGAACTGCTGCTGATTGGCGTTGTCGCGCTGGTTGTCATCGGCCCAGAACGTTTGCCGAAAGTCGCCCGCACCGTCGGCCATCTGCTGGGGCGGGCGCAACGCTATGTGAACAACGTTAAAAGCGATATTCAGCGTGAAGTCGAATTGGACGATCTGCGTAAAATTAAAGAAGAAATGGAATCTGCTGCACACTCCATGCGCGATTCGCTTCAAGATGCTGCGGGCTCTTTCAAAGACAGCGTGAGTAAACCGGTTGAAGATCTGCAATCGGAACTCGATGCAACCGCAAAAGATATTTCTCGCGTCATGGCGAATCAGACCCAAGAGCCAACGGCCGCTGAAACTGCTGAAGTATCTGACGCGCCTACAGAAGTATCAACGCAAGCAGCGTCAGATACACCACAAATTACTGTGGATAACGAGCAAGCAGACCCTATATCCCAAACCCAATCACCATCCGATGCGGAGTATAAGCGTTGACTGAGAACGTCGAAGCACAACAGGAAGGCTTCCTGTCACACTTAATCGAACTGCGCGATCGTCTCATTCGGGCGATTATCGCTGTCGTCATCGTGTTTGTGATCTTGTTTTTATATCCGGGCGCCTCAGTCATTTACGACTTTTTAGCGCAACCGATGCTCTCGGCTTTACCACAAGGCACACGGATGATTGCGACAGGTGTCATTACACCCTTTATGGTGCCCGTCAAAATCACCATGCTGGCTTCCTTTGTGGTTGCCTTACCCTATGTGCTCTACCAAGCTTGGGCCTTTGTCGCACCTGGACTCTATCAGCATGAAAAACGTCTAGCCATTCCACTCATTATTTCGAGTTCGTTGCTTTTCTTGCTTGGAATGGCGTTTTGTTACTTCATCGTCTTTAAAACCGTCTTTTCCTTTATTGCTTCGTTTGCACCCCAGTCGATTACACCCGCACCCGACATCGAGGCCTATTTAAACTTTGTGCTCACAATGTTTTTAGCCTTTGGAATTACTTTTGAGATTCCAATTGCAGTCATTTTATTGGTGCGCACAGGCGTCATTTCTGTCGCTAAACTGAGAGAGATTCGAGGCTACGTGATTGTCGGTGCTTTCGTTATCGCGGCCGTTGTCACCCCCCCAGATGTCATTAGTCAGATCTTATTAGCGGTTCCGTTATGGGCTCTCTATGAGGTGGGTATTTTGATTGCTACGCGAGTCAAACCCAATCCCAAAGAAAGCACAGGTGAAGACGAGGAAGCGGCGCTTGATTAAGTCTCAACATGTGCCAACTGTGTGAACAGCTGTCCCACCATCATTTGGTGAAAAGTTCTGGCCGCATCGCTTAACGGCCGATGACGACTGTGTAAGGCCACAATCTGTCGCACAAATCCCACATTACGTAAAACCTGTGAATACAACTTTAAGCCATGCCAATTCACCAACGCATGCAGCGTACTTTCTGGTAAAAAGCTGACATATAAGCCTTTCTCAACCAGACGAGCAATAGCCAGCAAAGAATCCACTTCGATCTTTGGAACGACGTGCAAATCAGACTGACGCAATGCACTCTCAATATTGTCACGCAGACCATGGTCACGAGTTGGTAACACAAACTTGTGCGCGTTCAATTCACTCTGCGTAATGTTCTGCTTTAACGTCGGAAAATTCAACGGCATAATCAACACCAGGCGCTCACTTTGGACCGGTAAGCTTTCAATCGTTGCCGTTCGCAAAACACTATTTGTATAAGCCAAATCTAGTTGGCCTCGAGACACTTTATCCACGAGCGAGGCGTTACTGTCTTCAATCGCAGACAAAGTCACCGTTGGATAACCCTCTGCAAAACGCACTAGAACTCCCGCAACTAAATCCTGCCCAATGCTGGGCATAATGCCAATACGAATATGGCCACCAATCGCATGATCGCTATGCACAATCTGATCGCGTGCATTGTTAAATTCTCGCAATAATGGTCTGAACAAACGATCCATTTCTTCAGCGACCGGGGTCGGAATCATGCGTCTGGCTGTTCGCGTAAAAAGCTCCCGACCCAATTCTTCCTCTAACTTTGCAATCTGCATACTCAATGCAGGTTGCACAATATTCAATCGACGCGCTGCTCGGGTCACCGATTGCTCTTCGAAAAGCGTTAAAAAATAGTGAATCTGTCGCAAATCCATCTGATCCGCCTAGTCTATGAGTGGCCTATCACTTTGTTTTTAATAGAATTCTACCATCTATCATTAAAACTTATCAAACCTATAAATATATATTAGTAGACATAATGCCATGGAAATTTTTAGTATTGTACGAACAATAATAGTGCAATTTTTAGTTGCAGCCATCGCGGCAGTCCCAACCTTGGGAATACAAACTTTTGGGGAAATTTCAATGATTAGTGAACGTCTTAAAACTGCGCGCTTACGCGCCAAGTTGTCTCAAGAAAAACTGGGCAAACTCGCCGGTATTGACCCAACGTCAGCCAGTGCACGTATGAACCAGTATGAGCGTGGTAAACACGCACCCGACTATCGTCTAATGACACGTGTTGCAGAAATTTTGAACATGCCAGTCAGCTGGTTCTACACTGCTGACGATGAGCAGGCACGCTTGCAAGAGCTCTTTTATCAGATGGATGCACAAACCCGTCGCAATCTGCTCGCGCAGGCTGAACGCATGGTCTCCACGGTTGAAAAAACACCCGTGACCGCTTGAGTGCGACACTCGCGCAAAATCATCAGTCCATTTCAATGAACTAATGATTTTGCCAGTGCTGTTCCAAACCACCTCGGTCTATGGGGTGGTTTTTTTATGCCTGATCGGTGCGACAATGGTTCATTCACTTAACCAACCTTCATGTCTATTCCATGATTAAGATTGACGAACTCATGCTCTGGCTCAACCAAACATTGGAGCCCTCTCAATTTAACGATTACTGCCCAAATGGCTTGCAAGTTGAGGGACGCGATGAAATACAACATATCGTGACCGGTGTAACAGCTTCATTGGCTTTAATTGAAGCAGCACGAGACTTGCAAGCAGATGCAATTTTGGTGCACCACGGCTGGTTTTGGCGCAACGAAGACCCAACCATTCGCGGCAACCGCTACCAACGGATTCGGACTTTAATCCAAGCTGAACTCAACCTCATCGCCTATCACTTGCCTTTGGATGCACACCCACAATACGGCAATAATGCGCAACTGGGTCAGCGATTAGGACTTAACCCTCTCTTGAATGCACTGGAGCAGCCGGACACGCTGGGCGCAAGCAATCTGATCTGGCAAGGTTATGCCGATCAAACAGAGCTCACCGTTGGGGAACTAGTCAGCCGCATTGAAACACGTTTAAAACGTGCGCCTGTCTGGGTGGGAGACTCCGAACAAGGCGTTGGGAAGGTCGCTTGGTGCACGGGCGGTGCGCAAGGCATGTTTGAAGCGGCCATCGAAGGAGGCGCACAAACCTACATCACCGGGGAGATTTCTGAGCCCAATGCGCATCTCGCCAGAGAATATGGGGTGACCTACATCGCAGCAGGCCACCACGCCACAGAACGCTACGGCATCCTGGCTTTAGGTCAGGCCGTCGAAGAGAACCTAGACGTTCAAGTGACATTTGTGGACATCGACAACCCCGCCTGAATCTTTTGATATTTCAGGCAAGGTTGATCCAACATCACACGACAAACCAAAAAATTCGTTATTTCTTGAGTAAATCGCGGATTTCGGTCAACAACGCCACATCGGCCGGTGTTGGTTCTGGCTCGGGAGCCGGTGCTGCGGCTTGCTCTTCTTTAAACGCACGTTCGCGCGCTCCATTGACGACTTTGACCATCCAGAAGATCACAAAAGCCAACAGAATGAAGTTAATGACTACCGTCACAAACTGTCCCCAAGCAAACACGTTTGCGCCGGCTGCCGTCAAATCAGCATACGTCATCGGACCTGTGTAGTCGTCCGGTTTTGAGAGGATCAAAAACTTATTGGTAAAGTCAGCAGAGCCACCCAGAATGAAGTTAACAAGCGGCATGATGACGTCATTGACCAGTGAATCCACAATTTTTCCGAATGCAGCGCCGATAATGACCCCAACGGCCAGATCGATCACGCTGCCCCTGATTGCAAAGTCTCTGAACTCCTTCAGAATTCCTTTTGATGTAGACATTTCTCACCTTTTTCGTTTACCGGCGCTCCAATGCGTCCGCGGCGTTATAATAATGGATGATTGAGCTTTTGTAACCTTGGGGCTACTATGCCTCGAACGGTCAGACAAGGATAGTATGATGAGTCAGGATTCCACTGTGCATCACGATGATGAAGGTGCAGCACCTCTAAATTTGCCTAACGACCCCAATCGCAGATTCTGGATTGGAGCCACCTGTGCGGTCGGCGCCGCTGGCGGTGCAGCCTTGGCAGCCCCTTTTGTCGGCACTTTTGCACCATCAGAAAAAGCCCGTGCCGCTGGCGCACCGGTTGAGGTCGATCTGAGCACGATTCCACCCGGAGAAATTCGAACCGTCGAATGGCGCGGTAAGCCCGTCTGGATTTTGCACCGCACGCCAGAAATGCTGGCAGGGTTGTCTAAAATCAACAACGAACTGGCCGACCCCGATTCGGATCGTCCGGGCTTCACGCCACCTTATGCTAAGAATGAATGGCGTTCGCGCGAACCCGATTTCTGGGTCGGTGTTGCAATCTGTACACACTTAGGTTGCTCCCCCACACCCCGTCTGACACCCGGCCCTCAGGCCAGTCTGCCAGACGATTGGGAAGGCGGCAGCTTGTGCCCATGCCATGGATCCACGTTTGACAACGCAGGTCGTGTCTACAAAAACAAACCTGCACCGGATAACCTGGAAGTGCCTCCATACGAATACATCAGCGCAACACGCATTCGTATTGGAACCGACGAAGACAACAAAGCCTAATTGTTAGGCTGTGAGTCGTACGATTAATACTGATATAAATCGATTAAGAGGAGCCGTTTCATGGCTGGCGATAAAAGCGTAGAAACGACGGGACTGATTGGGTGGATTGACCGGCGCTTTCCCCTAACAGCCAATATTAAAGGTCACTTGACCGAATATTACGCACCCAAAAACTTTAACTTTTGGTACTTCTTCGGTTCACTGGCGATGCTGGTGCTGGTTATACAGATCGTGACTGGGATTTTCCTAGTCATGCACTACAAACCAGATGCTGAATTAGCGTTTAACTCCGTGGAATACATCATGCGCGAGGTGCCTGGTGGGTGGTTTATCCGCTACATGCACGCGACTGGCGCTTCCATGTTTTTTGTGGTGGTGTATTTGCATATGGTTCGTGCATTGCTGTACGGCTCATATCGCAAACCGCGTGAACTGGTCTGGATTTTTGGGGTTGGGATCTTCCTGGCACTGATGGGCGAAGCCTTCTTTGGCTATCTGTTGCCATGGGGTCAGATGTCCTACTGGGGAGCACAGGTGATTGTGAACCTGTTCTCAGCCATTCCATTTATCGGACCCGAACTCGCAGTCTGGATTCGTGGTGACTATGTGGTGTCAGACGCAACTCTGAACCGCTTTTTCTCCTTCCACGTGATTGCGATTCCTCTCGTACTGGTTGGATTGGTTGCTGCGCACATCATTGCTTTGCATGAAGTAGGCTCAAACAACCCAGACGGTATCGAGATTAAAGAGAAAAAGGACAAGTACGGACGTCCACTGGATGGCATTCCATTCCATCCGTACTACTCCGTCCACGACATCGTGGGTGTGGCTGGATTCTTAATTGTCTTTTTTGCCATTGTCTTCTTTGCCCCAGAAATGGGCGGCTACTTTATTGAGTACAACAACTTCATACCAGCCGATCCCATGAAGACACCACCGCATATCGCACCGGTTTGGTACTTCACACCTTTCTATTCAATGTTGCGCGCAACAACTGACGAGTTCACTTGGGTGCTGGCAGGCTCTGCAATTTTGGCAGCCGTGATCCTCTTTGCTCGCCTGAAAGGGTCTATGAAAGTGATCGCACCCGCCATCTTGGTGGTTGTCGCTGTCTTGCTTCGTTTGATCGATGCTAAGTTCTGGGGTGTGGTTGCCATGGGTGGTGCTGTGGTGCTGTTGTTCTTCCTGCCTTGGCTTGATTACTCACCAGTGAAGTCGATTCGCTATCGACCTTTCTGGCACAAGCTGCTGTATGCGATCTTCTTTATCAACTTTGTGATTCTGGGCTATCTGGGTACACAACCACCCAGCGACTTCTTTAACCTGCTGTCGCAAATTGGAACGGTGATTTACCTGGCCTTCTTCTTTGTGATGCCTGCCTGGAGTCGTGTGGGACCGTTTAAGAAAGTACCTGAACGCGTCAAATTTCGCCCACACTGAGCCAATAAGATAACGGAATGAACATGATGAAGAAACTACTCGGCGCCCTTATCCTGCTTCTGTCTTGTACACAAGTCATGGCTGATGACGGGATCAAGCTCGACAAGATGCCAGATCGCATCCACGACAATGCCACTCTGCAAAATGGCGCAAAACTATTTGTGAACTACTGTTTGAACTGTCACGCAGCCACATCACTGCGTTACAACAAGCTGCAAGACATTGGTCTGACACCCGATCAGATCAAAGACAACCTCTTATTCACCAGTGATAAGATTGGTGATCTGATGAATGTGTCGATGTCTGCAGCAGACGGCAAAAAATGGTTTGGTGCAGCCGCTCCCGACTTGTCGGTGATGGCTCGTGCCAAGTCCATTAACGCTGGACCTTCAGGCGGTGATTACATCTACACCTACTTGCGCTCCTTCTATCGCGACACAACCACACAAACTGGCTGGGATAACCTGGTCTTCCCCAGCGTCGGGATGCCACACGTACTCTGGCAAGAGCAGGGTCCACGCGAACTGACCACCAAAACGATTCATCGTGTGGATGGCGCAGACGGTCAGAAGGTCTGGGAAGAGCTGACGATTGAATACGGCCCTCAAGGTTACTGGACAGCCAGCGCTAAGCAGCTGGACGGCTACACCGGTGGCGCGACCGAGAGCTTTGAGTTCAAAGCACTAGATCCGGATCGCGCTAAAGCTTATGATGACCAAGCCGCTGACATTGCGAACTTTATGACCTGGATGGCCGAGCCCATTCAGCTCAAGCGTCAGCAAATTGGTATCTGGGTGCTCGTGTTTTTGGCCATCTTCTTTGTGGCGGCATGGCGTCTGAACGCGACATACTGGAAGCACATCAAATAAGACGTAAGTCTTGACGTAGGCCAGCGCTCGGATTGTGCATTCGACGCTGGCTTTTGTTTTCAATTCAAATCAGGACGGTTAACACATATGATGATTCTTTACTCCGGCACGACTTGCCCTTTTTCGCACCGTTGCCGATTTGTGTTGTATGAGAAAGGCATGGATTTTGAAATCCGTGACATCGATCTTTACAACAAACCCGACGATATTAGTGTCATGAACCCATACGGTCAGGTACCGATTCTTGTCGAACGTGACCTGATTCTTTATGAGTCCAACATCATCAATGAATACATTGATGAGCGTTTTCCTCACCCTCAGTTAATGCCTGCTGACCCTGTCATGCGCGCACGTACTCGCTTGTTCCTCTACAACTTCGAGAAAGAACTTTTTGTTCACGTCTCAGTGCTGGAAGACCAAGTTGCACGTGCCGATGAGAAGCGTTGCGCAGCTGCACGTTCTGCCATTCGTGATCGTTTGTCACAACTGGCACCCTTGTTAGCGAAGAACAAATACTTGTTGGGTGATGAATTCTCAATGCTGGATGTGGCCATGGCTCCCTTGTTGTGGCGTCTGGAACATTACGGCGTGGATCTCCCAAGAACGGCTGCACCAATTCAGAAGTATGCTGAGCGTGTTTTCTCACGCCCTGCATATATTGAAGCACTGACGCCTTCAGAAAAGGTGATGCGTCGTTAATCACTGCAAAACGTTCACGGTATACATCATACTGACCCGGAGACAACACTGTCATGACCATGCCAAACATGCCGCTTAAGGCTTACTACATTCGGGCAATTCACGAATGGTGCACAGATAATGGCTATACGCCTTATCTGGTCGTTCAGGACGGACCTGGTGTACGAGTTCCCAAAGCATTCGTACAAGACGGGCAAATCACATTGAATGTGGCGTTTGATGCAACCAATAAGCTCGTTTTGGGCAATGACTTTATTGAGTTTCAAGCTCGTTTTGGGGGAAAGACAGAGAGTCTGTCTGTCCCTCTCGGTGCCATTGCTGCCATGTTCTCCCGGGAAACCGGTGAGGGCATGGGATTTGAAGTCGAAGAATTTGACGAACAAAATGCAACAGAAATTGAGACTGAAACCGTGCAACCACCTAAAAAAGGTTCGCATTTGAAGATTGTGAAGTAATTTTTTTAAATATCCGCTATAATCTCGGATTAAGCCGGTGTAGCTCAGTTGGTAGAGCAGCGCACTTGTAATGCGAAGGTCGAGGGTTCAACTCCTTTCACCGGCACCAATTTACCTCAACGAATTCAAGCGTTGGGGTATTTTTTTGCGTGAAGATTACAGGCACTCATTTTTCTGAGTTTCTAGGTTGCGCATCCAAATTTCAACTCAAACCACCTCAATTCGCTCCAATCTTAAAACTACGGTACAGTGAACTGTATTTAACACAGTCCCCTTCATTCATTGCGAGTTGCCTTTGTTTTCAATGATCGATGAACGACGTCTGAATTTTGCTGATCGAAAGCAAAGCAGTCAAAGGTGAAAAAACTTTCTTTCTCTGTGTTGTATGTAGTACGCTGATTGCAACAAATAGCTGGGCTTCATCCATCATGCCAACCTGTGATGAAGAACTTCTCAATGTATGACGGCACGGCTTACTCTGGCATGGATACACAGTACACGGCAAAACTGACTGAAACCAAGGATGATGTATTCATCGAAGCAACATTCTTTGAAGATGGAGCGCGTTGATAGGGGGCTTTCTTTATTTTGACTGCCCCCGTACACAACCCTGTCTTCAATCTAGACCCGAAAGCCTGACAGCAAAATGCTTAATCAGGCCTGATAGTGACTCGTTGACGATCTGCATTCACTTCAGTCAAAGGCTGATCAACCTGCTTTAAGAGCTCTGGGCATTGCTGAGCCAGCCATTGGTACGCTCGAGTGCCTCTAGCTTTGCGGTTTAATTCAGCTTCAGTCAATGGTCGAATCACCTTAGCCGGTGCACCCATCACCAGGTGGCCGGCTGGAATGTCTTGGCGTGATTTCACAAAAGCCATGGCACCGATCACGGTGTTTTCGCCAATCACCGTCAAATCCATCACCACTGAATTCATGCCCACCATCACGTTTCTACCCACGGTACAGCCATGCAAAATGGCACCATGACCCACGTGACCATCTTCCTCAACGATTACTTCACCACCCTTTGTGCAATGCGCCACGCAATTATCTTGAATATTGGAGCCCGTTCTCATTTCGATGCGTCCGAAGTCTCCGCGCAAAGAAGCGCCTGGACCGATGTAACAACCCGGTCCAATGATGACGTCACCAATCAATGTCGCTGTCGGATGTATAAAACTGCTGGGATGAACGACAGGGATCAACCCATCAAACGAATAAATATTTGCCATCTGTGCCTCCATGCACGCTGAACTGAACACAAATTAGCATGTTCTCGCACCTCGACTGGCTGATTTCAGCATTACCTTCGAATTTGAACTCGCACCAGAAAGCGCCCATCCGCCGAATCATATACGTACAATCAAAGGTCTTACACCTCATGCGGCATGTGTCTTTGCGTAGGATTCTGAACGATGCACAAACTCCGTCAGCTCACACTCAAAAATCTGCTCATTTCATTCATCATGGCAAGCGTCATTGCAGGATTCGTGTGGCAAAGCTTTCGGCTCTTACAGCAAGAGCAAATGACAGCGGCAGTCAATGCAACTAAATACGCCGCTTTAACCAAATTGTTTTCAATCGCCAGCGCTCTTGAATCAGAACTCAATGAAACAATTAAATATTCTGATTTTTTAAGCTTGATTGTTTCGCACAATCCAGACATCACTCAAGAAGAGCTCGATGGATATGCGCAGCTTGTTCTGGAACAAAACGACAGTATTGTCGGGATTCAGGTTGCACCGGATGGCATTGTCCAGATGGTCTACCCCTACGAGCAACACAAAGTGGCGATTGGGCACGATCTCTTAAAAGATCCTCAGCGGAAACAATATGCACTTCAGGCGATTGAAACCGGGAAAGCGGTTTTACAAGGACCGGTTCAAGCGATTCAGGGTGGGTATTTCCTGTTTAACAGAAAAGCCATTTTCACCCCAACCGAGACGGGTCAGAAATTCTGGGGTTTGAGTGTGGTGGCGGTCGATTTTGATCGACTCATGGACGTTTACCAAAAAACGTTCCATGACGAACAGTACCTATTTTCATTGAGTGTGCGTGATGACAACGACAAACCCGTTCTCCTCTGGGGAGACGCACAAACCAGCTCATCAAACACGATTCAGCAAAGCATCGTGCTTCCACATGCAACCTGGGATCTCAAGATCTACCCAAGAACAAACTGGGGCGAAACAGATGAAACGGTATTTAAAACCGCACAGTTTGATTTATTAATCACTGCGCTTGTGTTTGTACTCGCATTTGCCAGCACATCAAGCTATCTGAAGAATCGACGGCAGTCGCGCATCGACCCTCTTACTGGGTCTTTAAATAAAAACTCTATTTTTACGCATGTCAACGCATTGCTTAACCGACGTAAACCTTTTACCTTGCTGGTCATGGATTTGAATAGTTTCAAACAAGTCAACGATCAATACGGCCATTACATCGGTGATCTGGTTTTGATTGAGATTACCCAACGTATCCAAAACACACTAAGCAAAGAAGACCGACTGTCTCGATTCGGCGGCGATGAATACATTGCCACCATCACCACGAATCAAGATGATATCGAGACACTGGCTCAACAAATCAGAATCAATGTCATGTCACCCATGGTCGTCGAAGGGCACACCTTCCAAATCAATCTAGCAATTGGTTGGGCTCAATCTAAAGCAGACAACAGCAGCACCTATTCGTCGCTCTATCAAGAAGCAGATCAACGAATGTACATGAACAAAGCGCAACTTAAGACCATGCATTCTTCAGGCAATGACATGTCATTGCCTGCAACCAGCTGAGTTGTGACAGATGTCTAAACTCAGCTGATTTGGGCTAGCTTAAAGCCGTTAACGCACGTTTTGAGAGCCTTATGAAGGCCGGGCACCACGTCCGGTACGGCGATCACCACCACGTCTTGCAGGCGAGGTTGTAGACCCGCCTGGTCGTGAACCTGAACGGCGAGGGCGGTTACTAGGTGCGCCGGATCGACCCGCGCCCGAGCGGTGTTGAGGACGCAGTGACGATCCACGCTCAGGACGATCTGCATCGGGTTTAGCGGATGGGACCCAGTCGGTGGGCAAATCACGCATCGGAATCGTGCGTCCAATCAGTCGTTCAATGGCTTTTAAATGCTTCACTTCTGCTTTGTCGACTAAAGACATGGCTTCACCCTCAGCACCTGCACGACCTGTACGCCCAATCCGGTGAACATAATCTTCAGCCACGTTCGGCAATTCAAAGTTCACAACTTGGGGCAAATCTTCAATGTCCAAACCTCGAGCTGCAATGTCAGTCGCAACCAGAACAGAGAGCTTGCCGTTTTTGAAACCATCTAATGCCCGGGTGCGTGCGTTCTGACTCTTATTGCCATGAATTGCCGCAGCCGACAGACCATCTTTAACGAGCTTTTCAGCCAGACGGTTTGCACCGTGTTTGGTGCGTGTAAACACCAGTACCTGATGCCAACCATGGCCACGGATAATATGACTAAGCAAATCACGCTTTTGGGACTGATCCACGTGATAGACCACTTGCTCAACGCGATCTGCTGTGACATTTTTAGGGGCAACGCTGACTTCAACAGGGTTACCCAATGTACGTTTGGCCAAATCGCGAATTTCATCGCTGAACGTTGCAGAAAACAACAGATTCTGGCGTGTCTTTGGCAAATACTTTAAAACTCGGCGAATGTCATGGATAAAGCCCATATCGAGCATGCGATCGGCTTCATCCAGAACTAGAATTTCAACCTGGCTCAAATCAACTGTTTTCTGACCGACGTGATCCAGCAAACGCCCGGGCGTAGCCACCAGAATATCAACACGTCCCTTCAGTGCCCGAATTTGAGGATTGATATTGACACCACCAAACATCACCTGGGCCACACAAGTGAGGTGTCGGCTGTAAGTGACGACTGACTCATGCACTTGAGCTGCCAATTCGCGGGTTGGTGTCAGTACCAACACACGGGGCGCACCCGCAACTTTAGCGGTGCGTGGTTTTTCTATCAATTTTTGTAAGATTGGCAACGTAAAGCCGGCTGTTTTTCCAGTTCCTGTCTGGGCTGCAGCGAGTAAATCTCGACCGCTTAAAACAACAGGGATGGATTGCGCCTGAATCGGTGTGGGTGTTTCATACTGCTCTTCATGCAATGCACGGACAATACGATCGTCCAGCCCAAGGCTGGCAAACGTGGTTTGTGTGGACAATTTAATCGCTCCGGTCAACACGTCGGTTCATTTTGAGAATGAACACCAATCGGGACATGCGACATCTGTGATGATGTGAAAACATCTGAGGAAGATCTGATGCACGGTGCATCAAATACAGCGCTGCGGGGACTGGTAGCAAGCAGCGATCCAACCAGTTTAACTGTTTTCTGCGACTTCCTGCTCGTCTAAAGCGTCAAATTCAAATAAAACCGACTTCAAAACGGTATCTATCGCAGTTTGTGACACCTGCCGACCTGAACTCTCCATGACAGGCTCTGCTGTCAAATCACTCCATTGCGGATGGCGACGAGCCGCACCCAAGTGCTTTGGCAAATTCTGTTGAACTAGCTGTGCAATTGTTTGCAAATGATCGATCTGTAATGGCTGTTTAGACGCATGTCCGCGACGCTCCAGCGCCACAATGAGTTGTAACTGTCGGGTTGCCAGCAAAACGAGGATTTCATCAGACACACGCATTTCCTGTTGACCACGCACCCGTGCCACCACATCAGACCCCCAACGTCTGGCACTTTGCCATAATGTGCCAGTCGCCGCGCCAACCACCGTCCCGGTACCAAGCGTCAGACCCGCAGTCATTAAGTCCACTGCAGCCCCGGCAATCGCACCCGTCATCGCCCCTTTGCTCAAGTGCAAACCCATCTCTTTCATGGCATCGACACTAAACAGATCACTATCCCAACGGCCCGAACGCCAGGGTAGGGCGTGCGGCAAATATTCATCAGCCTCAAATGCATAATCCCGCAAAATCTGATCGGTACAATCTCGTTCAGCTTGACGCACAGATTTCTGTAAAACCTGCGTTAACCCATCGGTTGCTTGCTCGGTGGGCTCACCATACCATTGCGCACTGGCCACATTCACCACCAGTTGCGCCACCCGATTAAGGGCTTCATCTCGTCGTTTGATTCGAGAAGCAATGGCTTCTTGGGCAAGGGCTGACAACACAGGCTGTGCATCTCTTAAAACTTGCCCAAGTGCGTTAAACACCAGCGCTTCACCCTCAAGTGGCGGACTAACGGTATCAAAGGTCAATGTGACATGAATACCTAACCGCGATAACGCCTGATGCCAAGCTTGGGGTTCAGCACCCGGACTCACCAAGAAATTCAGAACAGGCACGACAGGTTTGCCACTAGCCGCCAATAACTGTAATTCATCACGATATTTGGCTAAAACCGGCTCACGGACATCAATCACATATAACGCCGCATCACTATTCAACACTTGTTTGATGACACGAAACTCCTGCTCAAACCGCAGTTTTCCTTGCGTATCCTCCACAAAACGTGCCAATCGATCATAAGGCTCCAGCCGATCCTGGCCAGCCACAGGTTCATACGCTTCAATCCAGTCACGCAAAGCCATGCTGTCTTCTAGACCCGGTGTGTCATACCAGGCCAGCACTGGACGACCTTCTAACCAGCACAATGATCGGCTAACTTGTCGTGTTGTACCTGGCGCATCGGCCACCTCACCAAATCCCCGATCACGAGTCAGCGTTCGCAGCAAAGACGTTTTACCCGTATTGGTGTGGCCAACCACAGCCACGCGAATTAAATGAGCCTCAGGAAGCACATCAGAAAGAATCTTAGGGATCATGCCGAAGCCTCCAACCATTTCATCGCCTCATCTTGGGTGATTGGTTCTGCCAGTCCGGCTTTACGCAAACTCTCTTGCCAAAGTGATTGCCGATCTGGGCCTGTCACCCGTTGCACAAGCACTGTCTGCAATACATCAACCCGACTGATCAATTCAATTGCATACCCCATAGTCCCACGATCTGGCGTTTGACCACCATCCAAAATCAACAATAAACGGGCAGGTGCCTGCTCATCTAACCAGATTAGAGCCTGCGCTCGTGATTCACGATCATTCACCAAACCAGGTCCTGAATACGCTTGCGCCCAGTCTGGTAATGCAACTAAATCCAGCCCGATCACAGCGGATGAAGCGCCCTGCGCACCACTGATTTGCGGTTGAGAAGAATGAGGTGAAAGAGACGAATGAGATTGCTCCCAGGCATCACGTGCTCCAGGTGGTCCATCATGGATGTCTAAAGCGTGTTCACGGCGCCATTTCGCAAGTACTGTCTTTGCGTAAGGTGTTTGTACGTCTGGCAACGCCCGACGCTGTAAAACACGCACCATGCTCCAGCAAAGCACAACTGAAATAACCCGCGGCACCACACCGATCATGACCACAGAACCAACTAACCAGTTGGCCCACTGTCGCCTGATTTCAGGCAACTCGACGGGCACATGTCCGCTGGCAGCAATCGTGTTCGAATCGGGCATCGACAACCCCATCCAAGCGGACAATTTCCCCAGTTGCAGTGCGATACTGACAAAAGTCTCAGTTGATAACCAAGTGGTTTCCCAGATAAATGTGTAATGTCGCAAGCTAAAGGCAAAAACCCAACTCAGTAGCACACTCATTAGAAAAACCAGCCAAACAAGATTGGACACCCAGCCCAAACGCCAACGTAAAGCACCACTTTCACGGTTTGTTTGTAACCACGCCTGCCAAGCATCAAGCGCTTCAAATCGACGCAACCATCGCATCGAAAGGGTTTGCCAAAGATGCCCCCACCACGGATTGGTTTGCATTCGCAAAGAAACCAACCAGAGCAACCACATCAGGGTTGGCACCAGTAACAGCCCAGCCAGACTCCAAATGACATTCACAGGCTCACCGGATGTCCCCAATGCGGCCAATCCCGCACTGACACCCCCAGCCGCTGCCACAAGTAGAAGCAACCACAAACTCCATCTTAAAATCAGTCGAACATCTTCAGACTGTTTTTTAAAATGCAGGTTTTTAGCTAAAATCTCAGCGCGCGCCCATAAAATCTGCGACGGCAAGGCGTCAGCAGACCCAGACTCAAGTGTCCGACTGTCTAAAAAACCGTCACGCTGCTCAATCCGCGCAACAAATTGATAACACCAGTTCTTATCCAAGATGCGGCATCCACGCAAAACTCTGACGAAAGATTAGCATTTTGCAATGCGATTACGACACAGCCGTGGAAAAATCAGCCCAATGCACTTAGAATCTGACTTATGAAACCTTTGCTTATTCACACACTGATCCTCAGTGGCGTCTTGGTCGGCTGCTCATCGCCCGTCTATCACGACACCGATCCTAATCGCCACATCATCACGCTCGATGGGAAACCAATCAGTGTTGTCTCCACGGGAACCGATCAATGGCGCGCCTGGGGTGGTGGCAGTGCACGCCACAACGAAAGCGATCCGTCACAACTGAATCGACAACTCAAAGCCATCGAACTCGTCTCTGGCTGCCGCGTCATTCAAAGCACTCAAAATCCAGACGACGCACGCCAACTGGATGCCAGCGTCGATTGTCAGGACTCAGTCGGCACAATTAAGGCTGATTAAACGCACCGTCCTGAGCCCGGTGAACACCCCATTACTCAGGACAGTAAACGTATCGCCTATGCAATTAGAGTGTCTGCACGCGCTGTTTAGCGGCGGCATACTCCTGCTTCAAGCGCTCAACGTACTCAGCAACCGTGGGAATGTCATCAATCTGACCCACGCCTTGACCTGCGCCCCAAACATCACGCCAAGCCTTGGCTTTTGAGGAGTCCTCCGAAATCTTCATGCTGCCTTTTTCACGGATGGGTAGGTTATCTGGATCCAATCCGGCTTTTTCAATACTTTCACGAATGTAGTTACCGTGCACACCCGTAAAGAAGTTGGTGTAGATAATGTCTGAGGCACCCGCATTCACAATCGCACGTTTATAAGCCTCATCCGCATTGGCTTCCTGGCAAGCAATGAATCGTGTGCCGATATAAGCCAGATCCGCGCCCATCACCTGAGCAGCCAACACATGGTCACCCGAAGTCATGGAACCAGACAGTATCACTGGGCCATCAAAGTTCCGGCGCAATTCACCAATCAGTGCAAATGGGGACTGTGTTCCCGCATGTCCACCCGCACCAGCTGCCACAACAATCAGACCATCCACACCCGCTTCAAGGGCTTTGGCAGCGTGACGCATATTAATGACGTCATGTAGAACAATTCCACCGTAGGAATGAACCTCATCGATAATTTCTTTTACAGGTGCACGCAATGATGTAATAAAGATGGGCACACGATGTTTCACACAGGTGGCCACGTCTTGCTCTAAACGGGCATTGGTATTGTGTACGATCTGGTTAACCGCCAAGGGACCGACAATTGCCTCAGGATTTTGTGCTTTGTACGACTCTAATGTCTCGTTCATCATGCTCAACCAATCATCCAGCAACTCCGCCGGTCGAGCGTTTAACGCTGGGAACGAGCCCACAATCCCCGCTTTACACTGTGCTAAAACCAGCTCTGGGTAACTGACAGTGAACATGGGCGCGGAAATCACGGGAACCGACAAATTCTGTAAGACTGCAGGCAATTTCTTATTGTGCATGGGGTTTTTCTCTCAAATAGGGGACAGTGAAACTAAACAAATCCATGTGACGTCATGCGATCTGACTAAGAATACCAGTTTGGCGCCCAATGCTGACTAGGTTGAATTCAGACCAAGAAACTTGCCAGCACACGGCCTTGTCCGTCAGAATAGACATTTATTCTTTTGAGGCGACTATGTACTCAGAAAATCAAATTTACGTCTCACCAAGTTTTATTGAATTGCATAAGCATCCCATCACAGGCAAGCTACAGGCCACACGACCTTGGTTACAGGCACGTTACGAACTTTGTGAAGATTTTGCGCAGTTACTAGCGCAACAGACGCAACAAAAAATGTTTGAGTTGCAAATCACCCAAGCCGATGCGCTCGAACGTGTCGATCGGGGTCTTTACGTCAAACCCAGCCCACTCGACTTAGCCGAAAATGAAATTGAATGGATTCGTCTGCGAATTCAAGAGTTGCTGCAGCATGCGTCGTTTTAAAAGCCTGCCATCACGACTTCGAATGTTTCACATGAAACATTTCCCAAGCGGCAGGATTCACCACATTGGCTTGGTTTTCACCATTGATGAGTGACAGCAACGAATTCACCGCTTCCCGACTCAGTCGCTCCAGCGTCGTTGCTGTAATCCCAGCTTGGTGAGCTGTCAGCAAAGTATTTGGACATGACAGAATGGCTTCCTGTCCCGTCAGGATCGCAGGTTCATGCACATCCAAAACCGCCGCACCAACCTGTCCACTCTGCAACGCAGGCACCAAGGCTGTGTGATCAATCACAGCCCCACGCGCAACGTTAATCAGTGTCACACCCGGTTTCATGGCAGCAATCGCCTGTGCATTGATCAGATGGTAAGTCTGATCATTTAATGGACAAGCCAAGACGATTGTGTCACTGCGTTTAAGCAACTCTTCAAAGCTAACCGCCTCAACACCTTCAGGAAGCGTCTCAGGACGGCGTGTATGCCCCAACACCGTCACACCCATTGCCATCAGAATACCGGCTAGTCTTTGACCAATTGCGCCCACACCAATAATGCCGCACACACTACCGGCAATCTCATTGTTTTTGGTGGAGAGTGATTTGGCCACATCCCAGCTTTGCGCTCGCAACGCTTGGTCATACGCAACAATCGGGCGGTTCACCTGAAAAATCGCAGCTAACGCATACTCGGTCACAGCTGCCGTGTTGGCGCCTGGCAGGTTCGCCACAACAATGCCCAGCTCTGTCGCCCGATCAACTGGGATCATATCCACGCCCACACCGTGTCGCACCACATACTTCATGCGTGGCGCATCCTCAAACACATCCTCGGGCAAATGTGTACGCACAATCATGGCATCACAGTCTGCTGCAGCCTTGCGCAAAGTTTGCGGCGAAACATCGTCCGCCAGTACAACCTCAACGTGTTTAGCCAGATTGGCCTGATGTTCAGGATGAATTGGATTGGTCAACAAGACACGTGCACGCATGGATAAACCCCTTACAAAGTTTCTAAAGCACCATAGGCTGCTTGAACCATCTGACGCACAGTGGGTGCCACCTGTTGCGCCAGATCGTCTCGGTACTCAAACGGATGGCTTTCATTCATATACAGGCTCTGACACATTTCAAGCTGAATAGTGTGAATCCCTTGCGCTGGATTGCCATACTGACGGGTGATGTAGCCGCCTTTAAAACGGCCATTCGAAACCCACTCAAACGGACAGCCAACCAATGAAGCTTCAACCGCATTCAGTAAGGCTTGATCACACGATGCACCACCGGATGTGCCAATGTTCAGATCCGGCAACTTACCTGGAAATAGTCTAGGTAAAACACTCGCAATCGAGTGTGCGTCCCACAACAGAACCTGACCATGTTCTGAACGCAACTGTTCAAGTGTTTCTTGCAGTTTCTGGTGATAAGGCTGCCAGTATTGCGTCACACGTTGCGCTTTTTCTTCATCACTGACGCTGTCGCCTGCCTGATAAATAGCATCCCCTCGAAATGTGTGCTCTGGGCACAAACCTGTTTTAGTTTGTCCAGGATATAGGTGCTCATCGGTTGGGGATCGGTTTAAATCCACCACATAACGGGAGTAAGTGGCTTGCAACACACTCGCACCCATTTCATTGGCGAACGTATAGAGACGATCCATATGCCAATCGGTATCTGGAATTTGCAAACCCGCCTGGGTCATTCTGGCCTGCAAAGCCTCAGGAATCTCCTGACCCATGTGCGGGATCGAAATCAATAAAGGAATTCGGCCTTGCGTAAACTGATAGGGTGTGGACATGAATTATTCTCTCTGACGTTGTAAATGTTCAATCACCTGTGGCAATCGGGGCATTCGCACGCGAACACCACTCACTCCAAGAACCAATATAAAGGGGCGCCGTGCCAAACCCGGCCACTTCAAGCGCCAATAAGTTGTGGCAAGCCGATACACCAGACCCACACTGCATAATCAAATCTTCAGCCCGTCGCCCACCAAACAACTCGGTAAACTCTTTCGCTAGAACATCAGCCGGCTTATAGGTTCCATCGGCTTGTAAGTTGTGATGGTAGTAACGACAAATCGCGCCTGGGATGTGACCGCCAACAGGATCCACCGTTTCATTCTCACCACGGAAACGTGACTCAGAACGCGCATCCACGACGAGTTTTTGTGCCGATTCTATATTCGCCAGCACGTCATCAAAGAGCACTTCTGTGACTTGAGAAGGGCGATCGCTAAAATTACCAGCATGTCCCAGTTCAGGCACCACTTGCGTCAACTCACCACCCGCTGCCTCCCAAGCCTGAACACCACCATCAAGCACGGCAACATCAGTGTGACCTAACCAACGTAACGTCCACCAGACACGTGATGCGTGGGACCCAAAGCTACGATCACAAATCACAATCTGAGTGTCATCATGCGCGCCCAAGTTTTGCATGAGCTCCACCACAGCCTCTCGGGTTGGTAAGGGGTGACGACCGTTTTGACCGGTCGCCACGCCACTCATATCCGAATCCATGGAGATGAAATAGGCATTCGGTATATGCCCTTCCTGATAGGCACGTCGCCCGGCTTGCGCATCGTGAAGGTCGTGGCTGCTGTCCAGTAGTAAGACATCGCCGTTCTGATCAGCCAGCAGGGATTTCAGCTCTGAAACAGTTATCAGTTTGGTATAGGTCATAGTGATCTCAATATGTTTCGGTACAAAACAAAGCGTACTGCATGAAACCTCTTGCATGCAGTCATTTCCACAGATTCAGCACGACTTCAGGCTGAATGATTCTCATCGCATAAAAAGGCTTCCATCGCCTGAACATCCAACGGTCGACTGTAATGGTAGCCCTGGATCGCATCACACCCTTTCGCTCTGAGTATTTCTAGTTGATCCGCAGTTTCAACGCCTTCGGCAATCGTCTTCATGCCAAGCGTGTGCGCCATTTGAATAATGCCCAGCACGATGGCTTGGTCATCTGGATTAGACGCCAACTCATCAATAAATGACTGATCAATTTTGAGCTTATCGACAGCAAAACGTTTCAGATAGCTCATGGAGGAGTAACCCGTTCCAAAGTCATCAATGGCAACCGTAAATCCGGCTTTACGTAACTCATCAATCCGTTCACCAGCGCCCGTCGGATCACCCAATGCAACGGACTCAGTCAGCTCGATTTCAATCTGTGAGGTTTGAATCCCGCTTTCGTTCACGATTTCAATGATGTGAGACGATAAGTTGTCTTGAAGGAACTGTAAGGCTGACATGTTGACGGCCACCTTCAGTTTCGGTAGCCCCTGCGCTTGCCAAGCAGCCAGTTGATGCGCCACACTGCGCAAAACCCAGTTACTAATCTCAAGAATACGTCCACTTTGTTCTGCAATCGGAATAAATTCAGCTGGCGAGATGGCCCCCCACTGTGGATGCGTCCAGCGCAATAAAGCCTCCGCACCCACAAGTCGATTATCTTTCAACGACAATTGAGGTTGATAAACCAGATGGAACTCTTCATCCATCTTGACTTGCTTAAGTGCGCTAGCGAGTTCGAGCGCACGCACCGAATCTGCTTGCATATCGGGTGAGAAAAAGCGCATATTATTGCGACCTTCATTCTTAACCCGATACATGGCGGTTTCTGCATTCAACAACAATCCACTCGCCGTTTCTGCATCACCAGGGAATTGTGAAATACCGATCGAAGCACTCACCACCACTCGCCGGCCCATCAGCGTTGTCGGCTCCTGAACAATATCTAACAGTCGATGCGCGAGTAACGCAGTGGCTTGCTGATCGCTACGCGTCAACAGCACCACAAAACCATTACCAGACACCCGAGCCACTGTGGTTTGCGTTCCGGCCGCATGGCGTAAACGGTTGGAGATTTCAATCAACAGCAGGTTGCCAGCATCATGACCCAAAGAGTCATTCACATTTTTAAAGTTATCAATATCCAGCCACAACACAGTCAGGGGCCAATTTCCCTGAGATGTCCGTGACAACAACTGTGTCAGCATGCCTTCAAACACATCTCGGTTCACTAAGCCCGTCAATTGGTCATAGTTAGAAAGCTGGTGAATACGTGCCTGCGTCTGTCGCTCTAACGTGATGTCTTCTTTATGCGCAACATAGTGTGTGATTTCATTCTGCTGATTTCGGACAGGATAGATCGTTGATTGTTCGGTATAGATTTGTCCGTCTTTACGCCGATTCGTCAGCTCACCATGCCACGTCTGACCATGATTGAGCTTGCCCCACATCTCTTCGTAAACGGTTTTGGGCGTTTGACCTGATTTCAAAACCCGTGGGGTTCGACCCAGAATTTCTGAGGGTGTGTAACCACTCAATGCCACAAACGCATCATTGACATACTCAATGGCCAACTCTGTGTTCGTGATGATAACAGGGTAGGGACTCTGACCCAGTGCTTGTGACAAGGTGCCAATCAATACCTCTTGGCGACGTTGCTTGATTCCGCGCCACAGCGTCTCTGCAATTCGATCCAATGCATCGGCATCCAGCACACCATAAGATTGAGCCTTATTCGCCACAACAATCGTCAGCCGTGTCTGGTTATCTTCATAAACAGACGACGTCAACAAGCGTTGAAACGTCACTTCATCAACAGGCAAACCCTGAAACTCGCCACTCGCAACATCATTACACAACACTCGAGATCGATTCTGCTCAGACCACGCCCATAATCGAGTCATCAAGGACTGATCCTCGAACTCGTTTAAACAAACGACTTGGGGCTCTTTTTCTGCATCGGCAATAGAATAAATCAGACAAACCTGCGGACTCTCCATGAGTCTAGAAATGTCTTCCAAAGCCGTACGGGCATAATGCGTTTCATCCAGACCATGCGTTTTTTCTTCTAGATTTAGCAGCATCAAGTTGGTGCCAACGTCATATTCCAGTTTTTTCTCGTGAAAGACCTTTTGTGTCACATCGCGAATCAGAACGAGAAAAGTATGTCCCGCACCTTCGACGACTTTTTTAGAGACCGACAAATCATAAAATCTTTCTCTACGCTCATCAGCCAATATCACACGTGTATTAGCAATCGGATTTTGATCACTGATTCGGTCAATGGCCGCCATGAGTGCATCACAAGCAGGTCTAGGCAAAAAGTCGTAAATATAAGCACCCGGAAACCATTTCAATTGCGGATAAATCTGACCTACCAAACCCACATGGATTGCAACTAAATGCCCTTGAGGTGTCACTTCAATTAAACGATCCGGCAGCGTCTCAAGCGTAGCTTCCAGATTGGCTCGAGCTACCTTCAGGGCATCATAAGGATACTGAATCAATTGCACAAAAACTGCGCGGTACAGATAATAAAACCCGATGATCTTACAAATATGACCGAACAAGTTATAGAGATCTGTGACATCCCCATAGATCGTAAAAAATACCTCACCAACCGCAAAAACAAACGCTGCACTGATGAGGTTGTCTCTGATTTTCTGTGACCACATTGAGCCGCGCAAATAAAAACTCAGTGCAGCAACAACGAACAACACCACCAAAACCACATCAAACCAGATCTTAAAAGGGGTTAGGCCGGTGTCTGGTAAATAGGTGCGAGGCAACCATTCCAAATAACGAAAGGTCACTAACGCAGTAACAAACACGATCAAACCCACCGTCCAAATGGTGATGCGAGAAATTATGCGTAAGTCGTGTTTTTCTAGGTTGTCTTGCCAGCTCATCGGCAACCAAGCCATCAGCAATAAGCCAACGGCTAGCAATAATCGAGCTTGCAACCAAAAAACAATCGCTTTTTCTGTATTGCTCGAGGTGAACATGCGCGGCATGCCCGGGTACGAGAACATGTGCAGGAAATCAAGAACAGCGACACCTAAGGCGACAACGCCCAAGATCTTCAAGCGGGCATCTTTTAAGGTTGTTCGAAGACTCCAGATAATGCCAAAGACAGCAGCTCCCATTGAGATCGACAAAATCTCAAGTCCTGCATGAATAGGCAAGTAATGCTGACCCAGTGTAGTTTGGAACATCTGCTCTGAAAAAACAGCAATTCCTAAAAGAGCCAGCAACAGAACCGCTATCCAAAATGCCGCAGATCGGCTAATGGTACGTAGTCGTAACAAAACGTTTAATAATCCTCAGAGGTTTTTTCTGGGTTCTTTATGCGACCCAGTTTTCTTACCTAGTTTAATCGTTTGTACAATAAAGCACATAAAAAAATTGACCCAGATTTAGAATGATTGCAAGCCTCGATCATCTGTGACCAGCGCGAGTTAGGTTAAGCAATGGTAGAATTCGCCAACAAACCAAGTGACTGATTAAAAAGTCGGCTTGGCGCTTCAAACGCAAGATGTTTTATGTGCACTTGATAACGTTGCAATCTAACAGCACCTATCAAGACACCTTTCACTCATTTCACACCGGAAACCCACCTACCTCGGGTCAGGATTCAGCTCGACATGTCGTCCCATTCAATTGCCAAGGAAGTCAGCCGCAGACGCACGTTTGCCATTATTTCTCACCCAGACGCGGGTAAGACCACAATCACCGAAAAAATCCTGCTTTTTGCGGGTGCTATTCAGATTGCCGGGAGCGTCAAGTCGCGTAAAGCCGAGCGTCACGCCGCCTCTGACTGGATGGAAATTGAAAAACAACGCGGTATTTCAGTCGCTTCCTCGGTCATGCAAGTCGAGTATCAGAACTGTGTCATCAACCTATTAGACACACCAGGGCACCAAGACTTCTCTGAAGACACCTATCGCGTTCTGACAGCGGTGGATGCCGCACTGATGGTTATTGATGCGGCTAACGGGATTGAACCTCAGACACGTCGCCTGCTCGAAGTTTGTGCAGCCCGTAAGACTCCCGTCATCACTTTTATCAACAAGCTGGACCGAGAGAGTCAGCAACCACTGGATCTCATCGCTGAAATCGAAGAGCAACTCCAGATGGAAGCTATCCCCTTAAATTGGCCAGTGGGTATGGGTAAAAACTTTGCGGGTGTATTTAATACCCGCAAAAACCGCTTGCGCCTCTTTGAAACGATACAGAGCCGGCGTGATGTGGATGCGAGTACAGGTCACTTTATTGAAGGCATCGACAATCCCGAGCTGCTCGAGAAATTCCCCGACACTTGGCCACAAGCCCATGAAGAAATCGAGCTCATTCAAGCCGCCACACCCGATCTAGATCGGCAGGCGTTTCTGAGCGCACAGCAAACCCCCATTCTGTTTGGATCTGCAATTCATAGCTTTGGCATTCAAGATGTATTAGACACTCTGGTCGAGCTGGCTCCACCACCGGGTGCACGCGACGCCTTAGAGCGCACCGTTGAACCCGATGAACCCAAATTCACTGGCATGGTTTTCAAAGTCCAAGCCAATATGGATCCAGCCCACCGAGACCGCGTTGCCTTTGTACGCGTAAGCTCCGGACGTTTCAGCCGTGGCATGAAACTACGCATCAGTCGTACAGGCAAAGAGATTCGCCCCAACAACGTGGTTTCTTTCTTATCCCAACGTCGCGATCTCGTTGAAGATGCGGTTGCTGGCGACATTATTGGGATTCCAAACCATGGCGTACTGCATTTGGGTGATGTACTCACTGAAGGCGAATCCCTTCAGTTCACCGGATTACCATTTTTTGCGCCGGAGTTGTTTCAGGCAGTTGAAGTCCGCGATCCACTCAAAAGCAAACAATTGCGTATGGGTTTGACCCAACTCGGTGAGGAGGGTGCTATCCAAGTCTTTCGTCCGCAAGCGGCTGGAGGTGCCCTATTACTGGGCGCTGTCGGTGTTCTCCAGTTCGAAGTTGTGGCACATCGTCTTAAAACAGAATACGGTGTCGATGCCCAAATGATCCCATCACGTTACAATCTAGCGCGCTGGGTCAGCGCCAAAGATTCTGCAACGCTACGCAAGTTCGTGGAGCAAAACGCAGCTAATATCGCGTACGATGTGGTCGATGCACCCGCTTTTCTAGCGAGTTCACAGGCGCAATTAAGGGTTGTACAGGAGAGACATCCTGATGTGTCCTTTCACACGATGCGTGAGCACAGTGGTAAGGTATTCAACTAAATAGGATCTGCGCCTTCTTATTCGGGCAGACCGGACCAAACTATTCACGATGCATTGACATGTCCTGGCGATTCTTAATTATTTTCATAGTGATCTGCATGGGTGCCGCAGCTGCTGCAGGCGCAGGCTTGGGTCAATGGCTCGTGAACGCCGCCCCTGTATTTCCAGAAGAAATTGCACACACAGACGATGCGGCCTCATTGATCGATGCACAAGGTCGTTCCCGCAATGGCTTGTCCCCTCAGCCTCTTTCTGACGGCACGCTAGGCATGCCCGTCTTGCATCCTCAACCCGATTGGGAAATTCGTCACATTTCCCTTTATGACGGCAATCTGGACCCCATGGTGTCTCTAGCAATCGGCTCACGCATCTTCACGATTGGGGATGTACTCGCCGATGCTGGCTTTGGATTAGCCACTGGTGAAGGCGATGTCGGTACCGTTGATATCACTCAAGAACAATCTGATCAGTCCGATGAGACGTCCAATCAAAACACCCATTCTGGGACGGGTGACGGTTCATGGCAACAAGCTTTAGAAGCCGCAGTGAGTGCTTGCGACAATGTGGGGTTTTTCAGTCGCCCAGGATGTATCGACAGGGCGCAAAAACAATACTGCGGACCCAACAACGCCTGGGGAAAACACCGTTTGTGCCCATCGAACGATCCAAACCACACATACGGTGCTTAATATTCTCTCCTAACGTATAAATGATTAGCCTGATAGTGTGTGTGCAATATGCAAACGTTCTATCAGACACACGAGATAAAAAAACTTATGCAAACTTCATCTGCAAAAAATCAACGTCAGGATATTCGTGCCTTAAATGCTGTTCTGTTGAAACTCAGAACAACCGGCTGGTTGTGGCGCGCCATTGTGTTGGCCATTGTTTTTCTGATCTGGCTCTGGATCTGCCAGACCATCCTGGTTTTGGGTGGTCAAATCACTTACGAAGGTCTTGAGTCTTTAGGACCTGAGGTCGTTAAAATTCTCACCCGTATCAATCCGTACGTTTGGTGGGGTGTGGTCGTCATTGTTTCTTTAATTGTGTTCTCAATTGTCCGCAGCTGGTTCATTCTGAGCAGCCGACGCTTAAGACGCAAACTCGTTCCTGTCGGTGAAGTTCAAAAACTAACCGCCACACTGTCACCTGAAAGTGTTCAGGTGCTGCAATGGGTCTGGGATGCGACGCTAGAGCCCGTCACTGTCGGTGACTTGCTCTCAACGCGCAACGAAATCCGTTCAGGCAGAATTCGTAAGCTGGCCATGGTACAGGCACAGAAAAAAGCAATCCAAGATGCCTTGTCTGAAACACCAGTTCGTCCAGCTGATCCTAAGCTCGAAACTCGCGTCGCTGCCGCACCGATCGCGCCCGAACCTGAGCCCGTTATCATTGCAGACAAGAAACCTGAAACATCCGAAAAAATTGAACCTGTGTTGTGATTTCAACAAAAACCAGGCTTTTCTGCTTAAAAATGATGTATCAGCAAGAGAAAACGCTTGATTTTTTATTTTAGATGTGTTCAGCTTTAGGCATGGATACGAATATCACGCCTTCAACTCGCACTTTTTCGACCCCAATTGGGTCGTTGGTGTCAGATTGTGCCGCTCAGTTCGGCGCGATCGGAGTGATTTCGTTCAACGCCTCCTCTGCAGGCCAATCTACCTCTCTATCTCTACTACTAGCGATCGGTTGCCGGGCCTAGTGCCCCGTGGCAGTCCGGCAGCCCACAGTGCCACCCCAAACTTTCTAGTTTGCGTGTCCAAGCCGACACAATCTATATTTTCTAAGTAAAAAGACCGTAGGAATTTGACCCAACAACCTTTGGGTAAAGAGGACTCAAAATGCACGCCAATCCTTCTCAAAAATACATCCCATTCCGTCCATTTGAACGTGACTTCTCTGAACGCACCTGGCCGTCCAAGCGCATTACACAAGCTCCGATCTGGATGAGTACAGACTTGCGCGATGGCAACCAGTCACTGATCGAGCCCATGAGCGTGGAACGCAAACTGCGCTTTTTTGAAATGCTCGTCAAAATCGGATTTAAAGAAATTGAGGTTGGCTTTCCATCCGCATCACAAACGGACTTTGATTTTGTACGTAAACTGATTGACGAAGATCGGATTCCGGACGACGTCATGATTATCGTTTTGACACAGTCTCGCCCTGAGCTGATCGAAAAAACGGTTGAGGCTGCTGCTGGTGCGCGTCAGGCTATGATTCACCTGTACAACGCCTGTGCCCCCGCATTTCGCAAGATTGTGTTCAACATGTCACAAGCCGAGATCAAACAAATCGCACTCGATGGCACACAATGGGTCATGGATGAGATGGCCAAACACCCTGAGACCGATTGGTATTACGAGTATTCACCGGAAGTCTTTAGCACGACAGAGCCTGAATTTGCATTGGAAGTCTGTAATGCGGTCACAGCCCTGTGGAAACCCACGCCCGAGAAAAAGATTGTCTTTAACCTGCCAGCAACCGTCGAAGCAACAACGCCAAACTTGTACGCTGATCAGATTGAATACATGCACAACAACCTCGATCAGCGTGATTCGATTGTCTTGAGCGTACACCCTCACAACGACCGCGGCACCGCGGTTGCTGCTGCCGAATTTGCTGTCATGGCCGGTGCGGACCGTGTTGAAGGTTGCTTGTTTGGCAGTGGTGAGCGAACCGGTAACGTTGACCTCGTTACTCTCGCATTGAACCTCTACACTCAAGGGATTCATCCCGGTTTGGATTTCTCTGACATTGATGAAATCCGTCAGTGCGCTGAATACTGCAACCAGTTGCCCGTGCACCCACGTCACCCATACGCGGGCGACCTGGTCTTTACCGCTTTCTCTGGCTCACACCAAGATGCCATTAAGAAAGGGTTGGCCCAACAAGATCCCAATGGCGTTTGGGAAGTCCCTTATCTGCCCATTGACCCCGCTGACTTGGGACGCACGTATGATGCCGTCATTCGCGTGAACAGTCAGTCAGGCAAGGGTGGTGTTTCGTACTTACTCGAAAGCGAGCACGGGTTGGTCTTGCCAAGACGCTTGCAAATTGAATTCAGCCGTGCCATCCAGCGCGTCACTGACGAAACAGGTCAAGAAGTCACGGCCAACGATGTTTATCGGATCTTTTCTGAAGAATATCTTGAGCGCAACACACCTTGGGCATTGATCAAACACCGCATTACCGGTGACCCTAGTGCACCAGCTGGTCAGCAGTTCGTCATTGAAAACGAATTTACCGTCAACGGTGAACAAAAAGCCCTGATCGGTGCCGGCGATGGCGCTATTTCAGCGTTTGTGAATAGCTTGAACTTGCCCATCCGCATCGCGGACTATCACGAGCACGCCATTGGTACAGGCACAGACAGCCGCGCCGCTTGCTATGTGGAAGTGAAGATCGGTGACAACTTGCCTGGCTTTGGTGTCGGTGTAGACGTCGACATCGTCACTGCTTCATTTAAGGCCGTCTTATGCGCCTTGAACCGCTACATCGATGAGCATGGTGTCCCCGAAGCATTGACGACTGAGAGCACTGCCACCGCCTAATGACGCTTAAATAGCCTGCAACTCAGGCTATTGCTCAAGTAACCGTGCCAAGTCGGTTTGTGTAAAGCCGGCGGCACGGCGAGCTTCCAGATTAAACGGACCTCGCTGTTTGGGAGCCTGGTACTGAATCTCCAGACGTCTGTCCGTTTCCACCGGATCTAATCCTTGCTGCCGGCAAACCCAGTCGTACCAGTCATTACCAAACCGGACGTGACCGATCTCATCTTCCAGAATGACATCGAGGATCTGCGCACCACGTGTATCGCCTGCTTGGATCAAACGCTCGCGGATTGCCGGTGACACATCCAGCCCACGCGCCTCCAACACACGGGGCACCAATGCCAGGCGCGCTAGCAAATCTGATTGGGTTTTTATCGCCATCTCCCACAAACCATTGTGAGCTGCAAAATCACCGTACTCGAATCCCAAGTCTCGCAAGTAAGTGCGTAAAAGCAAAAAATGCTTTACTTCTTCTTTGGCGACTTGCAACCAGTCACGGTAAAACTGTTCAGGCAAACCATCAAAACGCCAGATAATGTCTAACGCAAGATTAATCGCATTGAACTCGATATGTGCAATGGCGTGCAACAGAATGACGCGCCCTTCCAGCGTGTGAACACCTCGGGACGGTACTTCTCTGGGTGACACTAAAACTGGCAAGTCTGGTCGACCGGGTAAGGTCGCACCGGGCACATATAAAACCACCGGATTCACCTGCAGATCATCCGCAATTGCAACAACCAACTCACACTTGCGATCCACATCCGACTGTAACAACGCTTGTAATGCAAGGGCACGGAGTTCAGACAAACCCGTCGTCTCGGTTTGAATAGTTGTAGGACTCATTTTAGAGCTCGATTCGCGCTGCGACATGGTTTAAACATCCTGTCGACTGCTGTTCTGAAGCAATCGTCTTATACTGATAGGTTCATAATGCTGCTGTCACTGGACAGCCTAAGTGCCGATTCTATGCGATTCAGGCCATGTATAAACCATCCAGCCAAAACCCATGGATACAAATCCCAAACTCATGAACACAAGTCCCGTTTCTGCCTCAACCCCTTCAATCCCTAAAACGGCAATTCTGGCCGGTGTTTTGTTGATCTTGCCCTCTTGGCTACTCACCCTTTCAGTTCTCTTTGAAACAGTCCTGACACCTGTCATGGCGTTGTTCTCACTCAACATTTACAGTGCGATTCTGATCGGTTTTTTTGCTGCAACAGGTTGGGCCATTGCCATCCTCTCACCATCCGCCAAACACCGCGGCTTGATCGTCTTCGTCAATGTGGTGTTTGTGTTGTTTGCGGCATTTGCAGCGATTCCGATCCTACAGGCAGATCTCAATCTGATCATTCTGATGACGGTTTTGGCGCTGCAATGGTTTTTTGATGTGCTGATGAGTCTTGGACAAGCTCGGATTAGCGGCTTATTGCAATTGCGCACTGTAATGACATTAAGCACCTTACTCAGTCTGGCACTGGCCTGGTGGATTCTGGTCTGATGGTGGTGTGTTGATGCAGAGGAATTTAGTGATTGTTAAAGACCAAGTTTAAGATGTTTTCTTGGACCGACGAGTTAACGCCAGCATCGTGCCACGGCAACTCGGTGCTCCACAAAAACAAGCGTATTGCGCTTTGAGCTTTGCGGTCTTGCGACCTTCGATGACCAGGCCATAATCAAAAGTTAATTCTTCGCCCCGCGCAATATCGCGCATGGCCAACACAAAGACGCGCTCACCGTTTTCGTCTTCTTCAGTTTCACAGTTCGGTTCGCATGAATGGTTGATCCAGCGCGCATCATTGCCATCTTGATTACCGTCAATGATCATGCCCGCGCTGATCATAAAAAAGAAGGTGTGGTACGGATTGTCCGGATCAGCTGATTCCAGCTCATCGGCCTCTTCATTGGTAATGCGTTTGCCTTCGTACTCTAGGATTTGTGTTCCGGCAGGAATCTTCTTACGTGCAAACACACCCTGGCCGTGCAAACTGGATTTTTTAACTCGATGCCAAATCGGTTCTGCGGGTGTTTTCTTGGCAGGGGGCAGTGCCAGCATCGTGCCGCGGCAATTGGGTGCTCCACATAAACAAGCGTATTGCGCTTTGAGTTCAACCGTCAGTGGCTCATCAATAACCAAACCATAGTCAAAGGTGAGCTCTTCGCCCCGCTCAATATCACGCATGGCCAACACAAAGACACGCTCACCGTTTTCATCTTCTTCGGTTTCACAGTTGGGCGCACATGAATGGTTGATCCAGCGCGCATCATTACCGCCCTGATTGCCATCAATGATCATGCCGGCGCTGATCATAAAAAAGAAGGTGTGATAGGGATTGTCTGGATCAGCCGACTCTAGGGCATCAGCTTCTTCGTTGGTAATGCGTTTGCCTTCATACTCGAAAATTCGTGTCCCTGCGGGAATCTTTCTGCGCGCAAACACACCCCGACCATGGAGGCTGGATTTTTTGACACGATGCCAGACCGGATCAGATCGAGTCTGGCCTTCGAGCTCAGGCATCGCGTTTTACGCCAAAGCAATGACTCATGTCTGGAAAGACACCGGTCCGCACTTCATCTGCGTAGCGTTCCACAGAGCGCTTAATCTGTGCATCTAGATCAGTGTAGCGCTTCACAAATCGAGGCACACGGGTTCCATTCATACCCAGCATGTCTTCAGTCACCAGAATCTGACCATCGCATGAAGCGGAAGCCCCAATCCCAATGGTTGGAATTGACACCGCTTGGGTTACATCCGTACCCACCGTGTGGGCAACGCCTTCGAGCACGACACCAAACGCACCCGCGGCTTCAACCGCTTTGGCATCTTGCATAACAATGCGTGCTGTTTCTTCATCAAGACCCTGTGCTTTATAGCCACCCATGGTATTGACATGCTGTGGCATCAAGCCAACGTGCGCTAAAACGGGAATACCGCGCTGCACAAGAAATTCGATCGTCGGTGCCATCACAGACCCACCTTCTAGCTTGACTGCATCTGCACCACCTTGGGCAAGCAGATATGCCGCATTGCGAAAGGCTTGCTCAGGTGATTCGTGATAGCTTGCAAAGGGCATGTCTGCAATGACACATACGCGCTGTGTGGCACGCACGACTGCTGCGGTATGCGCTGCCACTTGCTCGACTGTGAAGGCCAGCGTGTTAGGTTGGCCATAAGCGACCATCGCTGTCGAATCGCCGATCAAAATAAAATCGAGATACTCGTCCATCAATGACGCCATCACACTGCTATAGGCGGTTAGCGCCGCAATTTTTCGGTGTCCTTTAAAAGAACGCAATTGCGGTACGGTGATTCGTCTGATTGTTGTATGAACACTCACGGGCGTTTCCTGCTGAATTAAATAAATAGAACTTTAAACATCAAACCCGCTGAACGGATCTATCGCGGGTGTTTCTCTAAACTTTTTAAGCGTCTGGGTCTAGATCGTAATCCTCTAAACAGTCTTTTTCGCTGCTTTTTTAGCCGCTTTCTTGGCAGCTTTCTTAGCCGTTTTCTTAACAGCCGTGGTTTTAGCTGCTGCAGTTTTTGTTGCTTTCTTTGCGACTTTCTTCGCCGCTTTTTTGGCTGCCTTTTTAGCCGTTGGTTTTTTCGCTTCAAACTCAAAACCAACCTTGCCTTTCGCATCCAGCACCAAAAACGCCTTGAACTTGCGATTGGTTCGGCTCGAGATAAACCCTTCAAACAAGTCTGTTTTGCCTGTTTCAAGTAGTTTGGTCATCTGGCTCGGATCAATTTCCTGCTGCAGAATCACCTTACCTGAACGGAAGTCACACGTTTTGTCGGGTCCGACCGCTTTCTCACACACATAGCTCATGCCATGTTCATAAACCTTATGCTGGCATTTCGGACAATTTCCTAGCGCAGTGCGTCCTGAGAAGTCGACAGGCTCGTTGTCCTCGTCGTCCTTCTGCCCAAAGTCAAAGATCAGTTTGTGCTCATCATCCAGCTTCAGAATGGCCGCAAACGGGCGTCCCATTTTGCTGACAAAGCCTTGCAAGGGACCGAGTTCGCGCGTTTGAATGAGTGATTCCACTTCAGACGGCTCAAACGTGCGACCACCCGGGTGTTTACCCACTGAGAAATCACACTGCGTGCATGCATAACGACGGTAGTTTTCTTTAACGACAGCACCACACTTAGGGCAAGGTGTCTTCAGAGTCACATAATCACCAGGCACCGTATCGCGCTCAAACTCTTTGGCTCGACGCACGATGTTTTGTGTCATCGTGGCAATTTCTTGCATAAACGTTTGACGGTCAAGCTGTCCTTGCTCAATTTGTTTGAGTTTATGCTCCCAACCGCCTGTCAATTCAGGGGATGTGAGTTCTTTCACGTCCAAACCTTGCAACAAGGTCATCAATTGACGGGCTTTGGCAGTGGGCACCAGCTCTCTGCCTTCTCGGCGTAGGTAAGCCTCATTGAGCAAACCTTCAATAATGGCAGCGCGCGTTGCAGGTGTACCCAATCCGCGCTCCACCATGGCTTCACGCAGCTCTTCATCATCAATCAGCTTGCCAGCGCCTTCCATGGCAGATAGTAAAGTGGCTTCCGTATACCGTGGTGGTGGTTTGGTGGCCAGATCGACTGTCTCAATCTCATCAGTTTGCACCGTCTCGCCTTCAGTCACCGGCACAAGCGTTTCATCGTCACCCTGTGCATCACGTCCATAAATCGCCAACCAACCGGGTGATGTCAGCACCTTACCTTCAGTGCGGAACTTGTGATTCAACACATCAGTAATGCGGGTCGTGACTTTGAATTGCGCAGCTGGGAAAAAGATCGCTAGGAAGCGCTTGACCACAAGGTCATACAACTTAAATTCGGCATCACTCAAATCCTTCGGAATTTGTGTGGTGGGGATAATCGCAAAGTGATCCGACACTTTTTTGTTATCGAACACTCGGCGGTTTTTACGCACCCAATCTTGTTCAAGTGCCTGACTGGCAAACACGGCTAGATTCTTTGTCACCAACCCCTCAGATTGCGCAATTGCAGAAAACGCATTTTTAACAGTCGGCAAATAATCTTCTGGCAAATAGCGAGAGTCGGTACGTGGATAGGTCAAGGCCTTGTGACGCTCATACAGAGTTTGCGCAAGCGACAGGGTGGTTTTAGCGGAGAACCCAAAACGGCTGTTGGCTTCACGCTGTAAAGACGTCAAATCAAACAGCAGGGGAGATGCCTGACTACTCGGCTTTGATTGTTCCGTGACAACACCTGGTTGATCTTGGCAAGCCTGAACAATAGCTTGTGCCGCAGCAGCATCCCAGAGACGAATGTCACGCTTTTCTGCATCCTGAGGATCTTTTTTAAACTCAGGATCAAACCATTTGGCCGCGTACTGACCTGCCTGGGCACCAAACGTGGCATGAATCTCCCAATAATCGCGCGGCACAAACTCACGAATACGGTTCTCACGCTCACTCACGATATACAACGTGGGTGTTTGCACGCGACCCACCGGGGTCTTGAAGAAACCGCCATCCTTACTATTAAAGGCCGTCATTGCCCGTGTGCCATTAATCCCCACAAGCCAGTCTGCTTCGGCTCTAGAGCGCGCTGCCTGCTCTAACGGTTTGAGCATTTCGTCTGGTCTGAGATTGTCAAAGGCTTCACGAATCGCATCGCGCGTCATCGATTGCAGCCACAATCTTGAGACGGGTTTTTTTACATTCGCGTATTGTTGAATGTATCGGAAAATCAGCTCACCTTCACGTCCCGCGTCACATGCGTTGATGAGTCGATCGACATCTTTACGTTTGATGAGTTTGACCAACAGCTTCAAGCGTTCGGTCGATTTTTTATCCGAGGGATTTAATCCAAACTGCTCCGGAATCACCGGCAAATGGGTAAAAGTCCACTTGCCTCGAACCGGATCATTAGGCGCGATCAGACTCAGCAGATGTCCAATACTGGATGCGAGGACATACTGGTCGCTTTCAAAGTAATCGCCCTCACGGGTAAACCCACCCAATGCGCGGGAGATATCAAGAGCCACGGATGGCTTTTCAGCAATGATAAGTGCTTTGGTCATTCAAATCCTGACTTCGCTAAATTGCTTCAGCGGAGAATATTACGTTTACAACACAAGGGCTTGCAAGATAAATCGTACTTCTGTTTGGTATTGAACACGAGACAGAAACGAATCCTGCGCGTCTGATTGCAATCCAACAAGTTTCAACAGTGTCTTATGCGCACATCAATTGCGCAACCGCAATGTCTTTGCTTAATCAGTGCGTAAAAACATCAATGCGTCTGCCGATCACCCTCTCCCAGAATAAGTTCTTCCATGATTAGATGATCGACTTCAATTTCCTGACTCCAGAGTACTAACAGTGCAATGATTTTCATGGTCTCAAGACTCACAGGCGATTCTTGACTGGCCATGGCTCGCTCAATCAATATCTCCCGTAAGGGTGCGGACAAAGCCTGACCTTCTTCGAGGAACATAATAAGCCCGATGGCCTCCACACCCAACCGCTGCTGCTCTTCATCCGTATAAAAACGCTGACCATTCGACAGCTCTGTCAGTGGGAATTCACCAAACGTTTCTGTCGATTGCGCCAAGCCCATCAACCAACTCAAGGCATCATCAATATCGTCATGCTCAAAGCCTGCGGCGGCCAACCGGCGAGCCAAAACGTCCGCGGCAGGGCAAGCCTGCGGCGTGTAGTAGTTGTGGTAAAGGTAAACCAGAACCTCAAACATCTAGCCTCCCTGTCTGAAGAACTTGCTAAAACCAGAAAAACTCTGGGGAACACTGTTTTCTATGTTCTATGTCTGTAACTACAAGACTTCACCAGCCTCTAATTACAGGCATCATACTGCATTGATACTCCACACAAGCCTAAAGACGAAGAACCACCCTGTCAGCCCATAACGATAGAGAGTCAATTTGTCCTCCAAAGTTGTTACTTTGGTCTATTTAAAATACCAGACATTGCTTCTTCATCAGAAAACAAACTCCTTGCACGCACCGACCGTCGCGCTCGTATATGATGAAATCCACAACAAATCATTATGACAATGGAGCTAGACGAACATTATGAATCCGCTTGAACGTGAATTGACCTATCCATTTGATGAGAAAAAACCAGAACCTGGCTACAGCATTGAAGTCGCACCTGGCGTCCATTGGATTCAGATGCCATTACCTTTTGCGCTCGATCACATCAATCTCTGGCTATTGCGTGACAAAATCGATGGCCGCGAAGGCTGGACAGTTGTTGACTGTGGTGTCACCCGCGATGAGGTTAAAGAACTTTGGGAAAAAGTCTTTGACAATGTTCTAGGCGGATTGCCAGTCCTGCGCGTCATTGTCACCCACGTCCACCCAGACCACGTTGGTTTGGCTCATTGGTTGTGCGAACGTTGGGATGCACCGATGTGGATGAGCATGACCGATTACATCACCGGTCGTCATTGGACCACCGCTGAAAAAGGCTCTTCCAATGGGGGTGAGGCCGCTGCGCAGCATTTTGCGAAACATGGTCTACAAAACGAAGAAACGCTCGATGGCGTTCGTGCACGGTCTAACTACTACACAGGACTCGTACCCCGCATTCCAGACAGTTTTGTGCGCGTCATGCATCATGACCAGATTCGGATTGGCGATCACGACTGGCAAGCCATCGTTGGATACGGCCACTCACCCGAACACATGTCATTTTTTAGCCCACACCACAAAGTGCTCATCTCCGGCGACATGGTGTTGCCACGTATTTCAACCAACGTCAGCGTTCAAAACTCTGAGCCCGAAGGCAATCCCCTTAAGCTTTATCTGGACTCTCTGGCAAACTACGGTCATGTACCCGAAGATGTTCTGGTATTACCTTCACACGGCAGACCTTTTAAAGGACTCCATGTACGCATTGGTCAGCAACACACCCACCATCAGGAACGCTTTGATGAAGTACTGGAGGCCTGTGTAACACCGCTTTCAGCTTTTGATTTGCTGCCTATTATGTTTAGACGCAAACTCGACACGCACCAGACGACTTTCGCCATGGGTGAAGCCATCGCCCACCTCAATGCATTGTACTTAGATGGCAAGTTAGAGCGTCGTTTGGGTGATGACAACATTTATCGATTTAAGACCCTATGAAATCAAAACACCACCTTCATACCCAATTACTCCGTATAGGTAGCGCACCATTTGATGAAGCGACTGGCACAGCGCCAGTCAATTTACCAAGTGTGCGCACCAGCACCCTGCGTTTTAAAAACCTGGACATTCTGGATGCGTTGCAAGAAAAACGCGCCCGGGGTGAACGGGTCACGACCTACGGCATCAGTGGACTGGATACGCATCGTGCGCTAGAAGATGCCATTAATGCGCTTGAAGGTGGGACTTACTGCGTCATAAACAGCTCTGGCTTAGCTTCCATTCACCTGGCCTTTATGAGCGTGCTCAAAACCGGTGATCACGTTTTAGTCAGTGACAACATTTATGGCCCAGTTCGCGTTTTACATGACACTTTGCTGAAAAAACTGGGTATCGAGGTAAGTTTTTTTAGCAAACAAGACAATCTGGAGAAACTCGTCAAACCCAACACCCGTTTGCTTTATGTCGAGTCTCCAGGTTCTTTGCTGATGGAAATGCTGGATATGCCAGCACTTTCAAAGTTCGCGAAAGCACACGATCTGGTCCTTGCCACAGACAACACTTGGGGCGCTGGGCTTCTGTATCAACCCTTGAATCTGGGTGCTGATATTTCTGTCATCGCTGGCACGAAATATCTAAACGGTCACTCCGATGTCATGCTCGGTGCAGTGGTGACCAATCGGGAAGATCTAGCAGAACAAATTCACGCAACGCAATATGCCCTTGGCAACAGTGTGAGTGCCGATGATGTCTGGCTAACCTTGCGTGGCCTTAAAACTATGGCGGTTCGTTTGGAACAACATACTCGTAACACCCAAACCGTGTGCGAGTTTCTGGATCAACACCCCATGGTCAGCCGCATCTACTACCCAGCATGGCACAAAGACCCCGGTTACGAGCTGTGGCAGCGTGATTGTCATGGCACCAATGGTTTGATCAGCATTTCTTTGAATTGCTCACCTGAAGCGGCTAAACGATTCGTAGATGCCTTGGAGTTGTTTGGGATTGGGTTCTCTTGGGGTGGTTATGAAAGTCTCGTTCAGTGGGTGAGTCCAACGGTCTTAGAAGCCCACAGCTACTGGACAGAGCAGGGCAAAGCACTGGTGCGATTGCACATCGGTCTTGAAGATGTGACTGATCTGATTGAAGATCTCACGCAGGCACTCGACGCGATCGAAACCAAATGACTCCGAGCATCAGTCTAGATCTCAGGCAGTCAGCATAAGCACATAAACGCGCAAATGCAAACATAAACGCAAACGTAAAAAAACCGATCTTTTGACTTGATTATCAAAGTCATCAGATCGGTTTTTTATATCGGTTTTTATTTTTTATGCATCCCAATACAATGGGAAATTAGCAAACGGTTAGCGCGGCACCATTTTCAGGAGCTCATTGGCAACGTCAATCGTTTCCTGATAACCACCTGCCTCAGCGGGTGACGTTAAAAAACGACCACCCACCGCAATCGAAGGTGTTCCGCGAATTCCGTAACCTTCAACGAGCTGATCAGCACGTTTCATCTTCGAGTCCACACCAAAAGATTTCATGGCTGCCTGAAACTGAGCTTTATCGACACCCTGATTCTCGACCCAAGCCACAATATCTTCTTCTTTGAACAAACGTTTGCCTTGTTGATGGATAGCCTCAAACACTTTGGCGTGCAGATCGTCACGACCAATCGCTTCGAGCGCAAAATACAGCTGCTGTGCTGGCTTCATTCCCGCATTGAATGCCACTGGCACATGCTGAAAACTGACATCACTGGATAAAGTTTTACGCCATTCCGTCACCATTGGATCCAAAACAGCACAGTGTGGACATCCGTAGGAGAAGAACTCCAACACTTCGATTTTATCGGGATCCGTTGGCTGAGGCGGGTTGACGTTGACATACGTTTGCTGGGCACTTGCCATCGTTCCGATCAGACCCAACGTCACCGTTGCCAATATTTTTGTTAAAAACTTCAAGATTGCACTCCTTTCAATCTGTCAAAACACGGCAAATGCCGCAGTCTTCGTTACTTATTGTCGAATCACGTTCGATTCGATCTTTTCTTGTGACAACCGTGCGCGCACTTTGTTCATATCATCTAACTTTGAAAATGGACCCACACGCACACGATTTAACAAAACACCATTAACATCAGCCCGTTGGATCTGAACCGGTAAGCCCATCATGATCATCCGCGCTTGCAATGTTTCTGCATCCTCCACAACTCGGAATGCGCCCACCTGCAGAAAATACACATGTTTGTCTTGAGCACTTGGTGCGCTTTTTTCTGGTTCAGGTTTCACCACGGGTGGCTTAGGCAAGGGCGGCGCCGGTTTATCCGCATCCACCGGTAATGTTGATATCAAAGCCGCTAATTCATCTTTTTTAGGCTCTTGTACAGGCGCTGTAGGTCGAGACGCTGCATTCAAGCCACGATTGGGATCCACGGGGCTCACGCGATCAACGCGAGTGCTTGCTGGCTCTCGAGTGGCTTTATCCACGAAAGGCATGGGTGATGACATCACAAAATAGGCCACAGCCGCTGCCGCGCTCAACCCCAATAACAGACCAATCAAAATACCGTAAAAGGTACTGCCTCGACGGTCGGATTTCTTTTTTCTAGTTGCCATATAACCAAGACATTACATACGTTCGGGTGCATCGACCCCAAGTAGTGCCAGACCATTGGCCAGCACCTGACGCGTTGCATCCGCGAGTCTCAGACGTGCTGCTTGCAGTGCTGGGTCGTCAACCCGCAAACGTTCTGCGTTGTACCAAGCATGAAAGTCTGATGCACAATCTCTAAGCCAGAATGCAATCAAATGAGGCGCTAAATCCTGCATCGCCTGCTCAATCACATCAGAGAACTCGGCAAGACGCTTAAGCAGCACTTGCTCTGAGGGTGCCGTTAACAATCCTGCATCAGCCTGATTCAGCTGTTGACGGATGGTTTCATCTGCCTGCACCAACACCGAACAAATCCGCGCATGCGCATATTGCACATAGTAAACCGGGTTTTCTTCTGTTTGCGATCTGGCCAGATCCACATCAAAGACAAATTCTGTATCTGCACGGCGTTGGATCAAGAAAAAGCGAACCGCATCCCGACCCACCCAATCAATCAAATCTCTCAAAGTGACATAACTACCGGCGCGTTTAGAGATTTTGACTTCTTGACCATCGCGTACAACCTTCACCATCTTATGCAACACATAATCCGGATAAGTCGCAGGGATGCCCATGTCTAAGCCTTGAAGGCCTGCACGCACACGGGCTACGGTGCCATGATGGTCACTACCCTGAATATTGATCGCCTTCTCAAAACCACGTTCCCATTTCGTCACGTGATACGCCACATCAGGCACAAAATATGTATAACCACCTTCGGTTTTACGCATCACACGATCTTTGTCGTCACCCGTACCCAGCTCTGTGGTGCGAAGCCAGAGTGCGCCATCTTCTTCGAAAGTATGGCCATTGGCCGTCAGACGATCCACCACAGCCTGAACACGCCCATCTTCATACAAAGAGCTTTCTAGGTAATACCGATCAAAAGCAAGTCCAAATGCTTTGAGATCCAAATCTTGTTCGTGGCGAAGATAAGTCACCGCAAAACGACGAATGGCTTCCAGATCATCCGCATCACCTGAGCCTGTCACAGCAATCCCGTCACTCGCTTGGACGGTTTTACCAGCGGAATAATCATTCGCAATTTCAACAATGTAATCACCCCGATACCCATCTTGCGGGTAATCATCACTGTCGGGTGTCAGACCCTTGAGGCGCGCTTGCACACTCAAAGCCAGGTTATCGATCTGATTGCCTGCATCGTTGTAATAGAACTCGCGGCTGACATCGTAACCGCCGGCTTCAAACAAACGACACAACGCATCACCTAACGCCGCTTGTCGCGCATGCCCAACGTGCAATGGCCCCGTCGGGTTGGCTGATACAAACTCGACTAAAACCTTGCCAGCGCCTGGTGCTTTATAGCCATAGCGTTGCCCCTGCGTTTCGATCAGATCCAAAACAGCCGTAACCGCCTGAGGGCTCAAACGGAAGTTGATAAAACCCGGACCTGCAATCTCTGCACTGGCAATAATTGCCGACGTCTGCTCATCAGCCAGAATCTGATCCACAATGCTTTGGGCCAGTTCTCGGGGATTTTTACCAGCTTTTTTAGCCGTTTGTAATGCAATATTGGTTGCGACATCGCCGTGCGCAGCCACTTTGGGGCGCTCAAGCGTCACTTGAGGTACGTCCTGGCCAGTTAGCGTTTGGACGATCTCTGTTAATCGTTGTTTGAGAATATGTGCCTGCTCGGGGAGCATAGTCAGACCATCTAGTAGTAAAGTTTCAAATAATAACGTGATATACCTATCTGCAAGCCGCAGACTGCAATCACGTCGTCAAGACATCAATCTTGTTTAAGGAGTTCCCTATGTTAGTCACTTTCAGCAGCAAAGCCGATATGGACATTCTGATGCTGGAAAAACATGCACTTGCCGTCTTAGTTGCGGCAGGTAAGTTAGAGGGCCCTGAAATCCCTGAACGCGGTGTGTTTTCTGTTGAACAAATCGATGATGCCATCCAGCGTCTAGAGGATACCATTGCACGCGAAAAGGATTATGACGCCTCTCGACAAAAGATTCTCGATCAAATTGACGATGAATTACCACCATCCATCAAAGAGCATGTTCATCTAGGCCAGCGTGCAACACCACTCTTACAAATGCTGCGCAAAGCCAAAGCTCAAAACACCCCGGTTCTCTGGGAAACTGGATCCGGTTGGTAATTATATACACCATGGAATGCCGCCCAGCTTGTGCAGCCTGTTGTATTGCACCTTCGATCTCGAGTCCTATTCCTGGAATGCCAGATGGGAAGAAGGCTGGGCAACCCTGTATACAGCTTGATGAGCAATTGCGTTGCAAGATTTTTGATCATCCTGAACGACCCGAAGTCTGTGCATCTCTGAAACCCAGTCCTGACATGTGCGGCACAAGCCGCGAACAAGCGATGCAATGGCTCACATGGGCTGAGATTGAGACGATGCCGTCAGCGTAAACACAAAGACACAGCTTACACACATCAGTATTTTGAACGCCCATTGCCGATCTATTTTGTCACAGCCAATCAAAACCTCAGTAATTTTTAGTCATAAAATAGAACATCATCTATTAAGACTAACGAGGTATACACTTGATCAATATCGAAATCAGGAGAACGAAATGTCTAAACAGGTTGTTTTCACAATGAAATTAGAATCAGAGTTATGCGAAAACTTCATGGCCGAAGCCGCCAATGAAGACCGATCAGCGTCCCAGATCATGCACGAACTGATGCGCAACTACATCGCACAGCGTCAAGAAGCCCGTGAATACGATGATTATCTCCGTGAAAAGGTGGAGTTGGGGCGTGCCTCAATGCGTGCAGGATTAGGTCGTTCAAATGATGAGGTTGAAGCTATCTTTGCTGCCAAACGTAAAGCGATAGGTTGATCTTGCTGATTATCTAGACACCGAGCGCTAAGAAAGACCGGATGGAGATTTGGAACCACATCGCAACAAACAATCCACACGCAGTGTCTCGTATGGATGCAGTTTTTCAGTAATGCGGCTAAGCATCCAAAGCTCGGAAAATCAGAAAAGATCATTGGAATTCGCGAATTAATTCCTTATAAAACTTTCGTCTTGTATATGAAATTCACGACGAAAAAGCTTGGGTGATCACTCTAATGCACACGGTAAGGCTGTGGCCCCCGATGAAATAATTTCAGCAGATGTGTGAATTTTTCTGATCTATTGAAACAGCATAAGTCATCGATTGAACAACTTATGCCGTCATTTGGATCAACTTATACCAACAGCTACACGCGATTGTAGAGGCACCCATAAGATGAGAATTCTCACTCTTTAAAAACAATGACTTATAGAATTCTAATAACCATGAATGGACTCCGTTGTCCTCATAAGCTGAGAATCCTCTCCCGCCTGACCTCTGATCCTTGCATGGAAAGCACCTCTCCAAGGAGCTCCCATTAGCCGATCAAATTTTCTGTATTCCAACGCCCCTGGGGTGAAGACCTTACTCTAAAAGGCGTTGCCCAGATTCTGAAGGTGAATTTCATTAACATTCACTGTCTCATCCTGTCACCCATGAAATTTCTTACCAGGATATAAAACTCCAGAATCAAAAAGAGCCCTGAGGACGGGTTCGTCCGGGATCGTCAGGATCGGTGATCACCTCCGGTTAGCCTTGGCCTGCGCCACCACCAGCCTTCCCAGATCAGACACTCGTAACAGACCGCCCCGACGCAAACCGTTTGGAAGGGGTAAAGCACCGACCACTTCTACCGCCTCACCCAAGTTTCGTGCAAGGGCTGAGGCTCTGGTGTCCAGGGCTTTTGCCAAATCTGAATCACCCCGGGTTTGAACTGACCCCCAGAAGTTGGACACACTAACCTGGGAGAGATACATGTCAAAATATGACGTTGCCTTCAAACTGAAGGTCGTTCAGCACTTTCTATCAGAAGGTGGGGGACACAAGCGACTGGCAAAGGAGTATGGAATACCAGAAGAAAAAATACGCACATGGACGAGTCGGTACCAGTTTCACGGGTTGAACGGATTAAGCCCTAAACGCAGTTCTTATAGCGCTCAGTTCAAGCTTGATGTACTGTATCGGCAGGAGCGTGAGCAATTGTCGAGTCGGCAGGTGGCTGCCATCTACGATATTCGTAATCCCAATCAGGTTGTTGTCTGGCGAAAGGCCTTTGAGCAAGGTGGCTTTGCGGCGCTTCAGAACCCAAACCGGAGGCATTCTGACATGGCTGAAGAACAACCGCCATCAGGCCTATTACCTCGGCATTCAGAGGCGCAGGCCCTGAGTTCTGTGCTGTCGTTGCAGGAAGAGAATGAACGACTGCGTGCCGAGGTGGCTTATTTAAAAAAGTTGCACGCCTTAATCCTGGAGAGGAAGTCAGCCGCGCTGAGAAAGCATCCCTCATTCGTAGATTAAGGCACGATCATAAGTTGTCACTTTTGCTTCAGGTCGCAGGTCTGTCGCGCAGCACCTTCTATTATCAATGCCAGATCCTCTCGAATCCTGAGAGGCATTCAGCGCTTAAGCAGGATATCCGTGCCGTTTATGAGAAGCACAAAGGACGATATGGGTATCGCCGCGTCACGGCCGACCTGTGCAAGTCGGGGCGACGCGTCAATCTTAAGACGGTACAACGCCTTATGCACGAACTGGGGCTCAAAGCATTGATTCGTGTAAAAAAGCGCTGTGTGCCCTCAGGGCAAGAAGAGGGGAGCGTGCCCAATCTTCTCCAACAAGATTTCAGCGCCCTTGCACCCAATGAGAAGTGGGTCACCGATATGACTGAATTCAATGTGAAGGGACAGAAGCTACATCTGTCGGCGTGCATGGACTTGTATGGCGGAGAGGTCATCGCGTGGCGTACCAGCACAAGACCTATGTTTGAATTAGCGATGATGACCCTTGAAGATGCTCTTGAGCGGCTCAACTCGGGGGAGCGCCCCGTCTTGCATTCGGATCAGGGGTGGCACTATAAAATGCGCCCGTTTCGTGCACTAATCGCCCAGTCCGGGATTACCCAAAGTATGTCCCGGAAAGGCAACTGCTTTGACAACGCAGTGATTGAGAGCTTCTTCGGAACGGTGAAAGAGGAGTTCTTCCGCCTGGCCAAATGTGAGACGCTTAAACAACTGGAAGACGGTTTACGTGACTATATCCATTACTATAATCAGGAGCGGATCAAGCTGAAATTAAATGGGCTCAGTCCGGTTCAGTTTCGGCTTCAGAATACTGAAATGTAAAAACAAAAACGTCCAACTTCTGGGGGTCAGTTCATTCCCGGTGTGATTCAATGCAGTCACAAGCGTAGACGTTGAGCAAGAACAAGTTTCATGAAACACTAGTTCCTTGCGCAAAAAACATAACCACCCACCGACCCATAGCAAGGTTCCAAAACCAAACGGTGGGTATATTGGTGGGTATAATATTAAAAAATATGCCTACCCAGCATAACCTATTGATTATGCATAATTAATATTCTTACTCGCTATTCAAGCGCAGAATATTGAGTGATGTCAACGGGTATCCACCAACGTCCTGAAAGCCAATAAAATCAGGGATTGAAGAAATTTCATAAGCACATAAAAGGACTTACGCGATGAAACTGAATCAAGCGCCTATCCTTGCAGCATTCGGACTTGCGTTTTGCATGGCGCAGCCTGCGCTGGCTCAAATCGCAAGAACGCCGGTTGGTGCGGTCAACGCCACCATCGATGGCACACCCTATGCAGGCGAAACGCTCGATGTGCCGTCCGAGGGAACGTCGACGGCCGAATTCCGATCCTTCGGTCCGACAGCGTCCCTCTCTATTCAGGCTCACGACCCTGAGGCCGAGAGCATTATGCGCAACGTCCTATCGATCAAGATTTCGCTGATGGGCAGTGACGCCTCGGCCTCCATCATGGATGCGTCCGTTTCCTGGTGGCCGGATGGTATGAGCAAGCCCTTCTATCTCAGTGAGGATAGCGGGACGGCCCCCGAGGTCGTCTTTGATGCACTGTCTCTGGAAGACGGGGCTTCCACTGCTCAGGGCAGTTTTTCGGCTATTGTCTGCCGCAAGGACAGCATGTTTGCGGAGGCTGATACGAGCGATTGCCGGCAGGTCGAGGGCACGTTCGATACCCCATTACGCAAGGCCGATTGAGCCGGAGAACTTTGCCGACACGTCGGTATCGGGCGCTCTGGAAAGGGGATGTATGGTAGGCAATCGGACGGTGACGACGTGGTTGAAGCGGTGCGCGCTCATCGGATGATGTGCGAGGAGCCGGATGTCGTTCATGTGGTCGAAACCGAACCCTTGAATGGGCGCGAGAACGTAATCCTCGCGGAGGCGGATTTCTTCGTCGAATTCAGCGATGCGATAGCAGAGGGTAGTCTCGGTCCCAGCACGGTCATCATGACGACGCTGAATATTGATACGGCGGGAATAGGCCCCGGAAAGATCACCGACCAATTTTTCGAAAGACGGTGGATTCTGGAACGGGTCAATCTCCAGGATCGCAATCAGCGTTTGCACTTTGGGTTTGAAGCCAGCCGCGGCAACCTTTTCGCATCTTTGAGCGCCGCTTTTGCAAAGACAACTTCCCAAGTCACCAGTCCAGTTCCTTAGTACTCTTTTCCAGGGGCTCTGCCATTCCCTCTTTAATGGATTCGCGCATACCCGGCACAGAGGTCAGATACAGCGTCTCTTGGATGGCATCCCAATCGGTTTCCGAGATCAGCACGGCGCTTGTACGCTTGCCAGCAATTCGAATCGGCTGATGAGACTCGACGGTTTGGTCAATGAGGCGGTACAGGTTTGCCCGCGCCTCAGTTGCAGTTATGGCGGTTCTCCAAATACTTCTATGTCAGGCTCGATACGCAACGGGTCCCGAATGGACGTGGTGCATCTCAATCCTGAAAGGGGGCACACAACGCCCCACATGTCTGAAACAAAACTCAAGCGGGCGGCTTTAGTTTTACTTACAGGCGACAAGTAGGTTGACAATCACCGACTCCTTCGGATCACTTGTGTCGAAGTCGTGTGAATTGTCAGCACGCTGCTTGACGAACCGACCGATTTGCAGAGCCGCTGCCGCACGAATATGGCGGGGCTCGCTTTTGTCGCTAACGGTTTGCAAACTTGTGCGAACCCGCGCAGATGCAAAGTTGGTACTTTCGCTCTGATACAAAATCATCAACAGGTCGTCACCGAAAAAATTATTAAGGGGCATATCCAGTTCTTCGATATCCTCTGCAGATACACTACGTGCCATTCGTCTGCGCCTACGCATGTCGTTGGTGGCGGTATCGAAGGGGTTTTCTTGGCTCATAATGACTCGTCCTCCAGGAGCGCTCGTTGCGCAAGACATGATGCGCATAGCGCGGTCATCACATTTCGTATGGCGTGACGCTGCGCGGGTTGTCCGCATTGTTCGCATATTTGGGAGCTCGCGTCTTCAGCCGAGCGGATCGCTGTAGTGATGCGAGTAGCGAGCGCCTGGCTCATGCTGGCGTACCGACAGTAAAAACGTAACGCACCAAATTTTTCTTTGACCTGCAATGTGCTGACGCTGGCATCCGGCTCTTCAAGCAGCAGCGTGTTTATCGTTTCGCACAGATCTTCCAGGAGTGCACACCAACCGTCCCCGTGCTCAAATCCCCACGGCAAAGGGCCTGCCGCGAAGACTCGGGGATAGCGACTGGGTAAAGCACACAAACGAGCGCGATCCTCGGACATATCGGTCTCCGATTAAAAAATAACGAGGAAATAAAGCGCCGTGCGCACGACGTGTGTGAAGATGTTGTGCGTACCTACGTACGCAGACACCTTAAGAAAAATGTAGCGCAATTATTTGACGAAAAACGAACTGTGCAATAAACCTAGATGTTTTTTGAAAAATAAATTTCGGAAATCAATCGAACGTTGCACAAAAGCGACGAAAATCGGGTTTCGTGACCCCTTTTCTGGCAAGTGAGCGAATGCATTGATGCTCACCGCGTACGTCGAGGAGCAGGTGGCGGCAGTGCTCTATGACTTGTATCTACAGGTGAGGATGTGGGAGTAAGATGGCAGACGACGACAGTCGTAGGAAGCAATGTGCGAGACAAATCATATTGTCCTGCGGAGCGTTTTACTAGATGTTGGCGGAATTCATGGTTGCCGTAACGTGGTGACGACCCGCTTTCGCTCGTATCGGATTGAAAATTTCCGTGGTTCTTGCCTTGCAGAGCGCTCCAAGGCTGTTCGCTGGGTATCTTCGTGACTTCTAACTCTATAGAGGAACGCTCAATGCAACGTAAGCGGTACGAGATCGGCGTGATGGTGCTACGCGTTAGAAAGTATCAAACTGTTGGGCATGATCAACTTTTATTAGTTTTAGAACATGTCCATAAAGAAACCACAAACCCCTCAAGTCCGCAGCTACGACGAGTGGTGCACGTTGATGCGCCAGTACGAAGCTGAAAACACCACCATCAAAGCCTTTTGCCAGCAAAGGAAGATCGTAGAATCAACCTTCTACAGATGGCTATCCGTGCTGCGTAATGACGGGGTGATCTCACAGCCTAGTCAGAGCAATGCCGTTCAGTCTGAAGTACCGCCCAAGTCATCTGATTTTTTAGACATTGGTGCTATTAATTTAAACCAGTCATCGAGTCTGGAGTTACGACTGGATCTTGGAGATGGCGTGGTTCTCACGCTGTCACGCCGCTGATGTTTTTCCCTGAAGGCAACATCCAGGTTCACCTTTATGGTCAGCCTGTCGATATGCGTAAGTCCTTTGATGGTTTATACGCCACGGTCCGACATGCGATGCAGTTGAATCCGCTGTCTGGCGCATTGTTTGTATTTATCAATCGACGTGCCAATCAGATGAAGGTTCTGTACTGGGATCGAACAGGTTTCTGTATCTGGGCCAAGCGTTTGGAGCGTGGTCGATTTATTTCAAACTGGAACGAGATCACGTCCAGGGAGATTGATTGGACGGCTTTAAAGCTACTTCTGGAAGGCATTGAGCCCAAGCGTCAGAAGTTGCGATTTCAACTCCCAAAGGTCTAGAAAATAATGTTCAAAATAGCTGAAAAATACGCATAAAACTCTTTCAAAAACAAGGAGATAATGGTATAATTTGACTCATGAGTTCAGCGCAAAATACCGTCCCAACCGATTTAGTTTCCGGCACATTCGTGACCCAGGAACAGGTGGCTGAACTCGCAAAATCAAACCAACTACTGCAACAGAATAATCAGCTTTTACAGCAGCAGATTGAGGCACTGACCGCACAGGTCGCATGGTTCAAACAACAAATCTTCGGCTCTAAGAGTGAGCGGCGCATCGAACAAGATGACACGTTGCAACTGAACTTGTTTGCTGATCTTGAACCAACTACAGAACCTGAAGTGCCCGTTAAGGTCGTCGCTCAGCACAAACGTCGCGTGCGCTTTAAAGATGAGACCAATGAAGAGCCCGCTTTGTTCTTTGATGAAGACCGGGTCCCTGTTGAAGTCATTGAATTACCCAACCCAGAAATCAAAGGTTTGGCTCCTGAAGACTATGAGGTCATTGGGCACAAGACCACACACAAACTAGCGCAACGACCAGGTAGCTACGTCATCCTGAAATACATCCGTCCTGTGATTAAGGTTCGTCATACGCAAGCCATTCACTGCCCACCGGCTCCCGGTGGCGTGTTGGATAAAAGCCGAGCGGATGTGAGCTTTATTGCTGGGTTGTTAATTGACAAGATCGCTTGGCATCTGCCTTTGTACCGTCAACAACAACGCATGACGGCAGCAGGCATCAAAGTTAGTCGAGGCTGGTTGACGAACCTATGTGCCAAGGCGAGTGAACTACTCAGCCCCATCTATGCGGCACAGCTCAAGTCCATCAGTCAAAGTCACGTCATCACCATGGACGAGACACATATCAAAGCGGGTCGGGAGGCTCCGCAAAAAATGAGGAGTGGTTTCTTCTGGCCCATTTATGGTGACCAGGATGAGATCTGCTTTGAATACTTTGGCAATCGCAACCATGAGAACGTTGAGGCCGTCCTTGGGCGAGGATCTCGTTCTGGATCTGTCATGCTCAGCGATGGCTATGGCGCCTATGCGACCTATGCCGCCAGCACCAGTATGACCCATGCTCAGTGTTGGGCTCACTGTCGGCGCGAGTTCATTAAAGCCGAAGAGGTTGAGCCAGACTTGGCGGCAATCGCCTTGAGTTATATCCGTGCCCTCTATGCTGTGGAAGAACGCATTGCCAAAGAAGACTTGCAAGGACAACAGAAACTCGACTTCAGAATCGAACACGCACAACCCGTCGTGAAAGCGTTCTTCAAATGGGTCGAGGAATGTCTGTCGGATGTCACGCTCTTGCCCAGCAGCCCCTTTGCCAAAGCACTGGGCTATACCCATCCACGCAAAACGTCCTTGAGTGTCTTCCTGACGGATGCGGCTGTCCCATTGGACACGAACCACATTGAGCGCGCCATCAGGCCAATCGCAATAGGCAGGCGCAATTGGATGTTCGCTTGGACCGAACTCGGCGCAAAGCACATCGGCATCATGCAGAGCCTGATCTCCACATGCCGTTTGCACGGTATTGACCCGTACACCTATCTGGTCGATGTGCTGCAACGCGTTTCAATGCAGCCAGACAGCCAGGTTCACACCCTCACACCAAGGCTGTGGAAGCAGCACTTCGCTGACCAGCCCTTAACCTCGCAAGTCACAATAATCTGACAGACAATATCCTGCTCAGCAAGTATGCATCATCTGACGTGCGGTGTCATCACGCCGATGCGGTGGCGCTTACCTCCTGTTTGACAATACCCAAGGTGAGCTCGACCCAAGCAGACACGGGATGTTGTCGCAACGTATCGAAATCCACTTCGTCGGGGAGTTGTTGCCGCAAAACTTGCGCAAGCTCTGCTGCATCTGGCATATCGTTGGGGATCTGCCGCTGCAACGTTTCGCCAATGACGTTTGCGGAAGGCACCTTCTGACCGAACATCTTGGAGACTACCTCTGCTACCCTGGCTTGGCGCACTTCCCGTGTGCCCTCGGTTGCCATGGTGGCGGAGGTACCAATACAGATCAGATCGAGATTCATGCGCTCCCGCACGCGACGCACAAGCATGGCCACATCGGCACCCTGACGGCCGCGGTAGGTATGTATTTCGTCGAGAACAAGAAACTGGAGCCCCCGAGAATGGCGGATAACGGCCTTGTCCCGTTCGTTCTGTCGGGTCATCAGGAGTTCCAGCATCATATAGTTTGTCAAAATGATATCTGGCGGATTCTGCATGATGCGGTCACGCTCATCCTGACCTTCCTGACCGGTGTAACGGGCATACGTGACCGGGCGGGCATCATCAGAGAAGTCAGAAAGGAATTTTTCCAGCTCTTCCTTCTGACTATTAGCCAAAGCGTTCATCGGATAAATGACGATTGCTCTGATGCGTGGCGTGGGATCGGAATGTTTTTCCCGGATGATCGCATCGATCATGGGAATGAAATACGAAAACGACTTTCCGGATCCAGTTCCAGTCGTCAGCACATAGGGCTCATGCCGCTGGCAGCAGTCAATTGCCTCACGCTGATGTTTGTATAGTGTTGCCGGTACGCCCGTGGAAGTAGCGCTCTTGCCGAAGCGAAAAATGGCAGCTGTCTTCGGATGCAGTATGCCCTCTGAAGCAAGGGAATCCACAGTGCCCATCGTGACGTAAGATGGATTAATCTGAATAAGTGGAGAGGGCCAGTAGCGGCCTGCATCGTATTCTGCATCTAGAAAAGCACGGATGTCATCAGCTTTGGGCTGAATGAAGGAGCGCGTAAAGTTTTGGTAGTCTCCGACTAACTTGTTCCTGAATTCAAAAACGTCCATTAGCCTTGGTGCCTCCCTGGCCATAAAGTTAATATCCCGTCGAGTAGAACAAAGGGGACTGTCTACCAAAAACTCTGTATCCACAGGTTACATCGAGTCTACCAAGGTTTTGCATGTCGAGGCGCCCCAAGGCGAGTCCGTCGCTGAAGCCTTGCGTTTCTGGCGATTCACTGGACGGGGCAGCTTCTGTATTGGCAAAAAGGTCATCAACATGAGCACTGCCGCCTGACCCATCGCACCGGCTTTGCGGTCAATCTCGCGAGCAACCCGCCCCACAATGGTGCGTTGGTGCTTGATGGCGCGGCGCATAAGCTTGAACTGGCGCGCGTGGGCATAACGTCCGGCCTTGGACGCAAAGTAATAATGAGCCACGGGAGGTGGACAAAAACTTGGACTGGCGCGGACTTGAAGATTCTTTGCCAGCCTCACACTGCGGCTCATTCAAAAGCCTCCAGACTGACTCCGCCCCTCGAACCAGAAACCTCCGAAAATTACTCTCCCATTCTTTCAGTTTCGATCCTGCTTCCACACCCATTAACGTAAGCTATCAAAAAACGGGCGCCATAAGTTTCTCAACTTATGGCGCCCAGATTCTCACCTTATGAGTGTTTCTACAGCGATTTTAGATGTCGATGTTCGAGGCCTGTAGGGCGTTCGTTTCAATAAAAGCTCTTCTGGGTTCTACATCGTCACCCATCAAGGTTGTAAAGATTTCATCAGCCGCAATGGCATCTTCAATCTGAACGCGCCAGAGACGACGAACTTCAGGGTTCATGGTGGTATCCCACAGCTGATCCGGGTTCATCTCACCCAGACCTTTGTAGCGCTGTTTAGAGACGCCACGTTCTGCTTCTGTATGCAACCATGCCATCGCTTCATCAAAGCTTTCGACTGCTTTCTCTTTGCGTTTATCACCAACACCCCGGAAAACAATCGCGCCCTTGCCAATCAGGCCTTTAAACGTCAATGCGGCGTTTTCAAGCACTTTGTAATCCGCACCCTGCATGAACTCAGGTGTGACAAAAGACTGTTTGATATTGCCGTGGTGCATACGCTCCACCACCAGACGCCAGCCTTCTGACACTGCGTCATATTCAGCACGAGCAGTCAATACATCAGGATCGCTTTCATCGTGCAAGGCAGCTTGTAGGTTGACTGCACTTTGTTGGGCTGTCGATTCATTGGTCAAATCAAGTTCAACACCTTCCATCATGGCCCACAAAACCGATGCATCCATGAATCGGCTTAAGCGTCCAATGACTGTCTCAGCCAGCACATACTGACGTGTCAGTTCTTCAAAGGTTTCGCCCACAAGCTCTTCCTGACCCTCAGCCGGCAAAATGCCTGCATCTTTAACAGCCAGTTGCAGCATGAACTGCATTTCTTCAGCTTCATCCTTCAGATAGCGCTCATCGCGACCTGCCTTCACACGATACAGCGGGGGCTGGGCGATATAGATATGTCCACGCTCGACCAGTTCTGGCATCTGACGGTAGAACAATGTCAGCAAGAGGGTACGAATATGTGCACCATCCACGTCCGCGTCAGTCATGATGATGATGCGGTGATAACGCAGTCGTGAAATATCAAAGTCCGTTCCAATGCTGGTTCCAAGCGCTTGAATCAATGTAGCAATCTGCTCACTGGCAATCAAGCGATCAAAACGCGCTTTTTCAACGTTCAGTACCTTGCCGCGCAATGGGAGAATGGCCTGGAACTTACGATCACGTCCTTGTTTTGCGGAACCACCAGCCGAGTCACCCTCAACAATATAAATTTCACATAGTGCTGGATCTTTTTCTTGGCAATCCGCCAGTTTTCCAGGCAAACCTGCACCTTCCAGAACGCTTTTACGACGTGTCATTTCACGTGCACGTCTGGCGGCCTCACGAGCTCTAGCTGCTTCCACAACCTTGGCGCAAACCGCACGTGCATCGGCTGGGTTTTCTAAAAGCCAAGTTTCTAAAGTTCTGGAAACAGCTTCTTCAACAGCAGGTCGAACTTCACTCGAAACCAGCTTATCTTTGGTTTGACTACTAAACTTAGGCTCAGGAACCTTAACGGACAACACGCAAGAAAGACCTTCGCGCATGTCATCACCCGACGTATCCACCTTGGCTCTTTTTGCCAAATCGTGATCATTAATGTATTTATTGATCACGCGGGTCATGGCTGCACGCAAGCCAGTTAAGTGTGACCCACCGTCTCTTTGTGGAATGTTATTTGTAAAGCAAAGAACCTGCTCACCATAACTATCATTCCACTGCATGGCGACTTCAACACCCACCAGTGTGCCCCCCGCCTCAGACTCTGTGGAGACGTTAAAGACATCAGGATGCAAAACTGTTTTGTTGCGGTTGATGTATTGAACAAATCCTTTCACACCACCAGAAAACGCAAAATCCTCTTCCTTACCCTGTCTTTCATCTACCAACTTAATGTTGACGCCATTATTCAAGAACGACAGCTCACGCAATCGTTTTGAAAGAATTTCGTAGTGGTAATCAATGTTGTTAAAAATCTGATCATCGGCCAGAAACCGGACTTCTGTACCCTGACGATCTGTCTCGCCCGTGACCTTCAACGGCTCAACGCGTTCACCACGGCGAAACTCAAGCTCATGAACTTTGCCCTGACGGCGAATTTTCAAACGCAACCAAGAAGACAAGGCGTTAACGCAAGAAACCCCCACACCGTGCAAGCCGCCAGACACTTTATAAGAGTTTTGGTCAAACTTACCGCCAGCGTGCAGCTCTGTCATCACGATTTCAGCGGCGCTGCGCTGAAACTCATCATCCTTATGAATGTCCGTCGGAATACCACGGCCATTATCTGTCACGGAAATAGAATTATCTGCATGGATGGTCACGACAATTTCATCGCAATGACCTGCCAAAGCTTCGTCAATTGCGTTATCGACCACCTCAAAAACCATGTGGTGAAGACCCGTGCCATCGGACGTATCGCCAATATACATCCCGGGTCTTTTTCGAACGGCCTCAAGTCCTTTGAGGACTTTGATAGATTCGGCACCGTAATCGGGTTGGCTCATTTGTGTGTTTTCAGTTTCTGACATATTGACTAGATCCGCATTGGCATAACGATGTACTGAAAGGAATCTTCACCAGGTACACCGAGGAGAAGGGGGGTGTTCATCTGAGGGCTGACCGACCAACGAACTGTGTGAGACTTCGCGTTTTGTAGGAATTCCTGGAGATAGGTCACGTTCAAACCTAAGTCGACCAGTTCATGTGCATAGTCAACTTCGAGCTCTTCTTGTGCATTTTCTTGCTCAGAGTTAAAGGTAGACACACTCATTTGATTGTTTTGAATTTGAATCTTTGCACTACGCAATTTTTCATGGGCATTCACGATCGCCACACGCACCAGACTGGCGAGCAGACGCTCTCGATCCATTTCAAAGTGGTGCTCGTGCTGAACATCAATGACACGTTTATATTCTGGGAATTTGCCTTCGACCAGTTTAGAAATCAGCTCAACCGAACCAAACAAGAAACGAATCTGACCCAGACCTATCTGCACACGAATGATTTCATCGGAATCTGGCAGCATGCGCTGTAACTCCAGAATCGTTTTTCTGGGCAAGATGATTTCTGCGGGTGCAGGTCCTGCATTTAACTCACCTAGCGTTTCAGTTTGAACCACTTCAACGGGTGTAACTTCTGTAGCGTGGTGAGCCAGACGGTGTGCGTCTGTGGCGACAACATGCAACACATTGCCTTCCAATGCCAGCAAAGTACCATTCAAATAGTAACGAATGTCCTGATGTGCCATCGCATAGTGCGTCATGTTAATCAGATGCTTTAAGCGATTCGATGGAACCGTAAACTCGTGAACAACGTCTTGCAGCTCTTTGAGTTTCGGAAATGCTTCAGCTTCCACAGTCTGCAAGACAAAACGGCTTCGTCCACTTTGAATATTCAAGCGGGATCCATCGAGCACAAAATTAACCGCACCGCTGCTGGGCAACGCTCTCAGAATGTCTAGTAGTTTACGAATATTGACGGTCACCGATGCTTCGATCGGTTCTGCGTTGTCAATTTGTGTTTCAGACTGAATCTGGACTTCCAGATCAGTCGTTGTAAACGTCACGTTCGAGCCATTTCGACTAATCAACACGTTTGCAAGAATCGGCATAGTGTGACGTCTTTCGACAATACCTGATCCCATTAACAACGGTTTAAGAAGATCGTCTCTCTCAGCTGTTAATAATTGCATTCAATTATCCTTTCAATGTTTGTTCAAGAACGTGCAACTCATGATTCAACTCTGTTTGCTTAAGTCGCAAGTCCGAAATTTTTTTTACTGCATGCAAGACCGTTGTGTGATCCCGTCCTCCAAATAAATCACCAATTTCTGGCAAACTCTTCTGAGTCAGTTCCTTGGCCAGATACATCGCAATTTGTCTTGGAACGGCAATATTGGCAGGGCGCCGTTTGGAATACATATCCGCCACTTTGATCTTGTAAAAATCTGCAACTGTTTTTTGAATGTTTTCAACGGTAATTTGTCCGTTAAAAACAGACAGCAAATCCTTAAGCGCCTCACGACAGAGCTCAACAGTCAGCGCATTGCTGCCATGAAAGCGGCTATAAGCCAGGACTTTATGCAAAGCACCTTCGAGCTCCCGCACGTTACTGCGCAAGTTTTTAGCAATAAAAAATGCCACTTCTTCCGGCATTTCAACGCCTTCAACTTCTGCCTTTCTCAATAGAATTGCAACCCGCATTTCCAACTCAGGCGGCTCAATGGCAACCGTCAAACCTGAATCAAAACGCGACTTCAAACGCTCATCAATTCCAGCTAACTCTCTTGGATAGGTATCACTGGTAATGATGATCTGCTTATGTTGCGCAACCATCGCTTCAAACGCATAGAAAAACTCTTCTTGAGTGCGGTTTTTACCGGAAAAAAACTGAATATCATCAATCAGCAAAAGGTCTAGCGAATGATAGTAACGCTTAAAGTCTTCAAAAGCCTTTCTCTGGTAGGCCTTCACAACGTCTGAAACATACTGTTCTGCATGTACATATCGAACACGGACATCAGCACGTGTTTGAACCAGATAATTCCCAATCGCATGGATCAAGTGAGTCTTGCCCAGTCCAACACCACCGTACAGAAATAACGGGTTGTAAGAGCGACCTGGGTTTTCTGAAACCTGAAGTGCAGCTGCTCGAGCGAGCTGGTTGGCTTTACCTGTCACCAACGTCTCAAAGGTCAGGTTGGCATTCAGACGTGAAGGGTCAAGCGCAGGACGCTCTGGCACAACGGGTTTGGCTGGTGATTCTGTTTTTTCGACTCGGGTTGTTTCGGCTGCTTGAATTTTCGCGGCCAAAGGGGTACGCCGGTCGATCGGTCTGACATTGTTTTGAGTCGCGAGTTCCAACACAATCGTGATCGGCTGGCCGTAAAAATCAACGGCCATCTCTTCAATACGTCCTGTAAAATTCTTTTTAATCCACTCAAGCTTGAAGCGATTTGGCACAGCAAAGCGCGCAGTTAACTCTGACTGATCAAATTCAACAGGCGTCAACGACTTGATCCACGCGTTCATCTGTTGAGGGGGGAGTTCCTGCGCAAACAAATCCAGACAGGATTGCCAAAATTCTTCCATTACTTTTGCCCGATTAAACCTCGATTTTACCCTGTTGGAGAAAAGTTATCCACAGCCCACCAGCTTAAGCGAACTTTCGATGGGGTGTTTTCATAGTACTGTGTATTAGTTGACTATCTAATGGGAATGTGTTGAAATGTCGGGCTTTCCCATGATCGGGAATTATTTTTTTCGAGTAATGTCATGAAAAGAACATTTCAACCATCAGTTACACGCCGTAAGCGTACCCACGGATTTCTGGTCCGCATGAAAACACGCGGTGGCCGTGCTGTCATCAGAGCCCGTCGCGCCAAAGGTCGTAAGCGTCTGGCAGTTTAAAGACTCGGGGGCTGTCAATCAATTTGTCTAACCAGGCAAACCAGACAGTCTATCGACGTTGAATAGCAATAAAGATCGCGTCATGCAAGATTTCCCGCGTGCCGCAAGAATGTTGTGTCCGGAAGAGTTTGGCGCATCATTAAAAACCAGACCTAAAGCAAAAGGGTTGATCCTGATTCTGAATCAAAAGCTGATTTCTGAAACAGATCCATCCCAAGGCACTCTTGCGCCTATCGCAAAGCTTGGTCTTATCATTCCAAAGCGTTTACTAAAAAAAGCGGTTAGTCGTAATGCGGCCAAACGCGTTATCCGCGAATGCTTTCGTCATCACCGACATGACCTTGCTCCTGGTTTTTACGTCTTTCGGTTATACAAAAAACCACAAGAACAGTCACTCACTCTCCTTAAGGAAAGTGTCAGACAGGACTGTGAAAAACTCATCAGACATGTGCTGAGGTCGTCTTGAACTGGCTTCTTATCAAATTGATCCGTGTCTATCAGTTTTTCTTAAGTCCATGGATCGGTTCACAATGTCGTTTTACCCCCTCCTGTTCAAACTATGCCATTGAAGCATTAAAGAAGCACGGCACTTTGAAGGGGAGTTGGTTGATGATCAAACGCATTTTCCGATGTAATCCATGGCATGAAGGCGGACATGATCCAGTCCCTGATCACGAACATCACGATCATTAGCGCTCATTAAGGCTACACTGGCATGTTTTCATGAATTTCTCACAGGCAGCAGATCTAGAATGGACATTCGTCGCACAATATTACTGGTGATCTTTGCTTTCTCGTTGTTCATGCTGTGGAACAACTGGCAAGTGCATCAAGGTGGTACACCTCTTATTGGAGTGGAACCCCAGCAAGCTTCGCAATCACAAACTACTGACAAAAGCCAACCTGGTGTGCCTAATGCCGCACAAGCCAATGGACAACCTGCAGTAGCGCCCATCCCTGCCCAAGCAACCCAATCTGAAATTGTGACCATCACTACTGATGTATTGCGCATGGAATTCGATTTAATTGGGGCACAACTGGTCAAGGCAGAGCTTCTGAAGTTCCCTGAAACAAATAATCGCGCTGTTCCATTTGTCCTGCTCGACAACAATGACGAGCACACCTATATCGTGCAAACAGGGATTGTGGGTGCGCCTGATGGACAAAACTATCCTACTCATCTGATTCCATTCCGCTTACTTGAAGGTCCCACTTCCATGCAAGGGGATACGCTCACAGTTCGTTTTGAGGCAGAATCAGACGGTGTTCGTGTCACCAAAAGCTTCACTTTCAAGAAGGGATCTTATGCAATTGATGTCGATCACCAGATTGAAAACCTAACTGATAACCCTGTCACGCCGTCACTCTATCTGCAAATCACACGTGACGACAGCACTCCAGAAACAACATCCGGTTTCTACAGCACCTTTACCGGTGCGGCTGTCTATTCTGAAGAAGATAAGTTTCAGAAAGTCGACTTTTCTGACATTGCTAAAAAGAAAGCGGATTACATCAAAGAAACCAACAATGGTTGGTTTGCAATGATTCAGCACTACTTTGTGACCGCATGGGTACCCCGTCAAGGCACAGAACGTAGCTACGACATGGCCAATATTGGAAATTCTGATCTCTTTGCCATTCGTAGTATTGAGTCTGTCGGTTCCATTGCTCCTCAACAATCTCAGACCGTTCCTGCCAAACTATGGGTGGGTCCCCAGGATCAGGATCAACTTAACGAGCTTGCCCCCGAACTGGGCTTGGTTGTTGACTATGGCTGGCTCACCATTATTGCCAGACCACTTTTTGTGCTGATGACCTGGATTCATTCCCTTTTGGGGAACTGGGGTTGGACTATTGTGGCCCTTACCGTTCTCATCAAGATCGTGTTCTATCCCTTGTCTTCAGCCAGTTATCGTTCTATGGCGAAGATGAAGCAGGTCGCTCCTCGTTTGCAAGCACTCAAAGAGCAATATGGCGATGATCGTCAAAAGATGAACGCAGCGATGATGGAAATGTATCGGACAGAGAAAATCAACCCGCTGGGTGGATGTCTGCCAATGCTGATTCAGATTCCGGTCTTTATTTCGCTTTATTGGGTGCTTCTGGCTAGCGTGGAAATGCGTGGTGCGCCTTGGGTGCTTTGGGTTGATGACTTGTCCGTCAGAGATCCGCTGTTCATCTTGCCTGCCGTCATGATGGCCACCATGTTCTTGCAAATTAAACTCAACCCAACGCCACCAGATCCAACACAGGCAAAAGTCATGATGATCATGCCACTCGTGTTTGGTGGAATGATGTTCTTCTTCCCTGCCGGTCTGGTTTTGTACTGGTGCGTTAACAACATTCTCTCGATTGCACAACAGTGGCTTATCACCAAACGAATGAAGGATCTCAGTCAGCAAGCGAAACGCTAAACACTGAGTACACTGATACCCCCCCAATTGTGGCCATTGCAACAGCAATGGGAAGAGGGGGGGTTGGCATTGTGCGCGTATCCGGTCCCAATCTAAAATCTTTCATCATGGATTTTTTTGGGCAAGCATTAACTCCACGTCACGCGCACTATCTCCCCTTTCATGACAAAAACGGTATCGCACTTGATTACGGCATTGCCTTATATTTTGTGGCTCCCAATGCCTACACGGGGGAAGATGTTCTAGAACTTCAGGGACATGGTGGTCCTGCTGTTTTACGCCTTCTTCTGGATCGTTGCCTAGAGGTTGGACGTCCTTATGGCATGAGACTGGCCAATGCCGGTGAATTCACACTCCGTGCTTTTCTCAATGACAAGATCGACCTCGCACAAGCTGAAGCGATTGCTGATCTCATTAATGCCAATTCAGGTGCGGCTGCAAAGGCTGCTGCAGCATCCCTTAGTGGCGTTTTTTCTGAACAGATCAATGCATTAACCGAAGAACTGATTACGCTTCGAGTTCTGGTTGAAGCGACATTGGATTTTCCCGAAGAAGAAATCGATTTTATTGAAAAATATGAAATCCGACCACGCTTACTAAAGGTACTGACTTCATTACAAGAGACAGTTCAAATCGCCAGACAAAGCAGCTTTCTCAATGAAGGCCTGAAAGTTGTTCTAGCCGGTGAACCCAATGTCGGAAAATCCAGCTTGATGAACGCGTTGTTTCATCGTGATGTCGCCATCGTGACAGACATCCCAGGAACAACTCGAGATGCAATCCGAGACACGCTAGATCTTGATGGTGTTCCCATCACAGTTGCAGATACAGCAGGTTTACGCGACACCAGCGATCAAATTGAGCAAATGGGCATCCAACGTAGCCTCAAAGAGATTACCGAAGCAGACGTCATCCTAGACGTCATGGATAGCAGAAACCCGCACTCAATGCTTGCCACGCACGAAGACATCAAAAATCTGGAAGACAAAGTCGTACTCAGGGTCTATAACAAATCAGATTTGGTCACCCCATCTGATTCATCGTTCAAGCATTCTGATGACGATCATCAAACAAAACAACCGAGGGATTCAATCTCAGTATCCGCAAAGACCGGGCTCGGTCTAGACGTCCTTAAACAAGCCATTCTGAGCGCTTGTGGTCGGACTTTAGGAGAAGCTTCCCCGTGGCTTGGTCGAAAACGGCATATCGAAGCTATGGTGATTGCAATCGAGCATCTTGAGATCGCAAATGAATACGCACAGCTTGATGATTCAGCACTGGATCTATTGGCTGAGGAATTGCGTTTAAGTCATGATGCCCTGGGAGAAATCACAGGAAAAATGACTTCTGATGACTTATTAGGTCGGATTTTCTCAAGCTTCTGCATTGGAAAGTAAAGTCCTATAACAACCGCTGCCATTAAAAATACGCTTAATCTCATCAAACGCATAAGTGTAGTGGTCACAATCATCAGAATTGATGGTGACGATATCAGAATCAGTAGTCACAATCACCGAAATACTCATCCAAATTAAGTTCATACTCACAGCCACTTCAATCGATGGGTAAAGTGCGTACTATCGATTCTTAACGAACACAATTCTGAAACGCCTGTTAGTTAAGTCTACACTTTGACAAGAAATTTGATTTTCAATTTACTTTGCTGATCAGAACTGATTCTTCACGCAGATCTTTTGCTCGTCAAACAGAAAAATAGCCTGTGGATAACTTTGTGGATAAGCTGTGATTCAAATCTGGATAAGTACACAATTCTCATAAGTCTGAATTGTTGTTCACATTCATCCACAGCGCATGTCACATCTTTTACACAACCAAAATCACTCACAACTATCTGTTTTATAACCGAAAAAATGAATAGTTCTACTTATCCACAGTCTCTTATTATTACTACTATTTATATATAAAAGAATTAGTATAAAGATTGTGGAAATCTAAAAACTTTTCTGACTGTGAACAACAAGCTTTATCTCTGTTTTTTTAATCTGGATGTCAAACCAAAAAACAAGTCATGTAGTTCCAAATTCACAAATCTTTAAACCAAGCTGATAATGCTTTGCTTATTGTCAATGCAACTTCTGGTACCAAATAATGAATGGATACAAAATTTATTTTCAACTGCTGACTTTGAATTCAAGAATACGTTCCGATCACTGTGAAGTAGCTGAACGTAAAAATCACAGCGATTAGTGTTTGTGAGTTACAAAAACAACGAAGTCAGTTGTACGGCATTGAGAAGAGTTGTGAACAATCGATTCAATTGTTACTTGTGACTAGAAGAAGGCATCGTTAATCAAAAGTTCATACATAAAATCATATGAATGTCTGGATTTTTTGAATAACTCTGTGGATAAGTTGTGCATATCTTGTGCATAAAAGTCATTTTGAAGGATAACCTCAAACTTATTCAACTTCATCCACATAGATCAACAGATGTTCTTCACAATAGAATATTCGTATAGTTGTCTGTTTTAAAAGGATTTTTGACAACTATACGAGTTATCCACAGCATTTATTATTACTACTATTTTTATATAAAGATATTTATTAAAAACTAAACTGAAGACAAACGTTCTAAAGCCATATCAAGGGTTTCATTTTTTTTAGCAAAACAGAAACGAACCAGTTGATGGTTAGAGAGGGGATCATCAGGATCTTTGTAAAAAGCGCTGACAGGGATCACAGCAACACCGTGTGTCTTGGTTAACCATTGAGAAAATTTAGCTTCATTGAGATCTGAGATTTCTGAATAATCTGCTAATAAAAAGAAAGTGCTTGGGCAAACATACGGTTTGAAGCGCGTCTTCAACAAACCTTCATACAGACGATTTCTTTTTTCTCTATAAAAATCAGGTAAGTTTTCATATGTGCTTGCGTCTTTTGTGTAATGAGCTAAAGCATGCTGAAAAGGTGAGGGCACTGTAAACACCATAAATTGATGAACTTTTCTAAGCTCAGTCGTCATATTGGCTGGTGCACAGCAATAGCCAACCTTCCAACCGGTTGTATGTGTTGTTTTCCCAAATGATGAAATGACAAATGTTCTCTTTGCTAAAGATTCTCGGCTTGAAAGACTGAGATGACCCTGCGGTTCGAATACAATGTGCTCGTAGACTTCATCGGATAACAGAAAGATATTTGTGTTTTCAATGATTTCCTCAAGAGCATCAAAATCAGAGGCTGTCAGTACAGCGCCAGTAGGATTGTGAGGAAAATTCAGAATCAATAATTTTGTTTTTTCAGTGATTGCATCGGCAATCATGTTCCAGTCAATGCGGAAAGCTTGATCCTGATTTTCAGGTGGAATCATTTGAACAAAAACAGGGATACCACCAGATAAACGAATTGCAGGTACGTAGCTGTCATAACTCGGCTCAACAACGATCACTTCATCACCCGCATGAACAACAGCCATGATGGCAGCCATAATGGCCTGCGTTGCCCCACTGGTGATCGTGATTTCGGTGTCTTTGTTGTATTGATGTCCATACAACGTATTGACTTTATCGGCGATGACGTCTCGCAAGGGTTCAATACCAGGCATAAAGGGGTACTGGTTATGCCCATTTTTCATGGCTTCAGAAACCATATTGATCAATTTAGGATCAGGGTCGAAATCTGGAAATCCCTGACCTAAGTTGATCGCTTGATGATCAGCTGCCATTTTGCTCATCACAGTAAAAATCGTTGTACCGATTTCAGGTAATTTTGATGTGAGATGCATGTTTGTTCCTGTTCAGAATAAGTTTTTATTAACTCGATAATAGATAAGTTTGTAACCTAATGTTAGATAATGTGTTGATTCAACGCTTAATAGGTGCGTTAACTGCATTTCTAGGCGCTTTGATTGCTCAGTACTTGAATATGCCTCTGCCTTGGCTGTTAGGGCCTCTAACAGCAGTTGCTGCAGTTCGCTTACTCAATGGACCCATTTCAGCTTATGGACCCTTTAGGTCGGCTGGGCAATGGGTCATTGGCGCATCTTTAGGTTTATACTTCTCAACCGAAATCCTCGATTTAGTCGCTAGGTATTGGATTGCGATTGCCATAGGAATGGTTGTTCCTGTTGTACTAAGTTTTTTTGGATCAAAGATCATTCAAAGGGTGGGTCGTACTGATTTCAAAACTGCCTGGTTTGCAGCTGCAATTGGTGGAGCTAGTGAAATGAGTACGCTAGCTGAAAGATACGACGCTAGAGCTGATTTAGTAGCCAGTGCACATAGTGTGAGGGTGTTGACTGTTGTCGTGCTCATCCCCTTTGGTTATATGCTTTGGGGAATTACGGGTTCAGATTCGAGTGCTCTAACACAACGACTGGTAGATTATGATCAGTTCCCTATATTGATATTGGCGACAGTAGCAGCCGGCGCTGTATTTGCGCTTCTACGAATTCCCAATGCCTGGGTACTCGGACCTTTGGCTGCAGCGGCTGGATTGACTTTGTCTGGCGTAACTTTTACATCGATGCCAAATTACATGGTAAACCTTGGGCAGCTATTAATTGGCTGGAACTTAGGTGACAAGTATCGACCAGATTTTTTTAAAGCGGCACCTAGGTTTTTACTCGGTGTGGTTATCTTCTCGGTGATTTCATTGTTATTGGCGATGCTGGTAGGCTACGTCATCACATTGGTCACGGATATTCCACTTGCGACAATCTGGCTAGGTATGGCACCGGGTGGTTTGGCAGAAATGACAATTACAGCCAAGGTCTTAGAATTAGGGGTGCCGATTGTGACAGCGTTCCAAGTGTCGCGCCTTGTATTTGTTGTGTTGATTACCGGATGGTTATACAACAAGCTAGCACCGCATCGAGAGCAAGCTTAGAACCTTATCCACAAGTTATTCAGTGTCTATACACAGATTTATGCACAGAGTTATCCACAGTGCATGTTTCACGTGAAATATATAACAACATCGTTTTGTGTTTCACGTGAAACACTCATAAGGCTTACTTACGTCTTATAATTTCATTTCATAAATTTAATTTTTGAGCAATAAAATGCCTATTCATCAACGTTTTGATGTCATTGTTGTCGGCGGAGGTCATGCAGGAACGGAAGCGGCTTTGGCTTCTGCGCGGCGTGGGTCTAAAACACTATTAATTACGCACAGCATCGATACTTTGGGACAACTATCGTGTAATCCTTCTATCGGTGGAATTGGCAAAGGGCATTTAGCAAAAGAAATCGATGCGCTTGGTGGTGCCATGGCTTTGGCGACCGACAAAAGCGGTATTCAATTCAGAGTGCTGAACAGTTCAAAAGGTCCTGCTGTACGTGCAACAAGAGCACAAATCGATCGTGCGATTTATAAACAAGTTATCAGAGACGTACTTGAAAATCAGAAAAATCTGGACTTGTTCCAACAAGGTGTAGATGACTTGATCATACGTGATGATCGCGTCGTTGGCGTGATCACACAATTAGGTTTGGTGATTGAGGCGAAAAGTGTGGTGCTAACCACGGGTACTTTTTTAAATGGCTTGATTCATGTTGGGTTGAAAAACTATCAAGGCGGCAGGGCAGGCGATCCAGCAGCAATTTCTCTAGCGAACAGATTAAGAGAAATGGAACTACCCGTCGGTCGATTGAAAACAGGAACTCCACCTAGACTGGATCTGAGAAGTATCGATTTCTCAAAGCTTGAAGTTCAGGGTGGGGATCTAGATCCTTTACCAGTCTTTTCGTTTATGGGAAATGAAAAGATGCATCCTAAACAGATGCCTTGCTGGATTACACATACAAACGAAAGAACCCACGATGTAATCAGAAAACATCTTGATCAGTCACCCATGTATGCAGGAGTAATTGAGGGTGTGGGTCCACGATATTGTCCTTCGGTTGAAGACAAAATTATGAGGTTCGCAGATAAGAATAGTCATCAGGTTTTCTTGGAACCTGAGGGTTTACATTCAAACGAAATTTACCCCAATGGTGTATCAACGAGTTTGCCTTTTCATGCGCAGATCGAATTGTTGCATACCATTCCAGGTTTGGAGAATGTTCATATTGTTCGACCGGGCTATGCCATTGAATACGACTACTTGGATCCCAGAAGTCTTAAACGAACATTGGAATCAAAAGTGATTTCAGGCTTGTTTTTAGCTGGTCAAATTAATGGTACGACGGGTTATGAAGAAGCGGCTGCACAAGGTTTATTAGCAGGATTAAATGCGTCGTGTGTTTCACGTGAAACAGAACAGTATGTACCCAGACGCGAAGAATCTTATTTGGGTGTATTGGTTGATGATCTGGTCACACGAGGTGTTTCAGAACCGTATCGGATGTTTACTTCACGGGCAGAATATCGCTTGAGTTTGCGTGAAGACAATGCAGATTTGAGAATGACAGAAGTTGGACGAAGGTTTGGACTTGTAGACGATGAACGATGGACTGTATTCTCAAATAAAAAACAAACGATTGAAGAAGAAATATCTAGACTAGAGAAAACCTTCCTGCATCCTGGCTCTATCGATCCTGATAGTGTGATGGTGGCTATAGGCAGACCCATTGAAAAATCATGCTCATTAGCTGACCTGTTAAGAAGACCGACTGTTACTTATGAGAAATTGTCCCTTCTTAAAACAACCGATATGGATTCAATTGGTACTTGGTTGGAAAAAGGTGCAATTTCCGAGCAAGTAGAAATTCAAATCAAGTATCAAGGCTATATTGATCGACAGCAACTGGAGATTCAGCGTCAGAAAAAACATGAGGAATTTATCATTCCCGAAGATACTGACTATGATTCGATGAAGAATGTGTCGTTTGAGGTTCGAGATTTATTAAAGAAACATCGTCCTGAAACGATTGGACAAGCTTCAAGAATTTCAGGCGTGACGCCTGCGGCTGTTGCTACATTACTTATCTATCTACGTAAATTTCAATCTGAAAAACGGTCTGAGAAGGTGATTTAAGTGAGTGATAAGTTTGCTATTTACAGACCAAAACTTCAGGATGCGTGTCAGTTTTATGGGTTGAATGTTTCACGTGAAACAGAAGATTCAGTCATGATGTACATGGAAGAACTTCTGAAGTGGAATAACACCTATAACCTGACTGCGTTGAAAACGTTTGATGATGTCTTTGTGCAACACATTTTAGATTCATTAAGTGTTGTGCCAGAAATAAAAAAATGTGCGAAATCTGATTCTTTTACGCTGGTCGATGTTGGTAGTGGAGCGGGGTTACCCGGTATTGTTTTAGCACTGTGGTTTCCGAACGCAAAAGTGATTTGCGTTGACAGCGTGAATAAAAAAATGACATTCGTTCAGTATGTAGCTGGAAAAATCGGATGTAAAAACGTTCAAGCAATCCACAGTCGAATTGAGGAGATATCGCCTTTAGAGGCAGATATTGTCATTTCAAGAGCTTTCGCATCGATTACAGATTTTGTCAGATTATCGAGTATCCATTGCAAAACAAGCGGACATATCTGCGCAATGAAATCCGTTCAAGTGCAAGAGGATATTGATGAGTTCACAAAGTCAACGAACGATTGGTTGGTGAAAGAAGTTAAAACATTACAAATTCCAGAACTTGATGTCACAAGAAATCTGGTAGTCATCGATAGGAAAGCTGGATAATGGCTGAGTCAGTAAAACCCAAAGTTTCAAAAGTTTTTTGTATTGCCAATCAAAAGGGTGGGGTCGGTAAAACAACCACAGCTATTAATCTCTCAGCTGCGTTGACAAAACTGGGAAAGAAAGTGCTGTTGATTGATTTAGACCCACAAGGCAACGCAACGACAGGGAGTGGTTTAGATAAGACTCAAGTCGACTCGACGATTTATGAGGTTTTGATTGGAGAGAAAACGATTGCTGAGGCAGCCAAGACCTCTGAAAGTGCGAAATATGATGTGCTCGCTTCAAACCGGGAATTGTCAGGTGCAGAGATCGATCTTGTGAATATGGAAGATCGAGAAAATCAACTCAAGAGCGCTTTAGATAAAGTATCGGATGTTTACGACTTTGTCATTATTGATTGCCCACCGACTTTGTCCCTTTTGACACTCAATGGCTTAGTTGCCGCTGATGGTGTCATTATTCCCATGCAATGTGAGTATTTTGCGCTTGAAGGATTGTCTGATCTGGTGAATACCATTAAACGTGTTTACCGTAACTTAAATCCGAAATTAAGTTTGATCGGAGTTTTGAGAGTTATGTTTGATACGAGGGTTACATTGCAGCAACAAGTCTCGGAGCAATTAGATCGGCATTTTGGCGATAGGGTGTTTGAAACAGTCATTCCGAGAAATGTGAGATTGGCAGAAGCGCCGAGTCACGGAATTCCAGGGGTGTTTTACGATCCAAGTTCACGTGGTGGTAAAGCGTATTTAGCTTTTGGTAAGGAGCTAGTTTCACGTTTAGTAAAAGAAGAGAAAGAGCGAAAGGGATAAGAAAATGGCTACAAGAAAACCAAAAGGATTGGGGCGTGGATTAGATTCATTGTTAGGGGAAGATACTGCAGCGATTACTAGTATTGGAAAAAGTATTGAAAATGGTTTACAAGAAATTGCGATTTCGAAACTGAAATCTGGTAAATACCAACCCAGAACAAAAATGGAACAGGTTGCACTGGAAGAGCTTTCCGAATCAATCAAAGTTCAGGGTGTTATTCAACCAATTCTGATCAGGCCGATTGAAAGTAAAGGAAAAAGTCTTCAATACGAAATTATTGCAGGTGAGAGAAGGGTTCAAGCATCGAAACTGGCTGGATTAAAAACCGTTCCAGCTATCGTTCGTGATATTCAGGATGAAAATGCAGCTTTGATTGCATTGATAGAAAACATCCAAAGAGAAGATCTCAACGCGATTGAAGAAGCCCAAGCAATTAAACGTTTACTCGAAGAGTTCGAATTAACGCATGACGATGCAGCTCAGGCGATTGGTCGATCCCGTTCAGCGACATCAAATCTTTTACGCTTACTCACATTAGGTGATGCAGTACAAAAGATGTTGCTAGAAAACGATATAGATATGGGTCATGCTAGAGCATTATTGCCATTAGAGCTTGAGGATCAAGTCCGAATTGCGAATCTTGTGTACGCAAAAAAACTATCCGTTCGGGAAACAGAAAAAATTGTCAAAGATTTATTAGGCAATGAAGAAACCGATTCTGTTAAAACAGCAAAAAAAGTTGATCAAGATCTTGTGCGTTTAGAAACGATTTTGGCTGACCGCTTGGGTACGATGGTTCGGATTAAACCTGGAAAAGGTCAAAAAGGGCGAATCGAAGTCAATTTTGAAAATTGGGAACACTTACAAGGTGTTCTAGAAACCTTAGGTTTTAAAGAAGAATTAGAAGGTATGTAATTAATAGCTGTATTTATATACAGATATTATCAAAGGAATGAAAATTCGTTGAGTTTTTGCAACAAAATCGTAGTGGTTACGGAAGTTTGTTGACCTGACTTGACAACATCAAAAAACATAGGCATAATTTGCTGTTCTGTGACGGAGGGGTGCCCGAGTGGTTAAAGGGGGCAGACTGTAAATCTGTTGGCTTAACGCCTACGTTGGTTCAAATCCAACCCTCTCCACCAAGAATTTATCAGTAAAGTTAAAAGTCGGCGTGCGGGACACTTGCGGGTGTAGCTCAATGGTAGAGCAGAAGCCTTCCAAGCTTACGACGAGGGTTCGATTCCCTTCACCCGCTCCAAACGTTCAGAATCATAATCAGTCGGTTGTGATCAGAGCACCGGTTTATAGCTAAAAATTTATGGCTTTCGATCCAATTGGATCAAAGCCTTTCGCCCATGTGGCTCAGTGGTAGAGCACTCCCTTGGTAAGGGAGAGGTCGCGCGTTCGATCCGCGCCATGGGCACCAAGCAGTCTCTAGGTAATTTGTTTTTTTAAACACATTTTAGATAATCCTACGAGCTTCAATTCAGGTTCAGGAGTTTGTCATGGCAAAAGGTAAGTTTGAGCGTACCAAGCCTCACGTAAACGTGGGTACGATTGGTCACGTTGACCACGGTAAAACGACGTTGACAGCAGCGATCACT
>NZ_JBMERD010000008.1:0-158574 GCF_048820935.1 Orrella sp. 11846
GACCACCCTTGGCACCGTCGCCTCGAGGCGCGATCTTGTTGATCCGTGCTGCCAAAGCTTTGAGATTCAAAAGCTCATCGATATTGGCCAGAGGGTCACCGATCTGATCCAGCTTCTCGCGCTGACGCTCATCGGCAAAGAGTTCAAGCTTGATGGCACTACGTTTCATAGCGTTTACGGGCAAAGAGGTGGCAATAGGGTCATTTTAGGAATCGGCGCACTCAGCGGGGGTTATTCGAGATGCCCGATAGTCTATTGACACATCAGCACGAGAAGGGGCCGCTTGATATCGGAGAATATCGCTTCGATGCAGGATGACATGATTCGGTCCGGATTGTTATACGACACGGTGCATCCGTTTGTTTGGCATATTCTGCGAGATCTCGACCTTACACTCTGTGAATTGCCATCAAAAGTGACGGTCTGAATAAATTTAATGTCAATTTCGCCGGTCTATGCTTCTCAGGTCCAGACATAACGCTCCACATCGCGGCGAAGTCTCAAGCGTCTGGTTCTTATGATCTATGCTCGCGGGACGATGTGAGGGTCAAGAAGAGCATCGGCGAAGCTGTGTGGTGCCATCACCATGGAGTTGCCTGGACTTACGCTTTCACGTTGTTCATACAGCGCGCCGACGCGTAGCAGCATCCACTGCCGGACAGAGGCGGGCACGTTCGAGGCATTACCGAATCCGCATGTGATGATGAGCTCACCGGGCGCATCGATGGTGAGTACGGGCGGTAAAAGTCCGTTTACGGAAAATGATGGGTCGTCGGACGTGATAGTTTGCACCGGAGTTAAGCCGTAAAGCGATACCTCTCGGGCATCGTTTGCGATCACTGACCACGTTTGAGTGATGAGACGCTGTCCCATCAAAAACTCGGCCTTCTCACGCGCGCAGAATCTGCTGGTGCTAGCGGCGCAGGAGAAACAAGGCCGGGGCAAGTCGCCATCCAAGTACTTCGAGCGCCTGTTCTATGAGCTACCCAGCTGGCGTGACGTTGACCTATCTGCGCTGACCTTCGAAGCGGTCAAACAGATCAACCTAAAGCGCGAATACTCGTTCACCTCGCACATCACTGTCTTCGAAAACTGCGCCGAGCAATACCGCTTCTTCAAAGAGCTGGAGTTCGCACCCGTTCGCGAGAGCCCGATGCTCTTCGGTACTTTGGTTCACCAGACCATCGAGGACATCCACAAGACCGTGCTGCGCGGTGAAGAACACGCTTTGAGCCTTGATGCCATCGAAGGCTGGTTCTCTGCGAACTACGCGATGCTGTCAAAAAAGGAGCGCGTCTACTTGGCGCGACCGTCACAGCGGGCAGCGCTGGGGCACGTGCTGCGCTACTACGAGCGCGAGAAAGGCAACTGGGATCGCATCAAGGAGGCCGAGGTCGAGATTTCGCTCATCAAGGATCAGTACATCTTGAGAGGCAGCGTTGACCTGGTTCGAGGCGAGAACGACACGGTAGAGATCATTGATTTCAAGTCCGAGAAGAAACTCGATATGGAAAAAGATCGGGATCGCCTCCGCCAGTACCAGCACCAGCTGGAGGTGTACGCCCATCTGCTCGAGGAGCGCAACGGCAGGGGGGATACCAGTCCGATAGATGAGGCGGATATCCACGAGAAGTTGGTCGATCTATTTCCTGACCTGGAAAAATAACCAGTCTATGACCTGGGGGCTGGGTTGAGGGCGCTTATGCCAGGTGCCCGACGACGTCGAGTCGCTCGGCTTCCAGCCGCGTATGCACCAACCAGTACCAGGAGCGTGGCCGCGGCCGTGAGCAGCCAGCTTTGAATGCGGTCCCACATCACAGCACTCCCTGTTGGTGGCGTTTGACCTGAGACCAAGCAATGAAGATGGCAACGCCTACGAGCGTGAGGCCAATGGCCACTCGTACGATCGATCCACTTGTAAGATGTCCGTCAGCCTGGGTGATGGCTTCGGTGACCTGTGGCAGCGCATCGGCGAGTTCTGCCAGACCCACGCCACCGGTGGCTGTGGCACCGATCGTTTCTCTCGTGAGCGGGATCTTGCCTGCTGTGCGCGTCGGGCGCTCCACACCGGCCAACTCCAACCCTTTGTCGAGGGTTGAGGCGTCATACCAGGTGCTGGGCGTAGCAAGTGGCCCACGGCCGTTCTCGTGTCGGATGATGGCTTGTGCGACGGCGAGCAGGTCTTTGTAGCAATGCATGTCCAGCGACTGGTTGGCAGCTAACCCGGTTTGCCGGGCAACCGCTTGTACATAGCTCTGCGTGTTGTTCTCTACGGGCGGGGCCCAGCGAGAGATGATCTGAGCGATGGTGCGCAGACCGTACTTGTCCTGGTAGGTGATGAGAGTCCGAGCCAGAGCCCGGATACCGTAGACGGGCGACTGAAACGTGCAGAAAGCCGGATCAGGCTGATTTGACGCCAGTCCTTGCCACGGATCGCCGTGGCGCAAGTTGCCCGGATTGTTGTTGCGGATACCGCGAGGCAGCGTGTTTGCCATGTCAGGCACCTCCTTTGAATTTGCTCCAGGCAGCGGCGATGGCCACTGCTGCTGCGCTGATGTAGCCGAATGGCTTGGCCAGTCGTCCGATCATGTGCAAGACACGAAACCCACCCTGCAGGGCCGTGAACATGTCGATCATGGCGCTGGTGTCAGCCTCCATCTGGTCGAGACGCTCCTCGATGCGGTCCAGGCGGTTCTGGATGCGGGTGAGCTGCGTGTGCATCTGATCGAACTCTTCGCGTGTGACTTGGCACATGGCGTTTCCTTCAAGGGTAAAAAAGCCCCCGAAGTGGGGGCGGTGGACATTGCAAATAGACCATCTGGAAAAATGATGAGTATCTCTTGTCATCAGGGTCCGTCGAGATAAGCGCAGGCTTTACACTTCTGGCATGACTTTCATTAAGTGAGGGGTGTGTGGCGCGGCTCGAGCGAAATCAGCGGGTGGAAAGCTTAAAGGGGTTACTGATCTTTCTTGTTGTCCTTGGGCATTTTCTCGAACCATTTTTGACGCGCCCTGAAATCGCACGTCTCTACAAGTTCATCTATGCGTTCCATATGCCAGCGTTTGTTTTCTTGTCTGGTTTATTTGCGCGAGCTGCGAGTACGAGCGAGGCTTGGCGTATGGTCAAACCCCTGCTATTGATCTTTCTCACCTTTGCCATCGCGTACGAATGCGTTCACTATCTGCTTTTTCGTGAGATGTCCCAGTACGCCCATCAGCTCGCGCCTTATTGGATATTGTGGTACCTCGTGAGCTTGGCCTGTTGGCGCCTAGTTGCCCCTACCGTTCGAGCGCTTCCGTATGCCGTAGTTAGCGTGACGGTGTTTTCGCTGGCCGTGCTGAGCACTCCATTCGTGGGTTATCCATTTAGTCTGGCTCGGACCTTCACGTTTCTACCCTTTTTCGTGGTGGGAATCTTGTATGGAAACGATCTTCTTCGCCTCGGTGCTTGTGGTCGCTTCCCGACATTCATCGCGGGAGCGCTCTTGATGTTGCTGGTGTTTTGGACATCTCAGATGTTCAGCTTTCAGCTTTTGTGGGGCAGCGTTTCTCTTGTGAGATTGAGTCCTGACTTATCGCAATCCTTGCTAGAACGCGTGGTCCTATACGGTGTTAGTTTTGCGGGCATTGTGGCGTTGTTGTGGATTGTGAACATAGCACTCCCCGTGCTTTCGCGATGGGGAGCAAACTCTTTGTCTGTCTATGCATGGCATGGCTTGGTGGTCATGGTTGTGAAAGCGAGGTTCTCACCGGACGCTAGTTCCATGTCAGCCGTTGAACTCATAGGCATCTTGGCCGTGGTGTCAGCGTGCCTTTGCTTCATTTTTTCGAGCTATCAGGTGACTCGCATGATGACTGCACTTTTTTATTCGAAGAGCAAGCCAATGCCGTAAGCACCTGTGGCGCTCGACGAGAACTGGCTCACGTCGGTTGCCAGCGGGTCATTGTTGCGGTACCACCGGCGGATCACTGCGTCATTGTCAGAGAGGTATGACGTGAAGGTCGTCGGTTTGGCGCTGACATAGATTCTGCTGCCGGACATGCTGCCAACCCGACAAGCGGCGCTGTCGGTGCCATCAGTTCGCACAAGGGCCATGATGTAGGCTTGGTCCTTCAAAAGCGGCACGGGTGGTGAGAGCTGAAAAAGGTGCTCTTGCAGTCCGGTTCTAGTCGGCAGAAACGCCATGCCGCTAGCAACTGAGCCAACGATTGCTCCTGTGTCGGAATTGATCGCGAATATGCAGCCGACGTAGGTTGAGCCAGCGGGTGGGTTGAAAGCCGCGAGGATACCTGTACAGCGCTGATCTTCGGAAAGAGTGAACTGATTCGCCAGTGTCGCGTATGCTCCTGTATCGTTGCCGGACACAGAAGCATCCACGCGCAGGAAGTTCTGAGCACTAACTGAGTCGCTGGCCCACTCCACGCCATCTTCGTATTCATTGACGGTCAGAACCTTTCCGGCGTTGCCAGTGAAATCGGGATAGGCTGCGGTTCCGCCTTCACCGCCACCCGGGGCACTGATGCGAAGCTCTCCTGCGACTGTTTCACCCAGGGTAATGTTGGTGCCGGCCAGCAGACGCACCCACTGGCCATCGGTGCGCACGTAATAGCCGTCGCCGGGCACCTCCACCACACCAGTGGTTTGGCCGCCAGCCACGGCGGTTCGCACATTGGTGCCATCACAGTACAGAATGGCCATCTGCGCACTGCTCACAATCACCTGGGCGCCACCACTTTGTGGCGTCTTGACAGTGATCGCTTCGGGTCCACCATTGCGCAGCGCAAAGAGACGGCTCGAGGGCCATACGGTGACCGTGCGCGGCTGCGTGTGCCCCATGCAGTTGAAGCAGAAGTTTCGGGTGTATTGCGGCTGAGTGAGTACTGCATCACCCTCTGACAGATCGACGGTCAGGACCTCCGAGAAGGCCGCATCCAGACCCAGTGCCTGGTCGTTGATCGTCACTTCTTTCTGGTTCTGGTTCGGCGCGACCAGCGGCAAGTTCAGGTTGTTCATTCTTTCACCTCGTAACCAAACACGGTGTTGTCGATGGTGTCAATGTCCCAAGCTGAGTCGTCGGGCGCTTTGGCCAACACGTAGGGGTCGGCACCGTTATAGGTCGAAGACAGGTGATGCCCGAAAGGATTGCGCGCGGTCTGACCGTTTGTAATGACCACCTGATCGAGGCTTCGATCACCCACATCGGCTTTGGCGGCATAGGTGTTCATCATGACGCCCAAGATGGTGGCATCCGGATCCAGCCCAGACGTGTCGACTGTGAACGTGTCGGCCTTGTCATTGGCCGCGGGCGAGACGTTGTAGGTGGCGTCGCTTAGCGTGGTTTTGTTGACCGCCTCGAGGTTGCCCGCTGCACCGTCGGGGGTCCAGGTAATGTCGTCCTGCGCAAGAAGCGGCACACGCTTGAACCGTACAGGCCCCAATCGAGCGTTGAAGCTGTCTCCCGTGCCATCCAGCACGAAGATATCGTCGACCACGATATAACAGTCGGCCAGGGTATTTGGGCTTGTGCGAACGGAGCCCAGCATCCATCCCAACGTATCCACACGGTCGAGCGATTCAACGTACACGTCTTCCAGCTCCTTGTGACCGTTGAGCCAGATTGTCACGCGGTGCGTTGCCGGGTTCAGTTCCATCTCGAGGTGGTACTCGGTCTCGACCGCAATCTGGGTGTTGCCGCTTTGTCCTGCAACCCATAGATGCTGATCGACGAGCATCAGGGCAGTTGCTGCCCAGACCTCCAGGGGATCCAGGCCCGACGTGTTCTCGGGAACTTCCAGACCTCCGTTCCAGCCAATGATGGGACGCGGGTAGTCAATGTCGGGCGAACGCGGTTTCCACGAGAACATCCCACCGATGAAATGCGCTTGCGTCGGGTTCTCTGTGGTGACGCTCACCGTGCAGATGGAAGCCGCCTTCCCGGGCTCAGACCCAAAGAAGACGAGGGCTTTTTCTGAGCCGATGGGAATCGGACATCGGGACGCTTCAAACACGCCAACGGCGCAGCCGCGATCGCCACTGGTCTTGAACGTGGTCAGCGGGCGCATCCAGCGCTCGGTGTCAGCAGGCACATGGGTCGCGTTGACCTTGCCCCCAATGGAGGTCTGGGTCGGGACCGCATCAAGGTTGTCTCCGTACAGAAGCATGATCAAGTTTCCTTTTCAATGATGAAGGTTGTGAGTTGTGTGGATTGAAGGGCTGGTTTGGGGAGCTGCTCGATCGCGAAGGCCGAGGTCTGGGCTGTGTGCACCGTGGCAGACGGCAGCTTCACCACGGCAAACACCGACGCTTGCGCAACCTCTAACAGTGGTGCCGGCAAGCCTTGCAGCGCAAAGACCGAAAGCTGAGCAGCAAGCCCGGAGGGTGGTGGCATGCCTTCGAGGGCAAATACCGCCATTTGCGCAGCCCGCAGGCGCGGTGGCGGAATGCGCTCAATGGCAAAGCTTGCGAGCTGCGCTGCAGTAATCGCCGCACGCGAGTGCACCATCAGGCTCGGAAAGCCTCTGCCCACAAAGTCCGACATCTGATAGACCACAAAGCTTGCTGCATCCAGACCGTCTTCTGCCATCATGACGTTGGTGTAGAAAGCTTGGGGTTCGTTTGTCACTAGTGTGCGCACGATCTCGTTGTCGGCGTAAACGTCGATCTCGTATTTCTCGGCCACTTCCAGAAGCGGCACATCACCCACGCCCGCCACCAAGCCACCACGCAGCCGGGTGCGACGCACCCACGTGATCTCGATGCCGGCCTCTGTGTGCGTTACCTGAACATGCCAGGGGGCATAAGGTCGGTATTCGTTGCCCGCGACGGTGGTGAAGCGCACATCGCCGTCCTGGGGCAGTTGATTGCCGCCACGGCCGCGGTAGGTGGCCAAGGTTCCAAGGCGTTCTGTAGGCAGGACTGTGGCGCCAATGACATCCTCGTTTAGCAGCACAAAGGCGCAGCCAGCGGGTGTGGTGCCATCAAATGCCCAGGCATCCGTGCCGCGTCTTCCGCGCAGCAGACCGCGAAGGAGGTAGCTGCCGTCCTCCTGCAGATAGGCTTGTCGAAACTGAATCACCTCGGCCTGATTGGTGTTGCGGATGATGGCTGCCGCATTGGCACCGGCCACAAGCTCGGCTTGTGAGACGGTTTCCAACTCGCCATGGAGAAGCATGACGTGCAGTTCGGCTTTTTCGTTGGTGGCAAAGACGTCCCACTTCGTGGCCGGTGCCAGGGGCGCAAGCAGTGCGCCGTGCACCGTCGAGTACGGCATGGAGTCGACAGCCTTGAACGTGTCATCACTTTCAAGCCGATCCAGCGCTCCGCCGCGCCAGTTGTCCGTCAGCCCGCCCATGGTGTAGTAGAGGAGCAACTTGGTGCCCATCTGGTCGTTGGCATCTTCCAGGTAGGGGGTGGGCAGCAGATACAGCCTAGTCACCATTTCCACGGGGAGCGTCTGCTCGACGACCCCATGACCGCTTTCTGCTTGCACGGCACTTACGTACTGGCTGCTGTCTTGGGCGACTGCTTCAATCTCAAGCACGAGATTCGCGCCCAGTGTGGTGGATTCCACGAGCGCATCCACCGGATAGGCATCGGGTTGCAGGATGGTGATGGTGTCCCCGGGTGTGAGCAGAAGCGTCGGGCGTGGGCTGCGCAGCTTGTACTTGGTGCGGCCATTCCAGGCTTGCATGAGAAGCGCGTCTGCGGATTGTTTGGCCACATTGGCGTGCACTGCTGCAGGCACTTCCACCGACTGACGATTGCGCGAGCGCATGGTGTCAAAGCCTTCGTTGCCCACATAGCGCTGGCGATACACCGTCGACATCTCGAACACCATGTCGGCGTCGGAATAGGTGACCGCCACTGATTGGGGCAGAGCAATGTCTTCGGTGCGCGAGATCTTGAGCACCTCATCACTGCCCGCAATCAGATCGTCCGTGTGCAGGGTGGCAACTGGCGTGGAACCGCGACGCACCCACTTGAGTTCACTGGCCGCTTCCACGGCATCGAAGTTGTAGAGCGAGCCCAAGGGTTCGAGCACGCCTCGAGCTTCGGTGGGCTTGGCCTGCAGATAACCAATGACGGAGAGATCAGCCACACCGGACAGATCACCGGGATCCACACCGACCTCGTTGCTCACGTCTTCAATGATGCCGGCCACAGAGGTGCCCGAGACCTGCCCGCGGTCGAGGAAGTACGCACTGTTGCCTTTGACCAGGACCGTGGACTGACTGTCCCAGGCGGTCGGGTCACCGCTGCCAGCGGTGGGATAGAAGCCCAGCACTTCACCTGTGGAGGTGGAAAGCACGTAGCGCCCCGAGACACCGTCCTTCTTGCCGCGCACGGCCAGCGTGCGACCCGTCAGTCGTGTGCCGTAGCTCGCTCCGAAACGGTGCAGGTAAATGCTGTTCCAGGTGAAACTCTCATCAGCACAAAAGCGCCATAGCACCGAACCCGATGGTGAAAGTTTGACGGTGAAAACCCCGTCGCAAGCTGAGAGGATGAATCCCTTGTCAAAAGGGTCGACCAGGATGTAGTCAATGGGCGAGTAGTTGGGCCCACCGTAGACCGAGTCCCTGAAGGCTTGAACGCGACCCTCGGGGTCGATCATGGGCAGCGTCACCGTGATGCAGCCGACCTTGTTGAGTGTTGGCTCTGCGCGCCATTTGCCGGTTGGAATCAAGCCACCGATCTTGTCGATCACGACTTCGTCTGTCACTTCGATGGTGTCGAGCAACAGCGTGGTCGATGATTCACCTGTATGCAGCCACGCCACGGTGGCTGAGCCCACGTCCTCAGAAATGAGCGCCATCCACGAGTGCCAGCCGCGCATGCCGGCCACGTTGGGGTCGTAGAGCAAGGTCTCGCCAGAGGCCACGTCTACGATCGTCGTACCGCCATAGCCCGTGCCAGCGGCGATGAAGTAGTAGTCCGACATCGCCACAAAGGCGATCAGACGTCGTTGCCCTGTGAGCAGGCTGTCGTACTCACACAGCAGACTGCGCTGCCCGTTCAGATGCACGGCATCGCCGAAGTTGTTGCCCCGAAAGAGCACGCGCGTATCGTGCAAGAGTGCCAATGAATGGGCGTCGTAGACCGCCAGTCGGCGGTGGTTGGTGCCGGCGGAATAAAAGACAGCCACGTAACGCTGATCGGAATAGACCACATCACGCTGACCTTTTGCACCCGAGGGCAGAGGGCGTCTGGCCACGATGCGGTCGTTCTGTACTGCGCGCGCGACGATGTGATCGTCAGCCACTTCGTAATACCGACCGATGGACCACGAGACCGAGTAGACGGACTTTGTACCCATGCCCTGTGTGAGCGTCGTGGATTGCCCCACGCTCTGGACCACGAACTGCATTTGCGGCAGACGATTGCCAAATGGCGTGAGGTTCAGGTTCTCGAAGACCACGTAGGCCAGGCCCCGGTGCGCCGGCGTGCTCTCCTGGCCCACATCGGCGGCGATGATGGAGTCGGGCAACTGCGACTCGTTGCCGGGATAGAAGCGCCAGGACAGACCCGGGACTGTAACATCCAGTGTTGCACCGGTCGCATCAAACACCACCTTGCCGTCCATCAGGATCTTGAGCACTTTCTCGAGCGGGCCACGCGCAAGACCGACTGCCACCGACACACTGTAGGTGTAGGTCGTCTGCGTGTGAGTCTGGGTGCTGCCTGCGCCACCTTTACCGCTGCGCACACTGGTGCTGGTGGTATGGGCGTGTTCGCGCACCTTGCCCATCCAGAGCACGTTGCCTGGCACGACGTAGGTGCCCCATACGCGAGGGATGCCAATGCCGTACTGCGAGCTCGTTGCCGTCAGTTCGGCCAGTCGTGGTCCCTCGGAATGGGTGTTGGGGAGTTTGGGGCGCAACAACCAGGAGCCGAGCACGGCCACGCCACCGAGGATGGCCAGGCCAACTTGGGGCAGTCCCATCTCAGTCTCCTACCGCAGCGAAGATGCGAGACGATCCCGGCACGTGTGGCTCACCGCGAAAGTTGATGACGTTGCCGTAGGCTTTGCAGGTTGTGAGGCGCTGATCACACCCGGCGCTCATTTCCACCTCATCGCCGACTTCCGGAATGAAGGGCAGGGCAAACTTTAACTGGATGGCGCCACTGCCAAAGGATTTGATCTCGGCTGTGACCCCGGCGTTGACGCCGGATGTAAAGCGCACGATGCCAAAGTCGTACATGGCCAGTGGCGCACGAGACAGTGCCTGGGCGTCGGTGGCAAAGTGCCGGCGATCGTAGGCGGCCAACACTTGCCCCACACTCGTGTAGTCCGGCAGATGCAGTTTGCAGCGTGCGTCCCCAAAGTTGGCGCGGCACTCTGGCGAATAGATTTCCCCAATGGTCTGGGCGTAGGCCGCCTGCAGAGAACGAATCTCGATCTTGTACGTGTGTTGATCGGCAATCACGGCCTGGCCCAAGGTGCCATAGCGCAGATCAATACGGCCCATGCCGGGCTCTTGCCAGTTCACAATAAAGACCTCGATGGTGGCGTGATCGAAGCGGCCCACTTCCAGATCCTCACGCTTGATGTCTTCGCCCAGAAAGCCCACAAGCTCCAGATCGCTGGGTCCAAGTCCGAGGCGCGTCTCGACCGCACTGCGATCAAAACCACCGTGCTCGGCGCTCAAATAAGTCTCGCCATCCACTACCAGAACGTCGTCATGATCCGTCCAGCGGTAGATGAGGCCATCGGTGCGCGCCAGGCGCCAGCAGGTCGCCAGGGTCGAGACGGGTTGGTTGATGTGGTTTTGCAGGGCAACGGTGGTGGGCTTCATGGTTGCACTCCATGTAAGCGAAAGGCGTGTGAGGTCAAGGTAGGCCAGTCGTGGGTGTAGGGTTCTTCAATCACCTGACGCGCGCCCGCGTGGGCGTGAATGATGTGTGGTGCGCCGTGCTGTTCCGACAGAAAGGCTGCGTGAAACGGATAGGGGCGGAAATTGATGACGAGAATGTCGCCTGGCCGGGCATCTCGCACCGGGATGCGATCAGCCACCCGGTCGAAGTGCGCCATGAGTTCGTCGTTGGGCTCTTTGCTGTACGCGGTGACGTCGTAGTCACAGATGCCCAGGGCTTGCGTGACCACCACGCCCAGTCCCACGCAATCGATTCCCTGACGGTTGCGCCCGGCATGACGCCAGCGCACCCCGAGCCATTTACGGGCTTCGGCCACGATGTCCCGACCGGTGACGGCGTTTTTTACGCAAGCAGGAGTGGAAGCAGAAATGGAAGTTGGAATGCTCATGGTCTGTCCCGAATTTCAATGATGGGGGCGTTGATTTGCGAGATGTGCTGGGTGATCATCGTCACTTCCAGATCGTCCGTATCGAAGCGAACCGGTACGTCGAACTCGCACACCAGCCGGATGGCATGACCTGCCTCAGGAGCCCTGCTAAAGGTGATCAGGCCTGTATCAGGATCGACTACCACCCCGGAAGTGCGCAGGACATCATCGACATAGACCAGTGCGGTCCCATCGACCAAGCGCGTGAGGGCCCGTGTGTACGCAGCCTCTCCGACCTGATACGTCTTGGATGCCTGGAAAGTTCGCGTTTCATCGTCGCCATAACCAATGACGGAGTCGCACTTGTAGTCAGACCAGTCCTTGAAACGAAACCCGTACCCTCTACCATTCATGGCGTAGAAGAACCGGATCACTTCTTCGTTCTCTGCGTGCGCGCGTTGAAAGCCGACGTTCCAGCGCCCGCGGACCTTGCTCCAGTTGATGTTGCGGTATTCGTCGCCGGATACGGTCTCGGTGATGCTGGTCTTGAAGCCGGGGCCGCCGGCTGCGCCCAAGGAGACGCGTTCGGACAAGCGAACGTTCTTGAAGCTCATAGGAAAAACCTTTACGAACGTGCCAGCGCACGCTGTGCGGCCAGAGCCATCTCGCGCTCGATTTGTGTGCGCGAGCGACGGAAGCTGTCAGCGTCCTGGGTGTTGATGACAAGCGTGATTTGTGGCGGTTGCGTTACATAGTCCTGCCGGGGTGCGCCCTGCAGGGGCAGATTCATGACACGCTCGAGCAGAGCATCCAGCCGGGCACTTGTCTCGGAGGTGAGCACGCGCTCGCCTTTCTCCAGCAGCCAGGTGCCGGTCTTTGGGATGCTGTCGATGCCGTCGTGCGCCATGCCAGACAGGGCTGCTGCGCCAATGGCACTCACCATGGGGGAGGTGGCAGCGATCGCCGAAGCCATGGCAGCAGGGGCCTCTGCGGGACCTGTCACCGGGATGGCAGCTGTGCTGGCATAGGCTGCAAGACCTGCTTGCAGGCTCTGGGCACTGGCAGAGGCCATCATGGCACCTGCGGCCGAGGCTTGCGTTGCCTTGCCCACCAACATTTGCACGCCTTGGTAGACGAGCCACTGAGCAGCCATTTCACCGAGCGCACCGATGAGCGAGCGTGCCATACCGTCAAAGAGCCGGTAGAACGCTTGGTCCAGCGTTTCCACGTCCATGATGATCGAGGAAAGGGCATCGCCAAAGCCACGCGTGAAGGTCTCCACCGTGTTGCCAGCAAGCGTGTCGAAGTCCGCCATGGCCCGCTCGAGACTCTCGGTGTAACGACCCCAGAAGTCTTCACGGTCGGCATCCTGCAGTCGGTCGAGCGCAAGGGCAAATTCATCCGCGCTGAGCTTGCCTGCCTCAAAGGCCGTGGTGAGAACATCGATGTCCTCGGCCATGTGCTGCGCTTGGGCTTGCTCGGGAAAGAGCCGATGCATGAGCGCCTGGAACTCGGCCGCGTCCTCCTCAGCCTTGAGCATGACGTCGTGTGTCTGGGCCAAGGCCAGAGCGAAGTCCTGCTGCTCTTGCGTGCGGAAACTGACTGCGCCGACCGAAATGCGAGCCAGGAGTCTCTCGGCTTCGGTCTCTTTGCCCAGCAAGGCAATGCGCTCGATCATCTGATCAATGAGACGCTGCCCATCATCCAGCATCACGCCAGTTGTCCGACGTGGTGGGTCGTCGGGATCGACAATAAGATCCTTCGGCGGTTTGCCGAGGTTGCGCGGTGCAGGTGGACCGATGCTGGCCGCCAATCGTTCATTGCGCTGCTTGGTCCACTGGTCGGAATAGAATGCGCCATCGTAGTTCCAGAGATCCCAGAGGTCCTGGTTGGCTTTCTCGACGATCTTGTTGCGTTCGTTGAGTGCGTCCTGATACTCGGCTTGCACTTGCGGCGCCAAGCTTGTGCCGTGTTTCTCGTCCAGAGTCTCGTAGATCCAGCCCGCGCCTTCAGCCCGAAAGCCTGCATCGACCAGTTTGATGTCAGCAGCGACAGACTTGAAGCTGCCGTGCACGGCATTGATCATTTTGCCCAGGGCCACGACAACGTCAGCAAGATGCGCAAGACCAGAACCCACGAGGTCGATCCAGTCGGGCAAGGACTGGTCATTGCCCAGAGACTCCACCGTACTAAGCAGATCATCGGATTTCTCGCGTGAGCGCGAGAGCACACTGATGAAGTCATTGGCCGCTGGAATCAGTTGCTGCCCCAGCTGGATCTGCAGACCTTTGAAGCGTTTGCCCAGATCATCCAGACTGTTTTGAAATTCTGTGGCTGCTTTTACAGCTTCGTCGTCAAGGACCAGACCGAGTTTGCGGGCACGATCCGCCATCTGCTGCATGCCGTCGGCACCCTGGTTCAGAAGTGGCAGAACCTTCTGTCCAAGTTGACTACCGAAGAGTTCGATGGCCAGGCGTGTTTTGCGTGCGCCGGGTTCGAGCTTGGAGAAGCGCTCTGCCAGATCCTTCAGCATCTGATCGGCGGTTTTGACGCGACCCGAAGCGTCGTAGGCGGAGATGCCCAGTTCCTGCAGGAGTTGAGCCTGCTTGCTCGTGCCATCCAGCAGATGATTGATGGCCTCGGTAGAGCGACGCAAGATGCGCTGCAGTTCCCCTTGCGATAACGAAGCACGGTCGGCCGCGTAGGCCAACTCCGAGAAAGCTTCCACCGTGACGGAAGTTCTTTCTGCGGTCGTGCCCATGTCGGCCATGTACTGCGAAGTGTTCTTCATCATGGCCACCAGGGTGCCGGCCATGGCAGTGCCCGCAAGGGCTGCCCGTTTGGCGTACTTGGTGACGTCTTTGGTGAGCTTGTCGATCTGCTTGGCAGCGCGCTTTGCGTCCGTTTCAAAGGAACCCGTGCGCATCAAGAGGTCAACAACGATGGAGCCAGCGGTGGCCATGCTTTAGTCTCTCGCAGGTGGTTTGAGGCCGAGGGCGGCCAGAGTGTTCAGATCGGCACTGGAGTAGCCGACGTGTTCAGCTGCACCCCAAGTCTGTGGGGGAACCAGGAAGTCGAGCTTGTCTTGCGCTTTGCCACCCGCCATGGCCTGTGCCACGAGCACAGCTGGCCGGTGGTAGCGATAGTGATCATCAAAGGGCGTTTCGGCGTAATACCGCTGCCACGAGTGAAACTCCGCCAACGTCATCGTGGCCTGCAGCTCACGCACGGTCTTGCCCAATGCCAGGGCTAGGATGTGCCAGAATCTCCACTCGTTGTCACTTTTGGGTCCGGGGCATTGACCTCCTGAATGGCCTCGAAGATGCGCAGCATCGGTTCGGCCTTCAGACGCTTGGCCTGCTCGAAGGTCAGCGCAGGCTTGCCCTCCGGCGTCACAAGGCCTGCGGCCACGATACGCGCCATGCTGTCGACACGCACGTCTTCGTTGTCATTCTGGTTGTCGAGCGCAAAGCGTCTAAACACGCCTGCAGGCAATTCCTTGAAGTGCAGCGTGTGGGTGCTGCCATCGGCGAGCTCAACTTCACGTGTGTGCACGACGTCCGAAACAAAGAAAGAGGAATCCAGCATGGTCAGACCTTCCAGTTGCGAATGATGCGGCCAGACCGCTGCAGTGTGAGCGTGCCGGTGACCTTGTCAGCCAGAGCGATGTCGATCTCGACGTCGGCGACGTATGCGGTGAACTCGAGACTGGTGCGATCGACGGGCGGCAGAAACGCACCGCTGGAGTCCACCGTTGGTGCATCCTCGCCATCCGACAGACAGATGAGCCACTGAATCTTCTCGCCCGAGTCTTTGAGATCGAAGAACTCCCGGTGATCAACGGCACGTGGGTCGAGGTTGAAGGGTGCCGAAACAGCACCGGGCGCAGCAAGCCCCGCGATGAAGCTGCGCTCGTCGGTGTCATCCAGACAGGTGTCGTCGATCTGCTCACGGGCGCCACCCAGACCAGAAATTCCGGTCGGGCAGGTCACTTTGAAGAAGCCTTCTGGGGCTTGCTCGGACAGAAAGAACAGGTGTGTTCCTTGCGTTTTAAGGGACATGGGGTGCTCCAAAAGAAAAACCCAACACATGGCTGGGTCGGGTCATTAAAGAATGGATAGCCACATTGGGCCGTGGTTTTGCCGGAACGCGTACAGCAGAGGGCCAGACTTCGTTGATGAAATCAGTGATCTGGCCTTATGCTGGTCACGAATATCAGGAGAGCGCCATGCACAACCCAGAACACCCGGACGTGATCCGTTGCGAATCGCTCGGAGATTCCACCATCGATGCATTCTTGACACTGCTTGACCACGATATTGACGCTGGTCGCAATGTCCGCAGCTTGTCAAAGACGCTGCTCCAAACAATCCAGGCGCATGCAGGTCACAATGTCTACTTGGACAAGGATTTCGATGAGGACGTAGAAATCTGATGCGGATACACGCTCGGCATCCGATTTCAGCCATACGCCGTCACAGATGGACACCGTCGAAGCGCTGATGAATAAACTCCGTTTGCAGTGAGATACGAAACAAACGTGTGTCTGGCTCCCGGCCATGGGTGATCACTCGGTTTGCCTGCCCAGCCGTGTCCAGCGCATCGCGAACGGCCTTGGCCAGTTTTACGCACACATCCTCGCCACCGTCTTCCGGGCCAGCCCAGCAGTCGATCTGGATGGTGTCCGTGTCCGCACAGGGTGGCCCAGAGAGCTGTCCATGTGGATCCGTTGCGACCACAAACCATGTGAGGTAGGGCAGCTTTGAGTTCTGGGGTGCAGACCCTGAGCCGTAGATGCGATCGTCCACCAAGGCCGTCACCGCAGGAACCTTCAGCGTTCTGTAGATGGGTGCAAACATCATCGGTTTTTCCTTGCCAAGTCACGCACGATTTTCTGGAGCCGACGGTCCAGATCGCTCACGATGGCTTCAATCGCTTCCTGGCCTTTCTGCTGCACGGCAGGACGCAGCCACGGGGTAGCTGATTGATGGCTGGAGCCATACTCCAGCAGGGCCGCGGTCTTATGCGTGGTGACACGCTTGCCAGCGCGCTCACGCCGACCGATCTGCTGGTGGTCATACGCCTTGCGACGCACGCGCACCAGATACCGCTCACCTTTGCTGCCGTGCATTGCTTTGCCGCGGCTGGCGACGACGTTCTTCTGCAGTAGCCCAGTGGTCTCATCGCTTTCAGCAATGATGCGCTCCAGGTTCTGTTTGGCTTGGTCACGAATGAGCCGTGCACCCTTGGCAAGTGCCAGCTTCACAGGACCACCACGGTTGCTGACCACCTCTGCGGGCAAGCTTTGCAGGGTGCGCAACAGACCGTCGGCACCCGAGAGTTTGAGAGTGATTTTCATGGGATCAGTCCAGGGACTGGTGCGGCTCACGTTCGCCAGGCATGGGATTGCCGTCGAGGTCGAGCAGTGTCTCCTCGTCCTCTTCTGCCAGAGCTTGGAGGAGGGCATCGAGCTTGGCTTCGATGCGTTCGAGGGTGGTGGTGATTTCACTGTACATGTTCTGTGTGGATAGTGATGTAAGGTTGAGGATCGAACAAGATTGAGGGAGCACCTACAGTCCTTGTGTGCCTGTATCAACTACGCGTAGACGCCACTCCCGACGGGCCGTGATGTCGCTTTCTACTGACGTCACGTTGTAGACACGTCCGTCCCAGAGGATCCGCCAGGCGCTCATGTCCCGCTCGCTGGCTGGAAACCAGCGGCAGTTGATGCGAGCACTGACTTCCGACTGGGTGGCACCGGCCGCAATCCACTCGCGCCCTGGGCCGGTGAGCACTTCTGCAGGGACTGCGTCCAGAGACGTGCCGTCATCCAGAACAACAGTGGCCCAGCCGCCTGCCGTTCGCAGACCATCCGCATTGACGGTGTCGGGCAGCTTGTGCTGGAAATGGATTCTGTGTCGCAAACGATGAGTCAGCATGTCAGACTCCCATGCAGATGCGGTAGGGCGCAAGCTTGACCTGTGCCGCCTGCCGTAAGGTCACAGCATCCTCTGGTGAGGCTTGGTAGGCGGCCTGCAGCAACAGCATCGCACCGAGGACCACCGACCCCGGGAGTTCTGACCCCTCCATCACATCATCGATGTGCTCGCGATTCATGAACTGGGCGGCCTCGTCCTCGGCGCCTCGAAGCAGCATCAGCAGCTTCTCATCATCGGCACTGTGAATGACATCCAGATAGTCTTTAGCAACGGTCAGATCGATCACGCATGCTCCTTTGTCTGGGGTTTGGGTTTGGGTGCCGATTCGTATACCAGCGCTTCCTCCAGCGGCACTTGGGGCCAGCAATCAAGGGCCGTGTCGCGACTGCTGTTGAGGATTTGAAGATGGTGGGTCTGTTTGGCAACATCAGCAAACTCGCGCTGCCAGCGTCCGTAGTGCGCCGGATTGGTCAGGGGCTCCGGGTGATTGCCGTGCCAGTGGTGCTCGCCATCGGCAGCTTTGGCGTCGTAGCCCAGCAAGATGATGCGCTTGGCACCCTGTGCGCCAGCAAAGAGGATGGCCCCGATGCCGGAGTTCTTGCCACAGGCGTTCACGTGTTCGACCTGCGGGATGTGCCGGGTAGGGCTCACCCGCTGGCCTGTAAACACTTCCTTCACCTCTGACAGATAGACCGACCACCAGGCACGGTCCATGGCATAGAGCGCATCAGCCCAAGGCGCTATTCGGAAGGTGGTGTTGGTGACGATGACCGCTCGACCTTCTTCTTGCGTGCGCCAGTGGCGGACTTGTGCGACGTCTGCCGCGGTGAGGCTGGGGCCACTGGCGATGCAGACGACTTCGTGCCAGTGCCCGCTGTAGGGTCCAGTTCGCGAACCAGACCCCGTGCCTCGAATGCGGCCAGCTGACGCCGGACCACGGTGATCGACCCCGACTGCGGTGAGACCACTCGACCCTCAAGGCTGAAAGTCTTGAGCGGCACGACTTCAACGAGATCAGACATGGATCGCCTCCGCTTACGAGGACACGCTGGTGAGCGCGCCTTCAATGAAAGACTCTGGACGGTACACGGCCAGCCCCAGACGTTCTTCCGCCCGAATCGTGACCATGTTCTTCTCGAAGTCCCGATCGTTTTCTGTGGACACGAGGATCTCGATGTCCATGCGGTCGAAGATCTGCGCGCCCAGACTGAATGCCCCGACCAGGAACTGGTTGGAGACAATGGCCGTGGTCGCCACGACCGGCAGGTTCCACAGCAGGGGTTGAGTCCCGAAGGCAGGATTGCCCATGAGGTAACGACCCTCGAGGTCCTTGGTCAGCTCGATGCGAGCCCAGTCGATCGGGTGCATGACGATGCCGTTGGGCGGAAACTCTGCGAGCACAGCCTGCAGGATCGCCAGTCGGATGCGGTCGATGGGCTGCTCGTTGCTGGGACTGAAGTCCGGCGTGAAGGCTTCTGCCTGCGGGATGATGCCGCCGATGTTGGCACCCACACCACTGCCGTAGAGGAACTGCTGTTCTTCGACGAGTTCAATGGCGTACCGGGCTCGGGCGTCGATGTAGCTCTGCAGCGCCGGTGCATCGTCCAGGATTTGACGGCTGGCCTTGAAGAGGTGCGCGATCACACGAATCGGTGCCGTTTCCAGTTCAAATGTCAGATCCGAGTAGGGCTTGTCGTCACCCTCGGAGACCACATCGGCGTTGTTGGTGAAGCCCGATTCGCGCACGTATTCAATGCTGTTACTTGCCGTGCGACCCGGTGCGATCAGATCACGAATGGTCATGCGACGCGGGGGTGGGGCAATGATGCCGTACTGACGGTCGGGTTGCACGAGCACACCAGCCGAAGAGTCGAGAGATGTGATGGCAGCGCGAGGCACACTGATGCGGCGAGAACCCCGAAAGGAACTGTTCACGCCTTGCATCTCTTCGCTGTCGACCACCAGCATGCCAGCGGTCTTGGGTGCGGTCTGCGCAGGCTCAGGTTCGCGTGCAAGCAGTTGTTCAATGTCCTGGAAGCGCGCGGAGAGCTTGTTGAACTCGCCCAGGGTCTGGTCGACCTTGTGCTTGAGTTCGTCGCTCACCTGCGCGGCATGCTTGACGTCTTTCTGGGATTGCTCGGCATAGGCCTTGAGCTGATCGCCGGTCTGTTTCAGATCGACCTGGACTTGTTTGTACTCGCGCTCGAGCGTTTGAAGGTTCTGGTCTGCCATGATTGGGCTCCATCCATAAAAAAACCGCCTCGAGGGCGGTGAATATTTGAGAATTGAAAGGTGATGATTGGTGAGGTGCGTAGTGGGGTGCTCAGTGGGTTGCTTACGGCGTAGACAAGGTCTGCGCCAGAGCGGCGGAAAGCGTGGTGAGTTCGCCTTCTGCAATTCGTGCCACCATCTCTGCTGCCAGACGCTCTCGTGCCGAACCCTGTGGTTCAGGGAGAGTTTCGGTTTGCTTGGTGACGACATCAGCGGCCAGGTACTCATCAGCAAAGCCCAGGTCCAGCGCACGCGTGCCGTCGATCCAGGACTCGTCGTTGAGCATCTGTTCCAGATCGGCCACGGCCAAACCCGTGCGTGCGGCGTAGATCTCGGCGGCAACCCGATCAAAGGGTTCGATCCAGTCCGCAGCCTCACGCAGGTCATGACGGTTGCCGGCAGCCACGATCCAGGCGTTGTGGATCATCAGAAACGCTGCCTTGCCGATCTCGACGGTGTCACCCGCCATGGCGATAACCGAGGCAGCTGACGCAGCCACACCCAGGATGCGGATGCGAACTTCGCCTTCATGGGCACGCAGCAGGTTGTAGATCGCCAGCCCCTCGAAGTAGTCGCCACCCGGGCTATTGATGTTAACGACCACGGTCTGACCAGCGCCGATCTTGCGCAAAGCCGCAGCAACCCTGCGAGCGGTCACGCCTTGGCCCGTCCAGCCATCTTCGCCAATGGGCTCCAGAATGGAGATGTGATTGTCCGAGTCGCTCTCGTCGCTTGCGCGCAAGCCGGCATTCCAGGCAAGCAGTACGCGCGGCGAGATCTCGAAGGCCACATCGGGCGACGGCGTGACGACAGGCGCTTCGGGCAGTGCGCTACGCACCGGGCGACTTGCGCCCATCAATACTGAGCCATTGCGAGAGCGCGTTGTGGAGATGTTCTTCATCCTTGTGTTGTCCAAGAAGGTCGATGGGAGAGAGGTTGGTCTGCACCGTCAGCACGTCAGCGTTGCCGCCGCGCCGCGGCAGGTTTTCCAGTACGCGACAGTCGTCGCGGGTGAAGATGCCGTTTTGCACCATCTGTGAATAGAAGGATGCTCGGGCCGTGCTGTCCGCACGCAGTAGTCCTTCGATGGCGTACTCGGCGTAGAGTCGGTCCTGATCGTCTGGTGCGATGAGAGACCGCTTGATTGCCTGCTCAATGCGGCGCAACCACGGTGCCAGTGCGAAGGTCAGAAAGCCCAGTTTCTTTTGTTCCAGACCAGTGCCCCAGTTAGAGTCCTTGTGGCCGTAGCCGACCATGCTGGGGTCGACCAGAAAGAAACGACAGATCTCTTCGCCCATGTGCAAGCGAGATTCCAGCAGCTGCGCGTCAGTCGGGTTGATGCCGATGGTGTCGGCCGTCATGCCTTGCTCGAGCACCGGTGAGCGGCCTGCGTTGATCGCGCCCGAGACGCTCTTGGCGTACTCACGAAACTCCTCGCGCTGCGAGGGCTTCAGGATGGAGTCGACCTTGAAGTAGACCGTGGGCATCATGCCGTTCTTGAAGGTGCGCGCCGCGGCTTCCTCTGCCGACATGGCCGAACCGAACACGTTGCAGGCGTAGGTAATCGGGGACAGACCCATGATGCCGTCAAGCGTAAAGGCAGGAATGTGCATCATGCGTGAGCGTGGAATCTCACGCTGGCCACTTTCGGTGTTGTAGACGTACTGCAGCGTGTTCTTGTTTTGCGTCACCTGCATCCGTGATGGGAGCAGAAACGACAGGCCGATCACCTGGCCACCACTGCGGTGGATCTCGATGTAGGCATTGCCCCAAAGCAGCATCGAGGACACGACCGCTTCCCAGAAAGTGACAGCCGTCATGTCGGCATTGGGCTGGTCGTGGATCACGCGGTACAGCGGATGCTCGCCCATCAGCTTGCGACCACCATCACCCTGGCGCTCATACAGTCCAAGCGGCAAAGTGGAAATGGTTTGCGAGATGAGTCTCACACACGCCCACACCGCTGCAAGCTGCAGGGAGTTGTCGACGGTGACGGTTTTACCACTGGCGGAGTCCACACCAAAGAGCGAGGCCCAGAATCCACCATCGGTCAGACGGATCGCTCGACCACCCCAGGCTTCCCACAGCGACATGCGTGGCTTGCGTGCGGCCTGAGAGAGTACGTCGACGAAGTTATCCGGTCCTCGTCGGTTGTTGGTATGGTTACGCACTGATCAGCCCTCGTCGGATGAACCCGGAAATGAGCAATGAGCTGACTGCGCCTGCAATGAGCGCCCAGCCACTTCCTGCGAGCAAGTACACGCCGGCCACAGCCAGTGCCAGCCCCAAGAGACCGGAGAGAATAAAAAGAGTGAGTGCAGTCTTCATAGAATGATCGGATTGCGAATTGCGCTCATGAGCGCTTCGTTGTCATCGGACGTGGCTAGGGCTCCGAGCCCAAAGGCCATGAGCAGAGCAACCATGTCGTCAATCTTGTCGGCGCTTCGTTTGCGGTCGGGCGCCATGTTGAGGTTCACGTCGTGGCGCGCCACGAGGTTTGAAGCACACCACGCAAGGACTGGATCCCCGCCGTGGGCAAGATGGCCGCTGACGTATGCACGCTCCAGCGCTTGCATGGCCGGGTGATAGGACTTGGGCCCTTGCACAAACTGAATCATGGGCACTCCCTGGTCGAGCAAGCGACTCACGAGGTCGGTCGCGTTCCACGCGTCAAAGGCAATGTTCTCGATCTGGAAACGTTCGGTTGCCTGCAGGATCTGATCCTCGATCACGGCGTAGTCGGTGACGTTGCCCGGGGTTTGTATCAGGGTGCCAGAGTTGACCCAGCCGGCATAGGGCACCGTGCCACGCTCGGTTCGATACGCCACACTGTCCTCAGGCACCCAGCGCCAGCCGTGCGTGTACCACATGCCCTCGACATGCCAGAGCAGACGAAAGGCGGCAATGTCTGTGGTGCTTGCGAGGTCCAGCCCACCCCAGCAGGGATAGTCCGCCAACCAGTCAAGATCGACTTCGCCTGCGCAAGCCATCCATTTGTGCAAATCAATCCAGCCTTCGGCAGTCGACGCCGGGCGGTTGAGCCGCTTGATGCGAAACTCGGCAAGCTTTGACGGCATCTGCTTGGCCTCGACCGCTTCCCGGCGGATGGCGTCGAACAAGTGCTCGTTGACATCCAGCAGGGGATTGGCTTTGACCCACTTGCTCTCATCGAACTCGTCGTCCGACTCGATGCCGGCGGTCTTGTCCTCGTTGTCCAGGGCAAAGAACACAGCTAGAAAGTGATCTGCTGTCGTCCCCAATCCACCTTTGAGCAGTGAGAACGCAAAGCCACGAATCTCAGCCCATGGCCCTGGGTTGCTGTAGCCTTCGGTGGTCGTGAACAACCACAGCGGGTTTGCACGCGCACCGGCTGCCGACTGCAGCACGTTCAAGAGGTCGGCCGACTTGTGGGCGTGGATTTCGTCGAGTGCCGTGTGCGACGGGTTCAGACCGTCCTGCGTGCTCGCCTTGGCATGAACCGCCTTGAACGCCGCTCCGGTTTCAAGTCGCGTAATGGTCTTGGCCCACGTCTGCAGCCCAAAGGCATCGCGCAGCTCGGAAGTCTTTTCCGCCATGCGCTTGGCAATCCGAAAGATGATGGATGCCTGGTCATACGTCGTGGCGGCGCTGATTACCTGCGCACCGTCCTCGGGCTCGCAGCACAGGCAGTAGAGCAAGATCGCGGCCGACAGGGCCGACTTCCCGTTTTTGCGTGCGACCGCGTAAAGCGCGGACGTGAAGCGGCGCGGGTGAAATGCTCCCCAGCCTTCGATCTCGATGGCGGTGCGCTTGCGAAACCCAAAGAGCTGCGCCACAAAGAAGATCTGCGCCGGGTGCAACTGCAGGTAGGGCGTCTGCCAGCGTCCTTCGACGTGAGGGAGCTTCTCCAGAAAGTCGCAGGCATTGTTGGCATGCCACTCGTCAAAGAAGAACTCGCACTCGGGGTCTTCGGCTCGCTCAAGGTCACCCAGAAAGCGCTGCGCGGCCAGTCGGATCCATCGACCGTGTCGCGCGTGGTGCCGGTCACTGACAGCGCGCTCGGCGTACTCAATGGCGCTGGCGACGTAATCACGATCCTCGACGGACAGCGTTGCTGGCAAAGCGGTTCTGGGCCTTGGGCGCACCACTGAGCGTCACGCGTGAACGCGACGAGGGTGTGAAGCCCAGCTCGGCCGCAGCCTTCATCATGATCTGTGCTTGGCGGTTTACAATGGCCAGCCACGGGTTCTGCATCGGATCGCCCTTGACGGGGGACTTCACAATCATTCCCATTTGCGCGACGCGCTCGGCTGCCTGCCGATGCAGATCACACGCAACAACCCAGATTGCCAACACCTTCTCATCGACCGTGGTCACCAGGCCCGGCGGGCAGCTCTCGACCGCGTCTTGCCACACCAGCTTCTGATCGTCGGTGAGCCAGTCTGGCGTGACCAGATCCGACAGTGGCAGTTGCGGCTCGTTGATGTTGAGCGGGCGCTTGCCCGGGTTGTCGGCGATGATTTTTAGCGCAGTTGGTTTGGGTTTGCGTCCTCTCATTGTTCGATCCGGTTATATGAAATCTGTATTTAGCGGCCGCGTTTGATACCCCATTGGTAATAACGCGCACGCAAAAAAAGGGTTGGGCGGCTGGTCGAGGTAAAAAGTCGTGGACTTTGACCCCACCCCTGCCCATCTGTTGCCCGCCATTGCTCAGGGGCAAGTGACTGTTTTTATCTTCATTTCGTTGCCGACTTTCTGTGTCGGGTCTGTCCTCTGCGCACTTCTTGCGCAGTCTTTTTACGGTGACAGCTGCGGTTGATCGCCTGGAGGTTGTCTGGCTCGTCGCCACCACCTTCGGCCAGCGGCACGATGTGGTCGACCTCATGGGCCGGCAGTGGCGCTGACCCCACCCGACAGTCCTCGCACTGGCACAGCCAGCCATCACGCTCGAGGATGCGCCTGCGTAACTTTTCCCATCCTTTGCCACGTCCACGGCCCCAATTGGGAGCGACCGGTTGGTGGCGTTGAGCGCGTGTCTCACGCCGGAAGATGGGTGCGCGTGTGGCCATGGTTTGATGCGTGGGTAATGCGGGGCAAGTGTGTCTCTTTCTTCTTGAAAAACAATGACTTATTGCTTGATATGTTCCACAAAGGAAGCAATGATGTAGTCACTGGAGCACACAAGCAAACAAGCAAACAAGGAAAAACACCATGAAAACCGAACACGACTACATCGCAGACCTCGCCATCAGAAACGGCGCCGAAGCCCTGCAGAACGCACGCAGCGTCCTCGAGCGAGCCCTGAAAGAACTCGACTACTACACGGAGCGTTACGACAGCCAGGAGGACTTTGACGACAAGGGGGAAACCCTGAACGCAGCACTCCACCACCTGACGACCTTTGTCCCGAGCAACGTCCGACTGGACCTGCTTGCCAACGCCCAGGCCCGACTCGCCTACGCAAAGCGCCAGAGCTGATCAACCAGGGGCCGGGACAGCCCGGCCCAACTACACACCGGAGCACACCATGAACCAAGTCACCGTCAAACGCATGAGCACAGACGAAGTCAACGTCTCGCGCCGCACCGTCTGGTACGACATCTACGTGAATGGTCACTACCACAGCACCACAGACGACGTGATTGTTGCGTGCGAACTCAAAGAAAAGCTCGAGCGCGGCAACAAGCGTGCCCGGCAGCAAGGAGAAACGAAATGACCAAGACGAAAACAGCAGCCAAAGCCAAGCAGAACGCACAGAGCACCGTTGACACCAAGCCACTGGCACGCGCCAACAGCAAGCAGGCCATCGTGATTGAGCTGCTGAAGCGCGAGGAGGGCGCCACCATCGGCCAGATGTGTGAGGCCACCGGCTGGCAAGCCCACACCGTGCGAGGCACGCTTTCGGGCACGCTCAAGCGCAAGGGCCTGGTGATCACGTCCGAGAAGCCCGAGGGCGGCGAGCGTGTTTATCGCAGCGCTTGATCAACGAAGAACCTGAGCTGATTGCACCCCTGTTTCAGGGGTGTTTATTTTTGAGAAAAGATGTTTAAAAACAATCAGATATAGCTTGATGTTCTTCGTGAACGAAGCAATCATGTAATCACTGGAACAAACAAACGGACACGGAGAAACACCATGAAAGACCTCAACCACACCCTCGACACCCAGATCAACAATCTCGAAGCCGGCCAGAGCTTGCGCCTTGGCGGCAACGACCAGGTCTGGACCACGGCCGAGCGCAGCGGAGACGGCAAGACCCTGCGCTTTGTACGCCACACGCCCACCAGCAGCACGATCTTCAGAAGCTGCAAGTTTTAAGCCGGAGCATGACCATGAAAACCATCAACGACAAGCTTGAACAGATCTTTGAAGCGATCGCCCAAGAGCACCTGTGTATCTACTCTCTCGAGCCCCGTAACTCTGACCGGCTCGACTTTCACGATGTCTCGGTCTGGGGCGTCAAGGCTGCGCTCCTGGCGGCCTACGAAGCCGGACGCAGCGCCGCGAAGCAGCGTTAAGCAGCCACCTCCACCAACTCATCAAATGCAACACCGTCCGAGAGGCGGTGTGCTTGTTCTCCGGTGAACTCCTGCCAGCGACGCACGATGACGTCGACGTATTTGGGATCCAGTTCAATCAGACGGGCCTGGCGACCCGTCTTCTCACAGGCAATCATGGTGGTGCCCGACCCACCAAAGGGGTCGAGCACGATGTCCTTGGTCTTGCTGCTGTTGCGCACGGCGCGTTCGACGAGCTCCACCGGCTTCATGGTCGGGTGCAGGTCGTTCTTGTGGGGCTTCTTGATGTGCCAGACATCGCCCTGGTCGCGGGCACCACACCAATAGCGATCAACGCCTTCTTTCCAGCCGTAGAGGATGGGCTCGTACTGGCGCTGGTAATCGGCGCGACCCAGGGTGAAGGTGTTCTTGGCCCAGATGATGAACGTCGACCACTTGCCACCTGCTTCACGAAACGCGGCCTGCAGGGTGTCGAGTTCGCTGGATGACATGGCGATGTAGATCGCGCCCTTGGTCACTTCCAGCATGCGGCTGCAGGCGGTGGTCAGGAAGCCCTGAAAGTCGTCACCGAGGTTGTCGTTCAGGATGGGGCGGTTCTTGCCTCGCATCTTGTCCTTGGCGCTGTTGGCGTAGTTGACGTTGTAGGGCGGGTCCGTGAAGGTCATGTCGGCCAGGGTTTCGCCCAGCAACGATGCGTAGCTTTGTGCGTCGGTAGAGTCGCCGCACACCACGCGATGTGCGCCACAAACCCACACGTCCCCGGTTCGGCTCACGGGCTCTTCTTCGACTTCGGGGACCTTGTCCTCATCGGTCAGGCCCTCCGTGCCGGTGTCCATGCCCATGTAGGCTTCCAGCTCAGCGGGCGAGAAGCCGATCAGATCCATCTCAAACCCCACCTCCTGCAGATCGCCCAACTCGATGGCGAGCAGCTGCTCGTCCCAGCCCGCGTTCAGTGCGAGCTTGTTGTCGGCGATGATGTAGGCGCGCTTTTGCGCATCGCTCAGGTGGGTGAGTTCGATCACCGGCACCGTTTCCATGTCAAGCTTGCGTGCCGCGAGCACACGGCCGTGGCCGGCGATGATGCCGTAGCGACCGTCGATCAGCACCGGGTTGTTGAATCCGAACTCGCGGATGCTGGCTGCGATCTGTGCCACTTGGGCATCGCTGTGCGTTCTGGCATTGCGAGCGTAGGGGATGAGCGATTCGGTGCGACGGTATTCGACTTGGAGACTGGTCATGGTGTGCTGAGCGGATAGGCAATAAAAAACCGCCACGCACGCACGGGGCATCGGTGGCGGTGAGGGTGGCATGAAACACAGGAGGAGACTGGGGCCTTCTGGGTGCGGGCCGCGCAGTTTCTTTGCTGCCCGCACTTCTGTCCAGAAGATAGCTGAAATATTACCCTAAAACCGTCAAAGTGTTGCATGCGTAAGTTGTTGAAAAAAGGACAACTATTGCAATCCGAGGACATCTGCTCAGGTGGTTGCCCACCTTGCCCCTACAGTTCGGATGAATTGAGCGTGTTTTTCACGACAGATTGCTCAGCGAGCGTGCCAAGTGCTGCCTTCCACCGCCGCCACGCGGTGGTCCGATCGCAGCCAAAGCGCTTGGAGATGGCACCCCAGCCGTAGCCTTTGGCCCGCATCCAGACAAGATGTCGGGCCTGGGGCTCCAGGCACTGCACCCAGCGCATGACCTCCAGCATGGCCTCGATGTCCCGGGGTGAGGGTGGAAAGCGGGGTGGCTCTCTGTCATCGGCCTCGAGCATCTCGAAACGGCTGCGTACGATCGTCGGCCACAGGTTGAAGTAGCCCTGCACCTTGACCGGCGGCAGGCGCCTGGCTGTGTGAGCCGCTGCTGACAGGCGAGCGGCAATCTCCTCGAGGGCGATGTCAGTGGGTTCATTCATGGCTGATCTCCGTTCTTGCCCAGTTGAGAATGGCCAGAGCATCGGCCTCGTTGTCGTCCTTAGGATCAAAGCCAAGTTGCTGGACGGCCGCTATCATCTGCGCCTTGCTGGCGTTGCCTTTGCCGGTGGCGTGCTTTTTGATGGTGCCTACGGGCACCCCTTGGTACGGAATCTGGTGGTGCTCGCACCAGGCGCTCAGATGGGCCAGAAAGCCGCCGTAGGCGTGCGCTGCATCCACACCGGCATGTCGGCGCACCTCCTCAAAGAAAACCGCGTGCAGGCCCTCCGTGCGGTTCTTGAGATCCGTCAGCCAGCGACGAAAGCGCAGGTAACGCATGCCGCCGCCCTCGAAGCGGTCGGGCCGAAAGCTCTGGCTGCCGCTGTCGATACGTCCGTCGGCACGCAGCAGTGCCCAGCCGGTGGTGGTACCCAGATCCAGGGCGAGAATCGTTGTCATCATGTTCAGTCCTTTCCGTGTTCCGACACATCAGACGCAGCGACCGGTTAAGTTCTTACGCGCGCGCGGGCGTGGGCGTGGGCGTAAATCATTGCTTATGTCGGATGTGTCAGAACGCGATTTCAATCGTCGTTGTATGGGGTGTAAGAAGGTGCATAGGGGAAGCGCAGCGCCAGGCCTCTAAAGCCTCGATTGCCTGCGGCGTTGCGCCATTTGTCAAAGCCCCGTGTGACCAGCTGATCGGAGAAGCGACGCTGAGAGCCCACGTATTCGCCTGCCTCTTCGGCCCAGCGTTTCCAGTCGGCAAAGAGTTGTGCGGTCAGGCCGGTCGCATTCGGGTCGAGATCACAGCGCTCTTCAAGCCAGCGGCCCATGGCGTCTTCGGCCTCGAAGTACTCGTCTGTGGCCGCTGCGACAATGACCGGGGGCTTGAGTCCGTGCTGTTGCCAGAGCAGGCATCCCTGGACCGCCCAGGCCATGATGGCGTCACGCTCTGCGAGGAGTTTCTCCGTGAGTCGGGGATCCCGCCTCTGTGGCGGCACCGTGACTGTGAACGGAATGAGGTGCAGGCGTCGGCGCATGGCTTCGTCCACGTTGCGGATCGCTGGCTTGTGGTTGCCGGCAATGACCAGCTTGAACTGAGGCGTGTACTCGAAGAAGTCCTGACGCATGAAGCGTGCGGAGATCTTGTCACCACCGGTGATGGCCTTGAGCTTGGATTCGTTCCAGCGCCGTCCCTGTTCGGTCTCGGTGCTCGAGACCAGACGCGCACCCCGAAGCCCGGCCAGGTCGGTGGGGTGACGGTCCCCGCGTGTGTCCATGAAGGTGTCCATGGCTGCGTTGGTCGCGTAGTCACCGAGAATGGTGGTGATGACGTTCACGAACACTGACTTGCCATTGGCACCGGTGCCATAGAGAAGAAGAGCGCGTGCGCCTCGGTCGATCCCGTCAGGCAGTAGCCCACCATGCGCTGCAAGTAGTTCTGCAGCTCCTCGTTGCCGCCGGACACATCGGACAGGAACGCTTTCCAAAGTGTTGACTGCCCCTTGGGTGTGGCCGTTGTGATCTTGGTCATGCGGTCGTCGCGGTCGTGTTCACGAGCCTGACCCGTTCGCAAATCAACGACACCACCGGGCGTGTTGAGAAGCCAGTTGTCTGCATCCCATTCCTCGACGGTGCAAGCATGACGACGGTCGGACCGTGCCAGACTTTCGACGGCGCTGATCGTACTGTTGGCTGAGAGCTTGGCTGCCGTTCGGACGGACGTTGTCTGGGCAGAGGCCGCCCGGCACGTCAAACGCACGAGGTGTCTGACAAGCAGAGTCTCATCGGCTTTCCAGCGTCTGCCGTCCCACATCTGCCACTTTCCCCAGCCAGCCACATAGCACCAGTCGTGTGCATAGTCCTGAGTGAAAGCCAGTGCCAAAGCGTCTTCCGAGTCGGGCACGCTGTTGACCTGTTCGCTGGCATTGGACGGAGAGGTCACGTGCATTTTTGCGCTGTGTTTGATGAAATCCTGAACGTCGAGCCCTCAGCAATGGCATCCGCGGCGTCCCAGCCGCGTGGGCTCTCTTCGGGCACCAGCAGGTGTTTGCAGCTCTCCGAGCCGGGTGACCAGGCCACCGTCGGCAACGGCGGGAATAACACTGAGCGCTTTGCCCAGTGATTTGATGACGCACTCTGCCACCCAGTCTTTGGCGACCTGATAGCGCACCAGATCGTCTGGGTCGACTCCAAACAAGATGTCGGTTTCTGGTTCGACGGCAATGAGCCGGCCTGCATTCTCACGCACTGACAGGGTCTGAACACGCCCGTCGTCATCGATGAGTTTGACCGTGTTCGCGGGTCCCATCATCTTCAGAAATCCTCCGGCCAGAAGCAGATCAAGGTTCGATCCCCACGCCTGTAAATCACGCAAGCGCACCTCGGTCGTCTGAGCCTCAAAGAGGCGCAGTACGGTGGTGAAGACAGTGCCGATATCCTCATTCTGGAATTGGGAAGGGCAGATGAGAATGCCGTATCGATTGAGAATGGTTGTACTCAGATCGCGCAAACGTTGGTCGCGCTTGCTGGAGATGTTGCAGCGGTTGGGCGTGCTGATGGTGATGGGCATGTTGACCGTTTTTGCGCCGCGCAGCAAGCTGGCGTTCAAGACGACCCGTACGATGCGCAGGTAATCTCGTTGCAGCGGAGATTTGTCTCCGAAAATATCCTGCATGGCTTCTTCGAGATCGTCATCTGGCTGCACCTTTACCGAGACGCGGCGGTTCTTGGCACTGATCAATAGATCAAGTTCCACCAGGCGCACTTCACTGACCTCGTCCAAACCATCGAGCACGTCCTGAGGTAGTTGAAGGCTTTCGTAGAAGCGGCTGAGGTCGTACTGGCGCAGCGTCATCGGCCTGCCGGACAGCGCAACCTCGAGGACATGGTGGGAGACCGCCTGGGCAAGCCGAGCGCGGGCCGAGCGGTCCTTGCAGAGCACTTCTAGTGTGCGATTTTCAGGGATCACTTTGACGGTGCTTTCCACTGGGGGTGTGTAGTAGAGCGGTTCCGTCTCGAGCTCGCTGTTGGTGTTCTGTACGCTGCGCTTGTCACCCGCATGGCGGATCAGAAACAAGTGCTCGCAGGCAACCGTGCCATCGTCCAGAGAACGCTTGATGGGGACGTATTCGACCCGACATTGGCCAGTGGTAGCCAGCGCCGTACAGATGGCTTTTTCCAGATCCGCTTGCGTGTTCTCGTCCCATTGAAGGCTGACCGGTTTGTCTGTATCGATATCGAAGGCGTCATACAGCTTGCCAAGGTTGCGAAAGTAGTCCGAGTGGAAATAGGCCTGAGCCTGACGAAAGAGGTCGGGCGCGAGCGTAAAAAGGATGGTTGCTCGACCAATGGCGTCTGGCGCCTCATCGAGCAGCGCGTCAAGTGCCGGCTCGCCGATGTCGACCGTGTAGGCTTTTTCACGTGCGAGTTGTTGCGCTGAGTCAGCCGCATCGTCCGAGAGTTCGAGAATCTGCGCCGTGTGACCATCCAGCGTTGTGCGGACTTCTTCTGGCAGCTTTGCGAATTTGGTGCGGTAATGTTTTCTCTGGTCTGCGTCTGGCGCGTCGCCATCGGCCGGGGAAACCTCTTTCAAGGCCTCAAAACCACTGTGTTTCTGTATCTCATCCACAAATAACTGGATGGATTGCAGGGGTGCCATCTTGAGAAAGTTCAGCAGTGAGGCAGCGTTTTTCCAGGATATTTTCACAATCAGTCTCCAACGATTTGCTGTATATGTGAACAGTGGTTTATATAAAGCTTAGCTTTATGGCTATACATTACCCTCCAGCTCGGACGATTTGCGAGACCATAGAGACATGGTTTGAATCATGGAGCTTGTGATGGCAATAAAACCCGACGAACAGACACACCCGAGCCGTATGAGCGGCAAAGAACGTGCACGCGAAGTCGCCCGTATCCTGGTTGGCTGCATGGCGCGGCACCGTCGCGAAGAAGCGACAGATACACCGGTTCGACTTGGCTTGATGGATGAAACGAGCGTTCATACAAACTCCTATCAAAACAAGGAGTTGATATGACTCGAGACACAACGGTGGCAGCACGCGTGACTGCCTTGGCAACGGCACCCATGGAGGATTTGTGGGTGTTGTGGGATCAATACTTTCGGTCGCGGCCCCAGTATCCCAATCGCGCGCACATCGTCTCACGCCTTGCATACAAGATCCAAGAGGAGGCGCACGGTGGGCTGAACCCACGATTGCGAAACCGATTGATTGACGTCGGTGCCAGGCAGTCGAAGATCAAGCGCAGGCGTAGTAAGAAGACCTACGAGTTTGCGCCCGGCACTGTCCTGTTGCGGGAATGGGGTGATCGGGATCATCGGGTGACGGTGACACCTGAGGGGCACTTTGAGTATGAGGGCCAGACGTATCGCAGCCTCACCGCGGTGGCACGACAGATCACGGGCACCCATTGGTCTGGCCCTCTTTTCTTTGGACTCACGGAGTAGACGACATGACAAAAACTCAATCGAAACCGGTGCGCAAGCGCTGCGCCGTCTATTGCCGGGTGTCGACCGACGAACGCCTGGACCAAGAGTTCAACTCGATTGATGCGCAGAAAGAAGCCTGCCACGCCTATGTCGCCAGTCAGCGAGCAGAGGGCTGGATTCCTGTGGCCGACGACTACGACGATCCAGGCTTCTCCGGTGGCAACACAGATCGGCCAGGGCTGAAACGTCTGATGGCGGATATCGAGCGCGGCCAGATCGACATCGTGGTTGTGTACAAGATCGACCGCTTGACGCGCAGCCTTGCGGACTTCTCAAAGATGGTCGAAGTCTTCGAGCGCCAGAGCGTATCGTTCGTGTCCGTCACGCAGCAGTTCAACACCACCACGTCAATGGGTCGGCTGATGCTCAACGTCCTGCTGTCCTTCGCCCAGTTTGAGCGTGAGGTCACGGGCGAGCGCATCCGGGACAAGATTGCACTCTCGAAGAAGAAAGGGATGTGGATGGGTGGCACGCCACCCCTGGGGTACGACGTCATCGCCCGCAAACTCGTCGTCAATGACAAAGAGGCCGCGTTGGTGCGTCAGATTTTTGACGACATGGTGGTCCTTGAGTCCACTGCTGCGCTGGCTCGCAAGCTCAATGCCGAGGGCCACACCACAAAGTCCTGGATCACAAAGAAGGGGATTCATCGGCAGGGTGGGCCGCTCTCTGCCCAGTATCTTCACAAACTCTTGAACAACCGGATCTACCTGGGCGAGTTGTCATTGAAGGGGGAATGGTTTGCTGGGGAACACGAGGCCATCGTCGACCAGGACGCCTGGGAGAAGGTGCAGGCGGTCTTTGCGGTCAATGGTGAGGATCGGCGCCAGAAAACAGGAATACGGTTCAGGACCGACTCGCTGCTGCGGGGCTTGCTCTACGCGCCCGACGGCCAGCGATTGGGCTCGAGCTTCACAACCAAGAATGCTGGCAAACGCTATCTGTATTACGTCACCCCACGGCCGGTGACTTTTGGAGAAGTGGTGAACAAGAAGCTGCGAATCCCGAGCAAGCAAATTGAAGGTGTCGTCGTCGCCCAGATCAAGAGCGTGCTGAGCAGCCCTGAAGCCCTTCAGGCTCTGGTTGGGGAAGGGGATGCGGTCAACCTGGATGAGGGCACTGTGGTGGTTGCCATGGCAGATCTCGAGCGGATGTGGGATCACCTTTATCCCGCTGAACAACACCGTTTGGTGAATCTGATGATTGAGCGCGTTGATCTGGTTGACGATGGCCGTGTTCAGGGCGTTGAGATTTCCTGGCGCGAGCTGGGCTGGCGTGAGTTGCTGTCCGAGTTTGCCGACAACACCATCGGTGCCGAAGCGTTGGAGGTGGAATGATGGAACAGATTTCAGGGCCTATCCCGTCCTTTGTGCCGATGACTTTTGCGCCTCGTCGGCATCACGTCATCGATGGTCAGGCGGGGCCGAACAAGCGAATTCTTGAAGCTGTGGCGCGTGCACTCTACTGGGAGGATCTGTTGGATCAGGGCGAGTTTGCCAGCATCAGCGATCTTGCGCGAGCCGAGGACCTCCAGCCCACCACCGTGGCCAGACTCTTGCGTCTGGCGCGCCTGTCGCCCGAAGTCATCGACACCCTCATGGAGGGCGCACAGCCGCGATGGTTGAGCCTGTACTGGCTACAGCGCAACGACATCCCGCATTCGTGGCAGGAGCAGATAAACCTGCTGACGGGAGATCGGCCATGACAGAGCGACGACGCCCGATCCGTAAAGCGGGTCAATCAGGACGGCCACTGCCCGCGGCCGGTGTTCGCCTACAGACGTTTGTGCCATGGGCACCGACCAGGCGGAAATCACCACGTAGAGAGATCGTCACACCCGACGGGGCGAGCCAAACGTTTCAGGTGCGCTCAAAGGCCACGGAGGCCCAGGAGGAATCAACTCTGATACGTGCGTTGGGGTTGGCCTATTATTGGCAGCACCTGCTGGACGAAGGACGCATCGCGTCGCCGGGAGCTATTGCGCAGCTGGAAGGCTTGGATGCCAGCCACGTGCGCAGGCTGCTGCGCCTGACACTATTGGCGCCGACTGTCATTGATCAAATGGTGAACTCTGAGAGCTTGTCGTTCGATAGAATCGTGCGTACGCCATGGCCCGACGACTGGTGGCGGCAGGCGGGGCTGTTGCGGTCGCTGGCGGATAGTGTTTGATCACAGAATACGTGACATCGGGTGAACCATCACCTGTCAACCGGTCAAGATGGTTGACGCGCTATGGTTGTTGCGAAGTGTGTCTCATGGCGATACAATGGATCATGATAAAAACCTTCCGACATCGTGGTTTACAGCGCTTTTTTGAGGCCGGGAGCAAAGCTGGAATACAACCTTCACACGCTTCAAAGCTGGCGCGTCAACTGCGTCAGTTGGATGCTGCAACCAGTGCTGATGACATGGATATGCCCGGGTGGCGTTTGCACCCTTTGCACGGTGCAAAGCTCGAAGGGCATTGGTCGGTGTGGGTTAATGGAAATTGGCGTTTGACGTTTACGTTTGAGGGTCAGGATGTCATTCTGGTTGACTACCAGGACTATCACTAGGAGGTCATTATGCGTATGCACAATCCGCCGCATCCGGGCGAGACGCTTCGTGAGGATGTTCTTCCGGCACTTGGTTTGTCGGTGACCGAGGCCGCTCGGCAGTTGGGAGTGAGCCGTGTTGCTTTATCGCGTGTGTTACACGGTCGTGCTGCGATTTCTGTGGATCTGGCCAGAAGGCTGGAAGTATGGCTTCGCAAGCCCAATGGCCGTGGCCCCAGCGCTGAAACATGGTTGCGTGGTCAGATCGACTACGATCTGTGGCAGGCCGAGCATTCTGGAGACGAATTGCAGGTTGAGCCGGCGCATGCTGCGGTGGCCTAGTGTCGACCTTGTCTAACGCCCTCAGTCGCTGGTCGACTGTGTGACGGTCGATCTTAATGCTGCGTTGTCGGCAGAAGATGAAGCGCTAGCTGGCCGATGTCGGTCACACAAGCGGTATGACTGTTTATGACACAGACCGCGGAATGAATGCTGTCGAGTCATCTCGAGATTGCTCCAATGCGGCCAGTGACTCTGCAATGAAACTCATAGGAAGTCTTGAATAACCGAATCCACCCATCCGACGGGGCGAGCCAAACGTTTCAGGTGCGCTCGCGAGCCACGCAGGCCCAAGAGGAGACAACCTTGATCCTACGGATGATGTCGTCAGGTGCTGAGGGTTCTTGTTCGTCACACACCAAGCGCCGCTATCCATTTTCAAGTTCAAACCACCTAGCTGCAAACCCGCAGAATCACTAGGTTCGGCCTTGGGATCGCTCCTGACTTTTGCAGATAGGAAAGAGAGAGATACGAGAAAAGATCGCGAAAACTACCGGAATGGGGGATTTTCGGTCCTCTGGCAAATCCGCGCAAGCCCGCCAATACTGGGGCTTCAGGCACAAAAAAGCCCGGCGAGAGCCGGGTTGTTGTATTCGGTGGTGGCCCGGGGCGGAATCGAACCACCGACACAAGGATTTTCAATCCTCTGCTCTACCGACTGAGCTACCAGGCCAACCGAAGACTGAACTATACACTAAATTTTTGAATGTTGCGAAGGCAGTAGGGGAAAGTGTTGCATTTGTGCCTTGCAGGGTTCGTGTAAGCAGTATTTTCTGCTGACGGGCGCAATCACCTAGGGGAAACCTTACAAAAGGGGTTCTATTAACTATAATAAGGGGATATGTCTGTTTTTACGCGTACTTTTGCGTAAATTTTCTCGAACTTCTTTTATTTGGTCATCGTTACATCTATGTCTGTCGGAGTTTATACACTGGGTCTCAATCACACGTCTGCATCGCTTGCAGTGCGTGAACGGGTGTCCCTGTCTGATGATCTGATTGCACCGGCGTTGGCATCATTAAAAGAAACGTTCGGTACACGGTTGCGTGAAGCGGCATTCTTGTCGACCTGTAACCGCACAGAACTTTATTGTGCTGCAGAGCCATCTGTGGCACAGGAGCTGGCGCAATGGTTAGCTGGATTTAACCAGCTGGATCAGCGCATGATTGAACCGCATCTGTATTTACATGATCGTGACTTAGCAGTCCGTCATGCTTTCCGAGTCGCCAGTGGTTTGGATTCCATGGTGCTTGGCGAGCCGCAGATTTTGGGACAGTTGAAGGATGCAGTCAGAGTGGCTGACCAGGCGGGTTCGCTGGGTACGTTGTTGCATCAACTCTTTCAGCGTACGTTCTCTGTTGCAAAAGAAGTTCGTTCAACCACAGCCATTGGTGAGCAGTCGGTTTCTCTGGCTGCCGCCGCAGTGCGTTTGTCTGAGCGCGTGTTTGGTGAACTCAACAACTCAAAAGTGCTGTTTATCGGTGCTGGCGAAATGATTGATTTGTGTGCCACGCACTTTGCGGCTCGAAACCCAGCCCAAATGACGGTTGCTAACCGCACACGTGAACGCGCTGAAACCTTAGCAGCAAGGATTGGTGCCTCGACGATGCGCCTGGCCGAATTGCCTGATCGTCTTGCTGAATTTGATGTGGTGGTTTCCTGTACGGCCAGTACGTTGCCGATCTTAGGATTGGGTATGGTAGAGCGCACGACACGTCAACGTCGTCGTTTGCCAATGGTCATGGTCGATTTGGCAGTTCCTAGAGACATTGAGCCTGAAGTAGGCCGTCTGGACGACATCTACCTGTATTCAGTGGATGATTTGGGCAAGGTGGTGCAATCAGGTGAACAAAACCGCCGTGCAGCGGTTGTCCAAGCAGAAGCGATCATTGATGCACGCGTGCGTAATTTCATGAAGTGGTTAGAGCTGCGCTCAACGGTCCCCATTATTCAGTCATTGAGAGCAGGTGCACAAGCCGTTCAGGCGCATGAACTCGAAAAAGCGCGACGTGCGTTGGTTCGAGGTGAGGATCCTGATCAGGTGATGGAGCAATTGGCGCATGCGCTGACACAGAAATATCTCCATGGCACCTTGTCTGCTTTGCATCAGTCTGAGCAAAGCGATAGACAACAATTGATGGGCTGGTTACCCAAACTCTTTCCCTCTTCGGCGGGTCGTCGTCAGCATTAGCGGCTCTGCCTGCCTTTAAGAGAGTGGGTTGTGGTGGGTCGCGTGTTGTTTCGTGCCGTGTCGTTACTTTCCCGCCCATGACCGTACATGACGTACCTGTACTAAACCTTGCTGTGGGTTGCGCTGATGTATTCCAACATTGAGTCTGCGCCCTGACTATTTACTTTTTATAAGACCAACATCATGAATGAAGCAATGCGTTCGCGCCTTGAGCAACTGGGTCGTCGACTTGAAGAAGTTGATGCACTCTTGGCCGAGCCTGAAACTGCCAACGATATGAAACTATTCCGGCAATTAGCCCGTGAACGTTCAGACCTCGATGACGTTGTGAAAGCCTTTACTGAATTCACACAAGCTGAAGCCGATTTGGAAGGGGCGCGTGAGTTGATGTCTGATCCTGAGTTAAAGGAGATGGCACAAGAAGAGTATCAATTAACAAAAGCGCGTTTGGACATTTTAGAAGACGAGCTGCAAATCTTGTTGTTACCCAAAGATCCAGATGATTCCCGCAGTGTGTATCTGGAAATCCGTGCTGGTACCGGTGGCGATGAAAGTGCACTCTTTGCGGGTGATTTGCTGCGCATGTATGCACGCTTTGCGGAGCAACACGGCTGGCGTGTGGAAATGATGTCAGAAAGTCCGGCAGAGCTTGGCGGATACAAAGAAGTCGTTGCCCGCATTGAAGGTGAAGGCGTCTATGGCTTACTCAAGTTTGAGTCGGGTGCGCATCGTGTTCAGCGAGTGCCCGAAACGGAGTCTCAAGGCCGTATTCACACGTCTGCATGCACGGTTGCCATCTTGCCTGAAGCCGATGAAATGTCTGACGTCATGATCAATCCCAGCGATTTGCGTGTCGATACATTCCGAGCCAGTGGTGCCGGTGGTCAGCACGTCAACAAGACCGATTCTGCCGTGCGCTTAACGCACTTGCCAACGGGCTTAGTGGTGGAATGTCAGGATGATCGTTCACAACACCGTAATAAAGACAAAGCCATGCAAGTGCTTGCTGCACGCTTAAAGGACCTGCAGTTGACTGAGCAGCGCGACAAAGAGGCCGCAGAACGCAAGAGTCTGGTGGGTTCAGGTGATCGTTCTGAACGGATTCGGACTTATAACTATCCGCAAGGTCGAGTCACAGATCATCGCATTAACCTCACGCTTTATAAATTAGTGGCCATTATGGATGGTGACCTGGAAGAGTTGACCTCCACACTGGCGGCTCATCATCAGGCAGATCAGCTCGCTGCACTGGCTGATGCGCACTAACAGAGCTGTCGGTTAAGACAAAGTTAGGACAAGATTGAGACACATGGATAGGTCAAATTCAGACTCTTTGACGGTTGCGAGTTGCTTACAAATAACCGATCTGCCACGAACAGAGTTGCGTTTGCTGTTGTCTCATCTGTTGCAACAATCCAATAGCTGGCTGATTGCGCACGACGATTACCGTTTGACGTCTGATCAACAAAAGCAGTGGCAGACGCTGATTCAACGCCGTCAAGCGGGTGAGCCGATTGCTTATGTGTTGGGGTGGCGTGGTTTTTGGGATTTTGAGGTGAAGGTCACACCGGATGTACTCATCCCCCGACATGAAACTGAGCGTCTGGTCGAGGTCGCCTTAGAAGCTTTGACGAGTCAGGGAGTTGGCTCTAAACCAGCAATCCTTGATTTGGGGACGGGTAGTGGCATTGTGGCCATTGCGCTGACTCGAGCTTATCCACAGGCTCAGGTGATGGCTACAGACTTTAGTGAGGCAGCGCTTGCCATCGCTCAAGAGAATGCGCAACGTCTTCAAGCATCCATTACTTTTATACAGAGCGATTGGTTGGCTGATTTGCCGACAAAGCTTGATGATGCATCGATGCGATTTGATCTGATTGTTTCGAACCCGCCTTATATTCACGCACAAGACATTCATTTGCAACAAGGTGATTTGCGTTATGAGCCGAGTTCGGCGCTGACAGACGGTGAAGATGGTTTATCGGATTTGCGTACTATCATTTTTGAATCAAAGCGTTGGTTAAAGCCGAGCGGTTGTTTGTGGCTTGAACACGGTTACGATCAAGGTCAGGCGGTGCGGCAGTTGTTAGAAGAAGCAGGCTATCAGTCCATTCAAACGCACCGAGACCTGTCAGATCATGAGCGAGTCAGTGGTGGTATTGCACCTCTGTCTGCGTTAACCCTATAAAATAGCTTGCAGTGTGTTGCTTAAGTCCAGAATGCCTGATTTTGGCGCAATGGGCTGAGCAGATTTTTTGACTTTATTTGTGGAATCGATCTCTATGTCAGACGTACAAGAATTCATCAAGGAAACCGTGACCAGCAACCCTGTTGTGCTGTTTATGAAAGGCACAGCCCAGTTTCCTCAGTGTGGTTTTTCTGGTCGTGCGATCCAGATTTTGCGCGACTGTGGTGTGACTAAACTGGTCACCGTGAACGTCTTGGAAGACGGTGAAGTGCGTGAAGGTATCAAAACCTTCTCACAATGGCCCACCATTCCTCAGCTGTACATTGATGGCGAATTTGTCGGTGGTTCAGACATCTTGGCTGAAATGGAACAGAGCGGTGAGCTCAAAGAGATGCTTGAGCAAGCAGGTGCAACCAATTGAGTGTGCGTCGACTGGTTGTTGGAATCACCGGTGCAACAGGCGTGGCCTATGCGGTACGCCTGTTGTCTGTTCTGAAAGATCGAGATGACGTTGAAACGCATCTCATTATTTCTTCAGCCGGTATTCTGAATCTGCAACACGAGTTAGACATTACCCGACAAGACTTGCTGGATATGGCGGATCACGCTTATTCAGTTAAAGATGTGGGGGCAACGATTGCTAGCGGTGCATTTGCAACGCATGGGATGGTGATCGTGCCGTGTTCTATGCGGACATTGGCTGCGGTTGCCCACGGTCTGTCAGATAACCTGATTACACGTGCAGCTGATGTGACGTTAAAGGAGCGTCGTCGCCTTGTGATGGTGGTTCGTGAAACTCCCTTCAATTTGGCGCACTTACGCAATATGACAGCTGTCACAGAAATGGGTGGTGTGATCTTTCCACCGCTGCCTGCCTTTTATCAACGGCCTGAGAGTATCGAGGATATGGTGAACCACACGGTCGCCCGAATTCTTGATCTGGTTGATATTAAGGTTGAAGGTGCTTCTTGGGAAGGCCTGTGATGAAGCCTTCCGCTCATTGATTGACGCTTATTGATTTAATTTGATAGCTTCGCTGATGGCGCGGCTACTACGCGGTCTGTGAGAGACCGAGTGTCATACCCCCGCACACATAAAGCACTTGTCCTGTGATGAAGCCTGCACGGTCATCAATCAGGCTGGCTGCCGCGTGTGCAATATCTTCTGGGGTGCCCATCCGTTTGACTGGAATGGTCTCCAGAATCAGCTTGGTTTTTGGGGAATCAGGTGGATTGCCTGAGATAAAGAGTTCGGTCGCAATTGGGCCAGGTCCAATTGAGTTCACAGTCACGCCATCGGCGGCGGCTTCCATGGCCCATGTGCGCATCATGCCAAGTATGCCTGCTTTAGTTGCGCTGTAAGCGGTGCGAAGTTCTTTGCCGAGTGCTGCACGACTAGCAATGTTAATGATTCGGCCGAATTTTGCTTTACGCATGCCGGGTAGCAGCGCTTGTACTAAAAGCATGGGGCCACGCAAATTCAGCTCAACCACCGCCTGAAAATCTTCAATGGTGGTGTCTTCTAATGTAGCTGGGCGAATAAAACCGGCATTGTTCACCAATCGCAATACATCGCCGGCTTCGACCAGCGGTGCAAGACCTTCTTTGACCTGTTGCGGATCCATCAGATCAATCTCTAGCCAGGTTTCCCCGGGCAGTAATGATTTGGGGGCCACGATATCCAGATTAATAATCTGATAACCGTCATCATGTAAACGTTGTGCGATTGCACGTCCGATGCCGCCGCTGGCACCTGTGACCAGAACTTTAGGTTGACTCATGGCGAATGATCCTTTTGGTGGATACGAGGTTTAAAAGACTTTAGTTGAATATGACCGATCGTATCGCACCCGCGCTCTCAAGGGAACTCAGGTTCGTCAAACGCAGTATCTCCATCGGGAAAGGCATCCCCCGTGGGTTTGAGGCTCTTGAAATCAAATAGATCAGCATCCATCAGATGTGAAGGCACGACGTGACCGAGCGCATGAAAAGCATTCCAAACACGCTGGGGAGATTCTTTTTCCCACTGACGAATCATGCGCAATACTTCTTGGCGCTTGAGGTTGTCTTGCGAACCACAGAGATTACAGGGAATGATGGGGAACTCACGAATCTGAGAATATGTGATCAGATCGTCTTCACGAACGTAGGCCAAAGGGCGGATGACGGTGTGTAAGCCATTGTCTGAGACAAGCTTGGGTGGCATGCTTTTGAGTCTGGCTGCAAAAAACAAATTCAGAAAGAATGTCGCCAAAATATCGTCGCGATGATGTCCGAGTGCAATTTTAGTGGCCTTAATTTCACTGGCGACCCGATAAAGCACGCCACGACGCAGGCGTGAACACAATGAACAGGTTGTTTTACCTTCAGGAATGACCCGTTTAACGATGCTGTAAGTGTCTTGCTCTTCGATGTGAAACGGAATCTGGCGCGCACGTAGATAATTGGGCAGCACGTCTTCTGGAAACCCAGGTTGTTTTTGATCCAGATTAACTGCGGTGATATCAAAGTGAATGGGTGCACGCTCACGCAGAATTAATAACAAATCTAACAGTGCATACGAGTCTTTACCGCCTGAGAGGCAGACCATGACATGGTCGCCATCTTCGATCATGTTGTAGTCAGCGATGGCTTTGCCAGTTTCGCGTAACAATCTTTTTTCAAGCTTGTTTGCGTTGACCTTCTGATTGTTGCGTGAAGGGACTCTGACGAGTTGGACGGGATGAACCTGCATGGTCATTCTCTCTGATCAAGCGGTTGGACGTTGTGCGGTGACTTCGATGGCGACACCACCTGTATCCGCAAAAGCGGTGAGTTTAGTGACACGGACGGTTGCGCTGCGCACATCCGGAAAGCGGTTAAGCAACGTGTGTGCAAGACGATCTGTCAGTGTTTCCAATAGGTTAGTGTGACGATCGGTGCATTCATGCACAATCGTTTCATGCACAAGCCGATAGTCAAGAACGGTTTCGATATTCTCTTCATCAGCCGCTTGATGGACATCGACATCGAGCTGGGTATCAACCAGAATGGGTTGCTTTGCCAGTTTTTCGTGATCCAGAATACCGATGCTGGCTTGCAGAGCAATGCCGGAAAATATGATTTTTCTTGTGGACATGATAAATGTTGACGCCGTTCGAGAGCTTTTAGGGCAGGCCAAGATTGTAGGCTGAAATCAGGCGGTATTCCCTAAATTAGTTGCCTTCGTTGCGTTCTGGCAAGCTCCCTCGATCTGTAAAAACCGAGGGGCGATCCTATGCTGGCCTCATTCATGCGTGGTTGTTGCGCTTGCATGCCACAAAGCGTCCAGCGTTTGTGAGGGATGACGCAAGCGAGTGTCGGTTGAAACCATATGTCGCACGCGCTTCAAACACAAATGGACGGGACATTCCCAGGTGATGCCCATGGCACCATGGATTTGTATGGCGTGAGAAGCTGCTAGCTGGGCTGCCTCAGGCACGAGTAAACGAGCGGCTTCTAATGCAAAGGGCAAACGAACTTTGTCTGCATCGGTTTTAGCCAAATCGAATAAGCGACAGGCTTCGTGTAAACACAGACGTGCGTTGTCGAGCCGCATCCAGTCATCTGCCAGTTTGTGTTTAATGGCCTGATAAGCGCCAATGGGCTTGTTGAACTGTTCCCGTTCACATGCGTATTGTGTACCCAGTTCCATGGCTTGCGCACCAACCCCAATGAGTTCAGCCATGCGTAATAAATCACGCAATATTTGATACTCTGACCATGCGGTCTGCGAAACAGACGCATTAAACGTGTTGGTCACGGCGGCATCGGGTGCGATTAGGCTGGTTGCAATCAAAGGATCAATGCCGAAACTGGGTTCAACGCCTGTGAACTGCGTGACTATGAGCGTTGCGTCAGACCATGACAGATGGACTGCCTGATGATCTGCGCTGGCATAATCCACTAGAAACGAACCTGGATGATTTGAGGTTGCTTGCGCTATGCCAAGACGCCTGTCTCCGCTCAGCCAATCTTTCAGGATGTCATGCGCTGGATCCAGATAGGTTTGAACGGCAACGGCGTGAGCCACTGGAATGCTGAGCAGGTGTTTGCCCATTTCTTCGTGAAGCACAGCGACATCTTGGGTACTTAAAGCAAGTCCTTGTTGGGCTTCTGTGAGTCGACTGCGAAACCACCCCATTTGCGCGCATTGCGCCCAAAGTGCATCGAGCTTTTCCGGGGATAAGCCTTGCACGGCAGATTGGATGTCAAAGCCTTCACCATCCAGAAAGTCTTTGATGGCATCTTTCAGTACAATTTGTTCTGGGTTTAAATCAATATTCATATCAGCGATCTCTTGGCAGGCCCATAATGTGTTCAGCAATGATGTTGCGTTGAATTTCAGAGGTTCCGGCCAGAATGGTTTCAGCACGCGACCACAGGTAGGCGTGGATAAAACGCGAGTTGTCAGCGTGTGATTGATGAGCTGGTGATAGGCAAACGTCTGGGCCGAGCAGATCCATGGCAAAGTCTAAAAGTGCTTGGTGCGCTTCGCTCCAGTGCACTTTGGTGGCTGAGCCTTCTGCGCCAGGTGTGTCGCCGGTTTGTGCCAGTCTCAGTGCGCGCTGAGTTTTAAGCTTCAGGACGTGGCTATCCACCGCTAAACGGGCCCATTGGTGCTGTTGTGCATTGGTCGCTGTTTGTAGGGCATCTTTGGTGAGCCATGCACGAATTTGTTCGAGCTCTTGCTCAAAACGTATCAGTCTTGGCAGAAAATACGTGCCGCGCTCAAAACTGGCTGCGCCCATGGCAATACGCCAACCTTGGCCTTCTTCCCCAACGAGCTGTGTGACAGGGACCAAGACATCTTCAAAAAAGACTTCACAAAACTCAGCGTCACCGGTTAGTTGACGAATGGGTTCGACCCGAATGCCGGGTGACTTCATATCAACCAGTAAAAAACTCAAGCCTTTGCTGCGGCTCTGGGTGAGGTCGGTGCGTGCCAGCACAAAACACCAATCGGCCAAATTGGCGAAAGAGGTCCAGATTTTGTGCCCCTTTAATCGGTAGACATCACCCTCACGAATCGCTTGTGTTCGCAGTGAGGCTAAGTCTGATCCTGCACCTGGTTCGGAATAACCTTGGCACCAAACTTCAGTGTTGTTGAGAATGTTGGGTAAAAACCGGTTTTTTTGTGCTTGCGTCCCATAATGCAAAATCGTGGGTGCAAGAATGCCGTGACCGATCAAGTTGACCCCAAGTGGTGCGCCACAACGTGCGTGCTCTTCATGGAAAATGGCTTGTTGTGACAATGGCAGTTGGTGCCCGCCGTATTCACGTGGCCAACTCAATCCGCTTAAGCCCTGTTTGCACAGTTGATCTTCCCAGGCGCGTCGGTAGCTCAGATCGCCTGGATCCGGATCGTGGTGCCAATTCGCCTGAAATTCGGTGTAAAGACTATTTAAGACGGCACGAATATGTGCTCGAAAGTCGTCGTCGTTGTCTGGAAAGTTCATCGCGTTTGATGTGAATTAAAAAAACATCGGGCACTGGGGCCCGATGTGTAAACCCCCTAAAACAGAAGTGCTGCTAAAGGGGTGGGGATTGGTCACAGTTGTGTGGATTAGTTCAGTTTGATATTGGCGTCTTTGACCACTTTGGCCCATGTTTGAAGGTCTTCTGCAATGAATGTGGCGAAGTCTTCAGGTGTGTTGCCAATAATGTCCAAACCCAAGTCCTGCATTTTTTGTTGGATGGCAGGCTCTTGCAGAACCTCGACCACGTTGTCATAAATCTTGTTGACAATGGGTGCGGGCGTTCCGGCTGGTGCGACCAGACCTAACCATGGCATTGCCGCAAAACCTGGCACGGTGTCAGAGATGGATGGCACGTTAGGCACTGAAGGGGATGGTTTTTCAGTGGTGACTGCCAGAACACGTAATTTGCCACTTTCCACAAAAGGTTTGGACGATGTCCAAGCGTCAAACATGACTTGCGTGCGTCCAGCAACCAAGTCTGTCAGTGCAGGTGCACTGCCTTTGTAAGGCACATCAATCATGTCCACGCCGGTCATGGACTTAAACATTTCGCCTTCCAAGTGTGTTGAGGTACCAACACCGACAGAGCCGTAATTGATTTTTCCGGGGTTGGCTTTCAGATAATCAATCAGTTCTTGCACGTTGTTGACCGGCAGTTCAGGGTTGACTTCTAGAATGTGAATGACAGAAGCAACTTGGGTAATGGGTGCAAAGTCTTTAATGGCATCGTAGTTGACCTTGCTGTAAATGCTAGGTGCGATGCTTAAAGAAGAAGCTGCCATTAGCATGGTGTAGCCATCGGGCTTGGCGCGAGCGACGTAATCAGAGGCGAGCATGGTGCCTGCACCAGGCTTATTCTCAACGATAAAGGGTTGGCCCATTTTGTCGGTGAGTCTTTCTGACAGCATGCGGGCCAACGTATCCGTTGCGCCACCGGCAGCAAATGGCAGAACCATGGTGACTGGACGGCTTGGGAAGTTGTCTGCGGCCATGGCCGATGAAGTCATCATCGCTGTGCCAACTAAAAGTGCGCCAAAGATTTTGGTCATTTTCATGGGTTTGTCTCCTTATTGGATGAAAGATCAGAAATGACAAGCGCGTCTAGTGCAATGACGCCTTGTCCGACGGGGTTGATCCGTAGCGGATTGATTTCAATGTCCGTGACATCATCCGGTGCATTGAGTAAAGCTTGCCCAAGTTGGCAAATAGTCTGCGCAGCTGCATCGATATCTGTGATGGCTGCACCTCGGTAGCCATTGAGCAAAGGGAAAGCGATGAGACGCTCGAGCATGTCACGAGCCTGTGGCTGTGTGATCGGCAACAGACTGATTGCAGTGTCCTTGTAGATTTCAGTGAGAACGCCACCCAAACCGACGGTGATCATGGGACCAAACAGCGCATCGCGTCGGGCACCAATGATGAGGTCAACCCCTTCAGATTCTTGATGCTGAACGAGTACACCCTCGAGATGTGCGTGGGGTGCTCGGGTTTTAACGGTTGCCAACATCTCGTCATAGGCGGTTCGCAAGTCTTCAGGGGCCTGAATGTTCAGTTTGACGCCGCCGACTTCGGTTTTATGTGCAATGTCTGCGCTGAGAATTTTAAGAACGACTGGATACTGAGCTTGTTGTGCGTGTAACAGGGCTTCATCGACAGATTGCGCAATGTGTTTGGCCGGTGTGGATACACTAAAAGCGGCGAGATATTCCATGGCCGTCGCTTCATTCCACTCGACAGGGATTGCAGGTGTTGGCGAGACTACTGTCGTGACAATGTCAGACTGCACGCGCTTTTGTTGCCGATTGTTTTGCCAGTTTAAAAATGGGCCCAACGCATTGACGGCACGACCCAGATCATCAAAAACGGCAACGCCGTTTTCACGTAGACGGTCACGACAGGTTGCTCGGCCGGTATCAATGGCTGCAAAAAACCGTGGGTGCGCTTTTGCGACGGATTCGATGCTGTCGGCCATACGGTCCAGCATGTAACCGGGGGCATAGATCAGAACCGCATCCAGATCATCACTGGTCGCAAGGGCTGTGAGTACTTCGTGAACAAAGTCTGGCGAGTTCACAACGTTGCCAGTCACATCGACCGGATTGCTCACCATGCCGTAGTCTGGGATGCCTCGACGTAGAACGGCCTGCACATCTTTGGGCAAATCAGGCAGCTCTAACCCGACTTCGGTTAAACGATCCGCTAAAATCGCACCCAATGCGCCGGACATGGTGATGACAGCCACTCGTTTGCCGGCTGTACGGTGTCGTAAATCAGCCAGTTGTGCCAAGAGTGCCATTTGTGCAAAGTCATCGGCTTGAATGACGTTGTAATGCTCAAACACCGCTTCATAGACACGCTGTTCACCAGCCAGTGCAGATGTGTGCGATTGCACAGCAATTGCGCCTTTTTCTGTGGTCCCTGCTTTCAAGACAATGAGCACTTTGTCATTGTCTTGCAGCTTTTTCGCGGCCGCCATGAAACGCGGTCCGTCACGTAGCTGCTCGATATAACCGATGATGGTTTGTGTGTGCTCGTCTTGAGCCAAGTATTCGAGATATTGCGAGAACTCCACACAGGCTTCGTTACCGGTATTGATGAACTGGGAGACGGGCAGACCAAGTTCACGCACGAGCGCATAGACTGCCGCGCAGACGTTACCGCTTTGTGTGAGTAGGCTCACTTTTCCGTTGCCTTCCTGCATGGGGACGGCATTAAAGACGGACGCAAAAGCGGTATGCGCCTGTGTATTTAAGTTCGCAAAACCCATGCAGTTGGGCCCAGCGATTTGCATGCCTGAAGATTGTGCAAAAGCTTCTAACTCAGCTTGCAGTTTTTGACCTTGTTCGCCTTCTTCGGCAAACCCAGCGGCATACACAATGGCCGCTGGAATCCCTTTGGCATGACAGCGTTCTAGCATCGGTAAAACATCGCTTGCTTTAATGGCTAAAACCGCCAGGTCTGGTGTTTTAGGCAATGCTTCGAGACTCTCAAAACAGGGGTAGCCAAAGACTTCCTGGTACTTGGGATTGATGGGATACACATCGCCCTGATAGTTGTATCGCTCTAAAAGCGCGATGGGCATGCCCCCAATTCGACCTGGGTTGTCACTTGCACCAATAAAACAAATCGAGTTTGGTTCGAGCAGTGGACGTAAGGCGTGGCTCATGCCGATTCCCCGGATTTGTTGCGCTGAATGGCTTTGGCCAGACCTTTGTCTCGAACGGCTTTAAATTCCTCAGTGACATGGGAGAGCTGGTGTGTGTCAAAGTGCGCACTGAGCGTTGTTCTTAGACCTTGTGCATCAAAGGTTCGGTTGAGCGATTTTTTGAGTAAACGTAAACCAAAAGGCGGCGCTTGCGCAATGCGTTCTGCGAGCGCAAGTGTTTCGGTTTCAAGGTCGCTTGTGGGGACGACACGATTAACCATACCGATTCGCAATGCTTCTTGAGCATCGACGCGACCGCCCGTGAAGAGCATTTCTTTGGCCTGACGCAAACCCATCACCCATGGGTGAATTAAAACTTCGGTTGCCGCTGCTGAAAGTGTGTGGGCAACAGGGTCTGAGAAAAAAGCATCTTCAGAGCAGACAATGAGATCGCACATGTTAGCGACCATAAACCCACCTGAAACGCAGGCACCTTGAACCTGCGCAATAGTTGGCTTGGGGCAATCCCAGATACGCATACAGTAGTCAAAGTACCGTAAAGACTCGTAGGCCCAGCGTTGCTCGACAGTGAAGTCGGCACGACTGGCTTGGGCTTCTTTCAGGTCATGACCAGCCGAGAAGTGCTCGCCTTGACCCGCAATGACAATGACATGAACACTGTCATCTTCGCTGGCCTGAACAATGGCGTGATCGAGTTCATCCAGCAATTGTTGGCTCTGTGCGTTGCGTGCTTTTGGGCGAGCCAGACTGATGCGTCGTGCGGCTCCAAAGTTTTCAATTTGAATCGTTTCGTAAGTCATGGCGTTTCTAAACTCCCGGTGAAGAAAGATCTCTGAGATGGGATGATTTAGACATTGCATGTTCTATATTTCAAACATAAACTGCTAGTTTGTTCATATAGTGATAAAAATAAGGGAAAACGAGTATGCAAAAGCCATCGGTTGAGACAAACGCAACGACAGCCAATGTGAAACCACGTACAGCAACCAAGAAGACGGGCACGCAAAGTATCGAGCGTGTTTTGCAGTTATTGCGATTAGCAACACAATATGAATCTGAGGGGCTTTTGTTGCAGGACATCCTTGAAGAGACGGGCTTGGAGCGCAGTACGGCTTATCGCTTTATGAGTTGCTTAGTACAAGAAAGGTTTTTGCGTCGTGATCCGGTCAGTAAACGTTACTTTTTAGGGATTGACGCCATGCAGCTGGGGCTTGCAGCGATGCAGAGTTCACCCGTTGCAGGATTATTGAAACCCTTGATCCAGCGATTAGCCCGTTTGTCAGGCGACACAGTTTTTTTGGTTATTCAGCAAGGTGATTATTGTTTGTGTTTGCATCGGGAGCACAGTGATTTTCCTGTTCGAATCTTCACCGTGAGCGTGGGTGAAAAGCGCTTACTGGGTTTGGGAGCCGGTGGATTGGCATTACTTGCCAGAAAAGATGACAGCACGATTGCGCAAGCGTATACACAGCATGCAAAGCAGTATCAAGCTGCAGATTTAACACTGGATGCTTTGTTGACTGACGTGCGTTTAACGCGCGAAACAGGCTATTCACAAATTGTGGATCGCATTACGACTGGTGTGTCAGGGGTTGGGTATGCGTTTCCACTGTCCACATTAACGATGGCGGCGATCAGTTTTGGGGCGATTAATAGTCGCCTAGATGTCACTAGAAGACGTGAAATGGGCCAAATCCTCGCAACCGAATGCCAAAAGTGGGTGACTCAGAACTTGGAGTTAGTCTAAGTGTTTTTACATCTTAAAATACCTAGTAGACGACATGCTGTATCGTGAAAACTCAGGATCGGTAATCTGTGGAGGTTGGATGTCCAAGCTTTGGGATGCCATTGTGATTGGCGCGGGACCGGCGGGCGCCAGTTGTGCCGTGTGGTTGAAACAATTAGGTTTTGAGCCATTGTTATTGGAAGCAGCTGAGCAACCCGGTGGTTTGCTTTGTACGCATAGCTATCCGGATATTTGGACGATTACCAATCCAAGCCAAACTGGCAAGGAAATGGCGACGCTGATGTTGCGTCAGATTGAGGTGGCAGGGGTTGATTTGCGTTGCCATACGGCAGTGACCCGAGTGCAACGGTTGGCGACCGGTGAGGTTGATCAGCTTGATGGGTTTGCTGTGACGACTCGACAGGTCGAGAGTGGGCAAATACATACAGAGCGTGCCCGTTTTGTGGTGGTGGCATCTGGCGTCACGGCGCGTCGTCCTGATGAAGTGGATCCTCACAACACGTTTGAACAAGTGGTGTTTGGTCCTGGCGAAGCCGTGATGCATGGGCAATACGATGGGCAGACAGTGGCGATTCTTGGAGGTGGGGATAATGCCTTTGAGAACTACCTCTATGTCGCCTCAAAAGGCGCAAAACAAGTCGATGTATTTGCGCGTACGATCCGCGCACAACAGCAATTTATCCGCCAAGTGCCCCAAGAGCGTGTGTTTTTAGGCCCTGTGCAATATGACTTAGCGCAGCGTACAGTGAATGGGCGTCGTTACGATCAGATTTTGGTGTTCTATGGTTGGGCACCGAACGTGAGTTTCTTGGCTGACTTTTCACTGGCGCGTGATGAACGTGGTTTTTTACAGGTAGACGCTCTGACCACGCAAACCTCAGAACCCGGGTTATTTGCCATTGGCGAGGTGACCCAACGTATGCATCCCTGTGTACCGACCGCCATGGCCGATGGGGTAATCGCGGCAAAAGCCATTGAGAAATGTTTTGCACAAATGGATGATCAATAGCCTTGAGACTGTAAATAAGCTGTTACCTCTTGGCAACTACCTTCAAAAAGGGTTGGGACGGCTCTTTGCGTGCGTTGGTAGGCGTACATCGGATCGTAGTAATCCGTTATGAGTGGTCGAATCCAGCTGGCGTGTGCGTCACTTTGACGGTCTTTGAATTGTTGGCTCAGTGCGGCTTGTAGTGCCGTGTTGAGCTCAGCATAACGCTGCATCCCAAGACGCTTGCGCAAGTTAAAGAGACTACGCGTTAAATGGGTGGCAAACTTCTCCCAAGCTACGTCGGGCGTATGGCGTTCTTCGTATTCTGTGAGTAAACGCCGAATGTAGTCGCGTTCAATCCGTTGCACACGAATTTCTAATGGTTCAACGACCCAGACTCTAGGTGATTGATGCATTTTGTGGAGCAAAGGATCCGGGATGGCGCATCGACCGATGAGCTGACTTTCATCTTCGAGCACTAGGGATTGAGCGTGGTGTGATTCCTGACGCAACAAAGCGATGGCTAACGCGTTTTCGAAATCAATTTGAGATGGCTGGTGATCAGGATGCCCCCCAAAACTAGACCCTCGGTGATGCGCCAAACCTTCCAAATCGATGGTGCGCGTTAAAGCGGCAATGACATCGGTTTTACCGCTACCAGTCATACCACCCACAATTACAAATCTAGTCTGTTGACTGAGACGTTCGGTGGCGTCGATCAGAAAGCGCCGCATGGCTTTGTAACCACCCGTGATTCGTGGGTAATCAACGCCTGCCTCGTGCAACCATTGTTGCGTGATGCGAGATCGTAAACCACCCCGAAAACAGTACAGCACGCCATCAGGATGCGCATTCGCAAAATCAACCCAAGACTGAATACGCCTGTCTTTAATCTCGCCCGCGACAAGGCTGTGTCCCAATTCAATCGCACTTTGCTGACCCGCTTCTTTGTAGCGGATGCCGACTTCGTGACGTTCCTCGTTATTCATGAGCGGCAAGTTCACAGCGCCGGGAAATGACCCTTGCGCAAATTCCACGGGGGCGCGGACATCCAGTAAGGGTGTGTTGCTCAGAAAAATGTTGAGTAAATCACTTCGTTGTTCAGCGTGTTGCATGATCGGTGTGTGCGCAGAAAAATTGGTTTCACGACTATAGATCAGATGGATGGCATCTGAATCCAGTTTTTTAGGTATTTCGTTTGCGTTGAGCAAATTTTTTAAATTAAAACAGGCTCGACACACCTGCCACCCGCCATCCACTACCTGCCATCCCCATCCGTGACCAAGCACCCGCTACACGTCCTATCTTTAGGTAGAGTCCTGCGTATGTAGACGTGTAAAAGGCGGGTTTATTGTGATTGCTGTGTGAATGGTTTACTTAACAGTAATGTGGCTCTTGCGTTTAGCTGGGGGTGAGAGCGTGACTTCGTACTGCTTCAAGACGCCATCTCGAAACACGTGGGCTGAAAGACTGTCGCCAGGCTGATACATCCCCAAAATACGATTGACTTGAGCCATATCACCTGCCACTTCTAGACCTGCCAATGCGATCAGTTTGTCATGGGACGCTAGACCTGCTTGGTGGGCGCTTCCACCTTCATAGACATGACGAATGACTAGCTGACCTGAGTGCGTCACTGTTGTGAGGTCAAGACTCGGCAGTTCATTGTCCGAACGCCAGGTGAGGGTGTAGCCTGCTTTGTCTAAGAGTGTTTCCAATGGAATGTCATTGGCCTGTTCAACCCATTCTTCAACTTCAGCAGAAACATCCACGCCTGTGCAGTCTTTAATTAAGCTAATCAGTCCATCTTCAGGCAGTCCATTAGGCTTACCCTGATAGAAATCTTTGCCATAGCGTTGCCAGAGTTCGCGCATGACGTCGTCAAGACAATGCTTGTTTTGGCTTTTGGCGCGAATGGTTAAATCCAGGGCCAAAGCGGCCAAGGCCCCTTTGCTGTAATAACTAACGATGGCGTTGGGGGCGTTTTCATCTTGCTTGTAGTATTTGGTCCAAGCGTCAAAGCTGCTTTCGGTGAGGCTTTGCTTCAGACGCCCTGGCCCTGTATGCACCTGATCAATGTTCTTACACAGTTGTTTGAAATAGGTCTCGTCATCCACAACGCCACTGCGAATCAACATTAGGTCATCGTAGTAAGACGTGAAGCCTTCAAAGACCCAGAGCAATTTAGTGTGTGCGGGACGTGATAGGGGGTAAGGTGCGAATTTGGCTGGCTTGATACGTTTGACATGCCATGTATGGAAATACTCATGGCTAACTAGCCCCAGAAAATCCGCATAACCATCTGGGACGGTTTTTTGTCCAAGCGTGGGTAGGTCTTTGCGAGGAAACATGAGGGCCGTGCTTGCGCGATGCTCAAGGCCACCATAGTTATTGTGGGTGATGGTGAGCATAAAGACGTAGCGTTTATCGCAGTCCAGAAAAGGGGCTTCTAGCGTCTCTGGTTCGAAGAGTTCGATTTGTGCTTCACAGATCTTGCGCGTGTCGGACACGATGCGTTCCACATCAAGGTTAGGGTAGTAACCGGTGATGACAAACTGGTGTTGTGCACCATGCGCTTCAAAATCAGCCACAATCGGGGTGCCCATTTCGATGGGGTGATCAATCAAGGCATCATAATCAGGTGCCTGATAATGAGCCATCAGATTTTGAGAGGCGGATTCGATGGAAGTCAGGCTGCTGTATGCTTTCCAGTCGGTTCTATGAGGTGGTTGCAGAATCTGGACGGTGCATGGGACTTCAGTCTGCCCGTGCGGCATCAGGAATGTGCTGGTGCCGTTGATGAAACAGTGTGTGTCATCAAAATGGCATGCACGCACAGAGGCATCCCAAGCGTATATGATGGTTTCGATTTCCAGCGGTCCCTTGCAAGGCGCAAACGTCCATGTGTGGCTATCGATTTGTGTGATGGCAATCTTTTGATTCTGGCTTCGCGCTTGCAGGGTTTCGATGTTTTTGGAGAAGTCGCGAATTAAGTAGCTGCCCGGGATCCAGGCCGGCAGACTGACCGTTTGACCCTTGGGGTCAGGTTTTTCGAGACGTAATGTCATGCGGATGCGGTGGCCGGCGGGATCAAACGGATCAATCGTATAAAGTAAGTCAGGATTTTTCATTGAAGTTCGAATGACGCATTAATTGGAGGAATTATGAGTGAATCACTGGTGTTAGAACGTGTCGAAGGTCGAGTGGCTATTTTGACACTCAATCGACCCAAAGCATTAAATGCTTTGAACGATGCGCTAATGGATGCACTAGGTGAAGCTTTGCTTCGCTACGATGCTGATGAGTCGATCAGTGTGATTGTTCTGACCGGCAATGAAAAAGCATTCGCCGCAGGCGCAGACATTGCTGCCATGAAAGACAAGACCTTTGAGGAAGTGACCCGCGAGCAATTTATTACTCGTAATTGGGAAACAATTCTCAGAGTGCGCAAGCCCATTATCGCAGCAGTGGCCGGCTATGCGCTCGGAGGTGGGTGTGAACTCGCTATGATGTGTGACATGATCTATGCTGCAGACAATGCAAAGTTTGCACAACCAGAGATTAAGTTGGGCATTATTCCTGGCGCTGGTGGTACACAACGACTGCCCCGTGCGGTGGGTAAATCAAAAGCCATGGATCTGGTTTTGACAGGGCGTATGATGGACGCGCAAGAAGCCGAACGAGCAGGTTTGGTTGCTCGTGTGATCCCTGCAGAGTCGCTCATGTCAGAAACTATGGATGCTGCGATGTTGATCGCATCCATGTCGTTGCCTAGCGTCATCATGGCGAAAGAAGCCGTTAATCGTGCCTGGGAAGGTAGTTTGACCGAGGGTGTTCGATTTGAGCGACAAGGGTTTCATTCGCTCTTTGCGACGCATGACCAGAAAGAGGGCATGGCGGCATTTATGGAAAAAAGGAAGGCTGATTTCCAGCACAAATAACAAGGAAACACGCTGCTTGCGCAGAGGTAAGCAGCGATTTGTTGTTAATTAGCATCATCCTACGTGTAAGTTTGTACGGTTTCAAGGTATACTCTTGGGGCTTTGGTGAGACAAGGTTGGGGTTTCCCCTGACTGTTGTCATAAGCGGACAGTTGCTGAAAAGCATCTGATCTTGTAAGACCAGTGAGTAACTCTGGTATAAACCCTCATCGTGAGAATTGGCTCAGTGTTATGGACACGAAACTGATGCAAGAGTTCCCTGCGAATGAAGGGCAGCCAGAAAAAATCACACTGACGCCAGCTGAAAAGGCTCGAGTCGCTCAAAGAGCGCGGCGTACGGTGGGGCTGGTGATCTTGTCTCAGGCGATTGCCGGTTTGCTCATGAGTTTGGTTTTATGGGTGTTTGGTAATCAGGCGCTTGCGCTGAGTGCACTGCTTGGATGTCTGACGTATTGGGCGCCCAATGCATTGTTTGCAGCGCGTTTGGCTTTGTCAACGTACAAAGTGAGTGGTGCCGGTCCGGTTGTGTTTTTTATCGGGCAATCAATAAAGATTTTTGTTGCGATTGGGTTGCTGTGGGGTTTGTCACAGATCGGTTTGACTTGGTTGAGCTGGCCAGCAGTGATCGCTGGGTTAATCGCAACACTTAAGGGGTATTGGCTGATGGTCCTCTTTACCGGTGGACGCATCGCTAAGTACATGTAGAGCAAATAACCAAGAGGTTGTTTGTGAGGGAATCAGCGTCACAGCTTTGCTTGTGATGCGGTTAATAACGATTAAGTAGGGTTTGCATGGCTGCCGAGCTCACTCCGTCAAGTTATATTCAGCATCACCTGGTCAACAACAACAGTATCGGTGGGCCACAGATCAATATCGCTGACTTCAGCGTTTTGAACTATGACTCCATGTTCTGGTCAGGCTTGATGGGCTTGTTGGCGTTATGGTTTATGTGGTCAGGTGCTCGCAAAGCATCAACCGCTGTACCAGGCCGCTTTCAGATGTTTGTTGAAATGCTGGTCGATATGGTTGAGCAGCAAGCCAGTTCAATTGTGCCTAGCGAAGAAACACGACGCTATGCTGCACCGTTGGCATTGACCGTGTTCCTGTGGATTGTGTTCATGAACACGCTGGACTTGATTCCAGTGGATCTGGCGCCTTACCTTCTGAGCGCTTCGGGCTTGGGTGCTGCTGAAGGCGATCCGCTCTACTATCACAAGATTTTACCAACCGCTGACTTGAATATCCCGCTGGGAATGTCATTGGGTGTGTTGTTGCTGATGCTCTACTACGGCATCAAGGTCAAGCATTTCAGCGGCTTCACAAAAGGTTTGTTTACAACGCCATTCGAGGCATCCGGTGCGCTGGGCATGATTATCTTGGCCCCCGTAAACCTGTTCTTGAACGTGGTGGAGTATGTCGCTAAAGCCGTTTCACTCGGTATGCGACTGTTCGGAAACATGTTTGCTGGTGAGTTGATCTTTATGTTGATCGCTTTGCTGGGCTTCTCGTTTACCGGATTTAATGTGATCAGTCTGTCACTGGGCTTTTTACATATTCTGGCAGGTTCGATCTGGGCGATTTTCCATATCCTGATCATCTTGCTACAAGGGTTCATCTTCATGATGCTGACGCTGGTTTATATTGGCCAGGCACATGAGGGACATTAATGGCGTGTTCATGTAATTAAACATGACCTCCATATACAAGCAGTTTTTACTTTAACTTTGATTTTTTGAGACACTATCCAAGGAGTTACCATGACCACTCTCGCTTACGTTGCTCTTGCTTGCGGCTTCATTATCGGCTTGGGCGCCTTCGGTGCCAGTATCGGTATTGGTCTGATGGGTGGCAAATACCTCGAAGCTTCAGCACGTCAGCCTGAATTGATGAACGCCCTGCAGACCAAGATGTTCCTGCTGGCCGGTCTGATTGATGCTGCGTTCCTGATCGGTGTTGGTATTGCCATGCTGTTTGCATTCGCCAATCCATTTGTCTGATTGAAAGCGTGTCTCGAAGCGCCCTGTCGCGGGGCGCAGTCCAGAACACAAGTTCCTGCACGTACGAAGTTTTTATGCGCAGGTCGTTCAGTCTAGTCAGGTGCCCGATAGTAGTCTTTTGAAGGCACATAGGATGTCATAGGAATTCAACCGTGAATCTGAATGCGACATTATTCTTTCAGATGATCGTCTTTTTTGTGTTGGCTTGGGTGACCATGAAGTTCATCTGGCCGCCACTCATTAAAGCGATCGATGAACGTCGGCAAAAGATTGCCGATGGGTTGGCTGCTGCCGAAAAAGGCCAGTCAGACTTGGCCCAATCCCAGGCGCGTATCGTCGCTATGGAAGAGGCCGCAAAATCCGACCTGCACGCCCGCACAGTCGATGCGGAAAAGCATGGTCAGCAAATTATTGAGCAGGCTCGTGCTGAAGCAGAAGTTGAGCGTGCCCGAATTGTTGAGCAGGCCCGTCAGGAAGCCGAGCTGGAAATGCAGCGTGCACGTGATGCACTGCGTGACCAAGTTGCTTCACTCGCTGTTCAGGGTGCCTCTAAAATTCTGCGGCGCGAAGTTGATGCGAATGCACATGCCGAGTTGCTAACGCAACTTAAGGCACAGCTTTAATAGAAGGCGGATAAAACCATGGCAGAAAACTCCACCGTGGCCCGTCCATACGCGCAAGCTTTATTTGAAGCGGTGGCGGGTGATGCGTCTGTGTTGAATGATTGTGTTGAGGAGCTCAAGCTTTTGAGCGACATTGTGACAACGCCAGAGGTACAAGTGGTGCTGTCAGATCCTCAAATCGAAGATCAGCAACGCCTGGAAGTCCTCACAGTCTTGTTGCAAGGTCGCAATCAGACAGCTGCAATGCGCAATTTTGTGCCGCTGCTGCTTGAGAACGATCGGCTGACATTGCTTCCTGAAATTACTCACCAAGTGATGGAATTGCGGGATGCAGCACTGGGTGTGGCACAAGCGCATATTGTGAGTGCTTTCCCCATGGATGAGGCCCAGATTGCGGACCTTCTCAAAGTATTAGAGCCGAAGTTTAAGATCAAGTTAACGCCACACGTTACGGTTGATCCCTCGCTGATTGGCGGGGTACGAGTTGTGGTTCAAGACCACGTGCTCGACACATCGGTGCAAGCGCAGCTAACCAGCATGCGCGATGCGTTGATCGCTTGATCAACGTCCGGATAAGAATTCAGGAGCCTGAACATGCAACTTAATCCATCAGAGATTAGTGAACTACTGAAGAGCCGTATTCAAGGGCTCGAAACAACTACGGACATCCGTACGCAAGGTACCGTCGTTTCGGTGACGGACGGGATTACACGTGTGCACGGTCTGTCGGACGTGATGCAAGGTGAAATGCTGGAATTCCCGAATAATGTGTTCGGTCTGGCGTTGAACTTAGAGCGTGATTCCGTAGGTGCGGTGATTCTGGGTGATTACACGGGTGTGTCCGAAGGTGACCCCGTGAAAACAACAGGCCGTATTCTGGAAGTGCCCGTGGGTCCCGAATTGCTCGGTCGCGTGGTTGACGCATTGGGTATGCCAATCGACGGTCGTGGTCCAATTAACGCCAAGATGACTGACGTGATTGAGAAGGTCGCGCCTGGCGTGATCGCACGTCAATCTGTTTCAGAGCCACTGCAAACAGGGACAAAAGCCATTGACTCCATGGTACCCATTGGTCGTGGACAACGTGAGCTGATTATTGGTGACCGTCAGACCGGTAAAACAGCTGTGGCCATCGATACCATCATTAACCAGAAAGGTAAAAACGTTAAGTGCGTTTACGTTGCCATTGGTCAGAAAGCTTCGACCATTAACAACGTGGTCCGTAAGCTCGAAGAGCACGGTGCGCTTGAGTACACCATTGTGGTTGCCGCCGCAGCGTCTGATTCAGCTGCCATGCAATATCTCTCAGCCTACGCGGGTTGCACGATGGGTGAATACTTCCGTGACCGTGGTGAAGATGCGCTGATTATTTATGATGACCTGACCAAACAAGCTTGGGCTTATCGTCAAGTGTCTCTGTTGCTGCGTCGCCCACCCGGCCGTGAAGCCTATCCCGGTGACGTTTTCTACCTGCACTCCCGCTTGCTCGAGCGTGCAGCACGTGTGAATGCCGACTACGTCGAAGCATTCACAAAGGGTGAAGTCAAAGGTAAGACAGGTTCACTGACCGCATTGCCGATCATTGAGACGCAAGCTGGTGACGTGTCCGCTTTCGTGCCCACGAACGTGATTTCGATTACTGACGGTCAGATTTTCTTGGAAACCGACTTGTTTAACGCCGGTATCCGTCCTGCGATTAACGCGGGTATTTCTGTCTCCCGTGTGGGTGGTGCAGCTCAAACAAAGATCATTAAGAAACTGTCCGGTGGTATTCGTACTGACTTGGCGCAGTATCGTGAACTGGCAGCGTTTGCGCAGTTTGCTTCAGACCTGGATGATGCAACACGTCGTCAGCTTGAGCGTGGTGAGCGTGTGGTTGAACTGTTGAAACAGCCACAGTACCAGCCATTGCAGGTCTGGGAGCTTGGTGTCGTTCTGTTTACCGTGAACAACGGTTATCTGGATGATATTCAGGTTTCACAAATTGGTGCGTTCGAAAAAGGTCTGAAAGACCACCTGAAAGCAAAACATGCCGACTTTATTGAGCGTGTTGAAGCAACAGCTGAACTGTCTAAAGATGACGAAGCTGTATTGGTCGCCGCCATTGAAGAATTCAAGAAAAACGGCGTTTATTGAACGGTTTGATCCACTGACTCGGGAAACACGATGGCAGGAATCAAGGAAATTCGCACAAAGATCAAGAGCGTACAAAATACGAGCAAGATCACAAAAGCCATGGAGATGGTCGCAGCCTCCAAAATGCGCAAAGCGCAGGAACGGATGCGTGCAGGTCGTCCCTATGCATTGAAAGTGCGCAGTATGGCCACGCACCTGATGCAGGCCAATCCAGATTACAGCCACCCATATCTGAAAGAGAGCCCATCGCTCAAATCAGTCGGGGTGGTCGTGATCACAACGGATAAAGGACTGTGTGGCGGTTTGAATACCAACGTCATGCGTCTGGTGCTTGGTAAATACCAAGAATTCAGAGACCAAAACGTCGATGTGCAGTTCACTGCACTTGGCAATAAAGGTCTCGGTGTTCTGACCCGTGTTGGCGCCAATGTGGTGACACAGGAAATCGGTTTGGGTGACAAGCCCGAGATGGATCGATTGATTGGTGCCATCAAGGTTCAGATGGATGATTTTGAGCAGGGCAAGATTGACGCTGTGTATCTGGCCACAACACGGTTCGTGAATACGATGCGTCAAGAGCCGATGTTTGTACGCCTTTTGCCATTGCCTGGCAAACTACATCCAGAAAACAGTCTTGTGTCAGAAGAAGTGCCTGAGAACTTGGGCGACGAGCAGACTGATGCAAGCGCTCAGAGCTACAGCTGGGATTACATCTATGAGCCGAATACCAAGACGGTGATTGATGAACTCCTGAAGCGTTATGTGGAAGGACTGGTGTATCAGTCAGTGGCTGAAAACATGGCGTCAGAACAATCTGCCCGTATGGTTGCAATGAAAGCGGCATCCGACAACGCGAAGAAAGTCATTGACGATCTGCAGCTTGTCTATAACAAGACACGTCAGGCCGCTATTACTAAAGAAATTTCGGAAATCGTTGGAGGCGCAGCTGCCGTTTAAGTACAAGCGGCCTGCGACTTTAAACATCAAAGTTATCGAGTAAGGAAATCAAATGAGCAACGGAACCATCGTTCAGTGTATCGGCGCCGTGGTGGATATTCAGTTTCCACGCGAGAATATGCCTCGTATTTATGAAGCGCTGACCCTGGCAGACGATTCAAGCAGCTTTGCTGAGAAAGGTCTGACATTTGAAGTGCAGCAGCAGCTTGGTGATGGGATTGTCCGCACAATTGCGCTGGGTTCCAGCGATGGTTTGCGTCGTGGCATGAGCGTCAATCGGACCAACGCCCCAATTTCTGTGCCAGTGGGTACAGGCACACTGGGCCGTATTATGGACGTTTTGGGTCGCCCAATTGACGAAGCGGGCCCAATCGAATCCGACGAACTGCGTGCGATTCACCAACCGGCACCAAAATTCGATGAGTTGTCACCTTCGGTGGAACTGCTCGAAACCGGTATTAAAGTGATTGACTTGGTGTGTCCTTTTGCGAAGGGCGGTAAAGTTGGTCTGTTCGGTGGTGCGGGTGTTGGTAAGACCGTGAACATGATGGAGCTGATCAACAACATCGCCAAACAGCACAGTGGTTTGTCTGTGTTTGCCGGTGTGGGTGAGCGTACACGTGAAGGAAACGACTTCTACCACGAAATGGAAGAATCGAACGTTCTGGACAAAGTGGCCATGGTGTTTGGTCAGATGAACGAACCACCCGGTAACCGTCTTCGTGTTGCGCTGACCGGTCTGACCATGGCTGAAAAATTCCGTGACGAAGGCCGTGACATCCTGTTCTTTGTGGATAACATTTATCGTTACACACTGGCAGGAACCGAGGTGTCCGCTCTGTTGGGTCGTATGCCTTCAGCTGTGGGTTACCAGCCAACACTGGCCGAAGAGATGGGTGTTCTGCAAGAGCGTATTACGTCCACCAAAACAGGTTCGATTACATCGATCCAGGCCGTTTACGTCCCTGCGGATGACTTGACTGACCCATCCCCAGCCACGACTTTCCAACACTTGGACTCCACCGTTGTGTTGTCACGTGACATTGCCGCTCTGGGTATTTATCCTGCTGTGGATCCACTGGATTCGACCAGTCGTCAGCTTGACCCACACGTTGTTGGTGAAGAGCATTACAGCGTCGCACGTGGTGTTCAGCAGACATTGCAGCGCTACAAAGAGTTGCGTGACATTATCGCAATTCTGGGTATGGACGAATTGTCACCAGAAGATAAGCAGGCTGTGGCTCGCGCTCGTAAGATTCAGCGCTTCTTGTCACAACCTTTCCACGTGGCTGAAGTCTTTACCGGTTCACCTGGTAAATATGTCCCACTGTCAGAAACCATCCGTGGCTTTAAGATGATTGTCGAAGGTGAGTGTGATGCATTGCCTGAGCAAGCCTTCTACATGGTGGGTTCAATTGACGAGGCCTTTGAAAAAGCCAAAACCCTTAAATAAGGGGATACAGTATGAGCACGATTAAAGTCGATGTTGTCAGTGCTGAAGAGTCACTCTTCTCCGGTGAAGCAAAGTTTGTCGCTTTGCCGGGAGAAGCAGGTGAACTCGGTGTGCTGCCAGGTCATACACCGCTGATCACACGCATTCGTCCGGGAACCGTTAAAATCGTGTTCCCTGACGGCAAAGAAGAATCTATCTTTGTGGCGGGTGGTTTGCTGGAAATTCAACCTTCACAGGTAACTGTTCTGTCAGATACAGCGATTCGCGCTGAAGATCTGGATGAGGCCAAAGCGCTTGAAGCTCGTAAACGTGCTGAAGAATCTTTGTCCAATGCCAAGAGTCAGGAAGAGCTTGCTGTTGTTCAGGCAGAGTTGGAGATTTTAGCGGCACAGGCCATGGCGGCACGTCGCTTGCAAAAAACTACAGGCCGTCATTAATGGTTTGAAGGGTTGAGGGTGGTTTTACACGCTGTTCGTAAAAGCCCCCGTTTGCGTAAACTCCGTATAGATTTGAAGCCCTTGAGCCATTAGGCTTGAGGGCTTCAAGTTTTATGGAGCATAGAATGCGTCAACAAATCGATGTGGCAGTCCTTCATCAGTTCGCAAATCAGCCTTGGTTCACCGATGCGCTTGCTAAGGTCAGACATGATTTAAATCGCATCTCGTTTCATGACCTCGACTGGGAAGTGCAGAATCTGCAGGATGAATCAACTGATCTGCAAAGCCCTTTGTTTGAGACGAATGCGGATTACTTGCCTAGGGTCGTTCGTTCAGATCGAACGGACTCATCAGAGTCTGTTGGTTTGCAAAGCGATTTGCTCTTGCGTGCAGCTGTGCGGCTGCGTCGATACGATGTGTTGCTATTACCTGTCTCCGTCGCGACCCTGGCTTGGACACGCAGATTGTTGTCTGGCATACCCAGGGGTTCAAATATTCCCGTGGTCGGTGTGTTTGAGCAGATTCAGAGTGCGGGGATGGTGGATCTGCTGGAATTGGGCTTAGCCGACTTTGTGCAAACCCCGATTGATGCACAAGAGTTACGAGCGCGGTTGTTATGCGCAGCAAGTCGTGCGCCTGTGCGGCGTTCATTGCAAGATAGCGCAAACCGACTGCCAGAAAAGGTGACGCCTGTGAAATCTTTGCAGCGATTTTTGTCGTTCCGTGTTGAAAACGGTAAACCCGTCAGTTTTAAAGAAGCCAAATCGTCGTTGATAACAGCGTTTGAACGCGAATATGTGACTGACATGCTGAACATGGAGCGTGGTAATGTCGCTCGTGCAGCTGCCATGTCAGGTAAGAATCGTCGAGCCTTCTGGGAGATCATGCGCAAACACCAGATCAGTGCAGATATCTATCGGGATGGTAAATAGACGGTGTCATGCAGCAGTGTTCGGTACAATTGATGAGATACCCAAATGCCAAGGTTGCTAATAACTGGCATCTAATTCTTTTTTTGTAGAAATTAACCTTGAAAAACGATATTTTTTTGAGGGCGCTTAAGCGCCAACCGGTTCCGTATACACCCGTGTGGCTGATGCGCCAAGCTGGGCGTTATTTGCCCGAGTACAAAGCAACGCGTGCGCGTGCTGGCTCTTTTATGGCCTTGGCACAAAGTCCCGAAATGGCGACCGAAGTCACATTGCAGCCGCTCGAGCGATTTGATTTTGATGCGGCGATCTTGTTTTCTGATATTTTGACAATACCGGATGCTATGGGCTTAGGGCTTTCCTTTGTGCAAGGTGAAGGCCCTAAGTTTGAGAAATCATTGCGTCATGAAGACGATGTAAAAGCATTGACAGTGCCGGATATGCATCGTTTGCAGTATGTGTTTGACGCCGTTGCGATGATTCGTAAGACCTTAGATGGTCGTGTGCCTTTAATTGGCTTTGCTGGTAGCCCATTTACCGTGGCTTGCTACATGATCGAAGGTCAGAGCACACGCGAGTATCGTTACATCAAGACGATGATGTATGCGCGTCCTGATCTTTTACACCATATTCTTGAAGTCAATACCCAAACGACGATTGTGTACCTGAAAGAGCAAATTCGTGCCGGTGCACAAGCTGTCATGGTCTTTGATAGCTGGGGTGGCATGCTTGCAGATCATCATTACCAGACATTCTCCTTAGCGTATATGCAGAAAATCGTGGATGCTTTGCGTGCAGATCCTGAATGCAAAGAGACCCCGATTATTTTGTTTACCAAAGGGGGCGGTTTGTGGATTGATGAGCTTGCACAGACGGGTTGTGATGCCTTGGGTGTGGACTGGACGGTGAACTTGTCCAAAGCGCGTGCACGTGTCCAAGATCGCGTGACACTGCAAGGTAACTTAGATCCGATGGCATTGTTTGCCGATGAAGAGGCTGTGCGCAAAGAGGTTCGTCGGATTATCGATGATTTTGGGACAGTTGGCGCTGGTGGACACATTTTTAACTTGGGTCACGGGATTTCTCAGTTTACGAACCCAGAGATTGTGACGGCACTGGTGGATGAAGTCCATCGCTATAGTGCGCAGTACCATCAGGCAGGCAATTAAGCAAGACTGGTTGCAATGACAGCTTGACTTATGCACAGATTCACAAAATGTCTGCGTTTGTGCTTAAGTCATTGTCGAAATGTGATTTGTTTTGTAACGTATTGATTTTTCTCTGATATTTACAGTGTTGTTTTGTTGCTTGTGGCAATTTTAATTTAAATCGATTTTGTTATTCACAAAGTTGCGAACTTGTCCCCAAAGTTATCCACAGGCTATTCATTTTGAAAATTGCGTTAATTATCAGCGCTTAGGCGAGTCTTTTAAAAAACGACATGAAGTAAATTCAGTCACCGAACTGGGTCGTGCTTTGTCAGAAATACAACAGCAGAATAATGGGCACTGGGTTCAGGTGGTGATTGATGTCCCACTGCCAGGCCCGTTCGAATACCGAGTCTCTAGTCGGTGTGTCCCCGGTGTGCGCGTCATTGTGCCATTTGGTAAACGCCGTTTAATTGGCGTTGTCATCAGTGTGCATGACGAACCGACTCTGAAGCCTGAGAAAATTCGCGAAGTCGAGCGAGTTTTGGATGACTTGCCCCCGATGGGTGAGCATTGGTTTGCTTTGTGCCAATTTGCTGCAAAGTATTATCATCGCCCGTTGGGTGAGGTGATGCTGCCGGTGCTACCGGCTTATTTGCGCCAGCCGAGCGCCTACTTATCTGCACGAGCAGGTGAAGGTCCTGTTGCTCGTTTCAAAGAACGACAAACCAAGGCTGAACTCAAAGCACAGAAACAACAAAAAAAATCAACAAAATCGACACCCACTGAATCAGTGGTGCAAAGCGATGAGACGAACGTTGAATCTGCAACACCGATCGAGCTCACATCGGATCAACAGCAGGCTGTGACCGCAATTACCCAGGCTCAAGGCTTTCAGACATTTCTGCTTTATGGCGTGACTGGCGCCGGTAAAACAGAGGTGTACTTACAGGCTGCTAGAGATGTCTTGTTGAAGGGCGGTGTGGTGCTCTTTTTAGTCCCTGAGATTAATCTCACGCCACAGTTTGCCGCCGCATTGCGTGCACGTTTGGTCGATCTGGTTAAAGATGAAGACATCGCGATGCTGCACAGTGGATTGTCTGAAGGCCAGCGCTTAGCCGCCTGGGTTGCGGCAGTTGAAGGTCGAGCCAAAGTGGTTTTAGGGACACGGCTCGCCATTTTTACGCCATTGCCGCGCATTGATCTGATTGTGGTGGATGAAGAACATGATCCATCCTATAAACAACAAGAAGGTTTGCGTTATTCTGCGCGAGATTTGGCCGTGTGGCGTGCACGTGAACACGAGATTCCGATCGTTTTAGGGTCTGCAACCCCGTCATTAGAATCGTGGTGGCATGCTGGACGCGCAGCGTACCAACGTTTAACACTGGCAAGTCGCGCCATTACCGTGGCGTTACCTGAGGTGCGTCTAGTCGATACTCGACGTCAACCGCTGGAGCAAGGCTTGTCGGTGCAGGTACGCGATGCGATGACCGCTGCCCTAGAACAAAAGCGCCAAGTCCTTGTCTATCTGAATCGTCGTGGCTATGCGCCTGTTTTGCATTGCGCCAGTTGTGGCTGGGTGAGTCAGTGTGATCACTGTAGTGTCTATACGGTGCTGCACAAAGTGGGTTCGCGCATGCGCTTGCATTGTCACCACTGCGGGACACAACGACCGGTTGCGAGACGTTGCCCAGATTGTGGCGACCAAGATTTGCAGCCGATGGGACGCGGAACACAACGACTTGATGAGCATTTACAGACGCTTTTCCCTGAGCATCGTATTGTGCGTATCGATGCCGACAGTACGCGTCGTAAAGGCTCTGCAGAGCAATTGTTTGCCCAGGTGCATACTGGGGAGGCTGATATCCTAGTCGGCACGCAAATGGTGTCTAAAGGGCATGATTTTGAGAATTTAGGGCTTGTTGTTGTCTTGAACTCAGACTCTGCTCTGTTTTCTCAGGATTTCAGAGCGCCCGAACGCCTCTTTGCACAACTAGTGCAGGTGGCAGGGCGTGCAGGTCGACGCACTTTGCAAGGTCAGGTGATCGTTCAAACGGATTATCCGGATCACGATGTGTACCAGGCCTTGCGTGAGCACGATTACGTGCGATTTGCGGATACGCAGCTTGAATTGCGTCAAATGGCGGCGTTGCCACCGTTTAGTTTTCAGGCGTTACTTTCTGCGCAAGCCAAAGAGTTAGAGACAGTGATGGCTTTTCTAGGCAATGCCAAGGCGCAAGGCGAGCAATGGGTTTTAGATCAAAATCTATTGGGGGAAGTGATTCTGTACGATGCTGTGGCTTTGCGGGTTGTGCGAGTTGCGGACCAGTGCCGAGCTCAATTGCTGATTGAGTCGACAGTTCGGACACGTTTACATCAGTTTTTGCGAGCATGGTTGCCGATGTTGGGTTCACGACATGGTTCGGGCGGTTTGCGCTGGCTAATCGAAGTCGATCCGATGGAGATCTGAAGCATGCGAGATTGGGATTGGCATCGAGTGGTATTTGATTCACGACAGGGAGTGTGGCGTTGATTCCATTGAATCCCGCACAAAATGAAGCGGTTTTGTATTTGGATGGTCCGTGTCTGGTGCTGGCTGGTGCGGGCTCAGGTAAGACACGCGTCATTACCGGAAAAATCGCCCATTTAATTGAAAACTGCGGCTATTCGGCCCGACATATCTATGCAGTGACGTTTACAAACAAAGCAGCCACAGAAATGGCACACCGTTTAAGTGCACTGTTGGGTAAAAGCCGTATGCGTGGTCTGACGATCAGTACATTCCATTCGCTGGGTGTGCGCATTCTCCGTGAAGAAGCACCACTCATTGGGATTAAACGCTCATTTTCTATTTTGGATTCCCAAGACACCTTGGGACTGCTGCAAGAATTGGTACAGACAACCGATCGGGGAAGATTAAAGCAGTTACAGCAGACAATTTCACTCTGGAAAAATGCCGCATTAGATGCTGCGCAAGTGTTTAAACTGTCCGAGGCGCAAGCGGATGCGCAAGCCGTGTCTGTGTATGCCCAGTATGAGGCAACGCTCATGGCGTATCAGGCAGTCGATTTTGATGATTTGATTCGTTTGCCATTGAAAATCCTGACTGAGCACGAAGAAGCCAGATCTCGTTGGCAAACCCGGGTTCGTTATCTACTGGTGGATGAGTATCAGGATACCAATGCGTGCCAATACGCTCTGTTACAGCAACTGACCGGGCCACGCGCCATGTTCACTGTGGTGGGTGATGATGATCAAGCAATTTACGGTTGGCGAGGTGCCACGATTGAGAATCTGAGCCGACTGCGAGACGATTATCCAGATTTGCATCTGATTAAACTGGAGCAGAACTACCGATCGAGTCAGACTATTTTGCAGGCAGCCAATCAAGTCATTAGTGCTAATCCCAAGTTGTTTGACAAGAAGCTGTGGTCTCAACATGGCACGGGTGAAGCGATTACGATCACCCGTATGGACAATGAACAGCATGAAGCGCGGTCTGTGGCTGTACGTTTATCGGCTTCCCGATTTGAAAAACAAGCGAGTTGGAAAGATTTTGCGATTTTGTATCGCAGCAATCATCAGGCTCGTGTCATGGAGCAAGCGCTTCGAGATTTGCGAATTCCCTATACAGTCTCAGGTGGTCAAAGTTTCTTTGAAAAACAAGAGATTCGTGATGTATTGGCGTATTTGCGCTTAATTGCCAATGACGAAGACGACCCTGCTTTTATTCGGGCGGTGACAACTCCTCGCCGTGGGGTTGGCCAAGCCAGTTTGCAGGCTTTGGGTGAGCATGCCGTGCGTTTAGGGACATGTTTACTGAAGGCGGCTGAAGATGAGGGCGTATCAGAAGTTTTACAGACGCGGCAATACGAGGCCTTAAAAAACTTTGTTGAAATCGTGCGCACATTTCAAGCGCGTGCCGACAAACCCTCACATATCGAGCCAGTGGCAACCCTGCTGGATGATCTATTACGTTGGATGCGCTATGAGGATCATCTCTTTGATACCGCCAGTGATGATCGCAGCGCACAAGCTCGCTGGCAGAACGTCCTCGACCTGATGGACTGGCTCAAAGAGCGTGCTTTGGATCCAGATCAGGGTTTGACGAATTTGCTTCAACATATCGCGCTCATCACCATGCTGGAGCGGCAAGAAGATGAGCAGCCTGATGCGGTGAAGCTCTCGACACTGCATGCCTCCAAAGGGCTTGAGTATCCCCATGTGTATTTGCTAGGGGTTGAGGAAGGCTTGTTGCCGCATCTGGGGCGCGATGATGAGTTCACGGGGGATGACGAGGTCGAAGCCCTGTCGAATCGCATTCAAGAAGAGCGGCGTTTGATGTATGTGGGCATTACACGTGCGCAGCGCAGTTTGCATCTCACATGGTGCGCACGTCGCCGTCGTGCCCGTCAGGACCGCTTATGTGAAATCTCGCGCTTTGTGCAGGAAATGGGTTTACAGGCAGGGCAGTCACTCGATGTGGCGCAGATGAGTATGTCACCTGCAGAACGTCTGGGAATGCTTAAAAACTTGCTCAATCGTAAAAAACCTACGCCGTAGGTTTGAGGTTGAGGTTGAGGGCTGACTTTTCGTAATCGCAGTCAGTCTGTTTTTAAACAAACCCTAACCCCTGACTCTTACGAACTGGATTGAATTCATCGAGCTGTTCAGAGTGGTTCAACAAATAACGGATTGCTTCAACCACTTCACTGGCTGTAATGCCGATGGGGCCACCATGGTGTTTGGCGAGCCACTGGCCTGCAGCGCCATGGATCCAGACCGCAGCAAAGACAGCGGTTTGAACGGTATGACCTTGCGCCAATAAGCTGGTCATGAATCCGGTTAAAACATCACCAGTGCCTGCCGTACCTAATGCTACGTGTCCGGTTGGGTTGATAAAGCAATCCCCATCTGGTGTGGCGACAACTGTCTGTTGACCCTTTAGGACTGTCCAGGCTTGATATTTTGAAGCGATTGTTTGGGCACTGCGCAGGCGATCGGTTTGGATGTCGTTGACAGTACATCCAAGTAAATATGCGGCTTCACCCGGGTGAGGGGTCAGAATGGTCGTTTGTGCATCCCAGTGTGCATCAATGTCCTGACGAGCCAGTGCATTGAGTGCATCCGCATCTAAAACTTTGGGTTGATCGCTTATTTCAGACAGTAGTGTGCGCAATGTGATCAGCACTTCAGGACAGTGACCGAGTCCGCAACCGATGCCCCATGCTTGAATCGGTGTTTTAGTGCCTAAAATGTCATGAAGTCGGCGTATCATGAGTTCAGGCTGTGCCCAGTCAATTTGTAGATTGTGAGCGTCGTTTGAATCGTGTGCCAAGCAGACGTAAATGCGTCCACTGCCCGATTTGAGTGCGCTTCTGGCCGCTAAGATTGCTGCACCTGTCATACCGGTCGCCCCACCATAAATGGCGGCGCTGCCGTGGGTTCCCTTGTGCCCAGAAGGATCGCGTGGCTGAAAAACATCCGCAAAGTCTTCGGGTTGAATCATGGGTATGGACAAGTGCGTTTGAGGTGTATGCATCGTTTTAAAAGTCTTTGTAAAAAGGAGCAAAATCAGTGAAAGCAATTAAAACAGTCGGTGTGATTGGTGTCGGTGCGATGGGTAAGGGCATTGTACAGATTGCCGCCCAAGCCGGATTTGATGTCATGTTGTTCGATCAGAATGGAGAAGCTGTCCAAGCTGCCATTAAAGATATTGGTGCGATTTGGAATCGGCTTGTAGAAAAAGGTCGTATGACCGAAGAAGCGGTGGACAATGCGTTGGCCAATCTGCACATTGCACAAACATTGGGCGAAATGGCTCGTTGCGATGTTGTGATTGAAGCCATTATTGAGCGTTTGGATATCAAACAAGCGCTCTTTAAAGAGCTCGAAGGTGTGGTGAGTGAGCAGTGTATTTTGGCAACCAACACCTCGTCTTTGTCGGTGACGGCTATTGCGGCGCAATGTGAGCATCCACAGCGAGTTGCAGGGTTTCACTTCTTTAACCCCGTGCCCTTGATGAAAGTGGTTGAAGTGATTGACGGCACACGTGGTGATCCGGCGGTAGGCGATGCGTTAATGACGTTTGCCTCTGAAATGGGACACACGCCGGTGCGTTGTAAAGACATGCCTGGGTTCATTGTGAACCACGCAGGACGCGGTTTGTCGACAGAAGGTTTCCGGGTGGTGCAGGAGCAGGTGGCTGATTATGAAACGGTTGACCGCGTCATGCGTGAACAGTGTGGCTTTCGGATGGGTCCATTTGAATTGATGGATTTAACAGGTCTGGATGTGTCTCACTTTGTGATGGAGTCCATTTACCGTCAGTTTTACGATGAAACGCGTTTTCGTCCTTCGCCGCTTGGCACGCTTCGTGTCGCTGCAGGTCTCTATGGTCGTAAAAGCAATGGTGGGTTTTACAACTATAGCGAAGGCAAGAAAAATGAGTCGCCAATGTTACCCGTTCCTGCATTTGAGACATTGCCCAGCGTTTGGGTGAGTCCTGCGCATCCGCAAGGTCATGCGATTGCGACCGCTTGGTTGCGTGAGCTGGGTGCTGCTGTGCAGACAGGTAGTCGTCCAGATGACAGCAGTTTAATTGTCGTCACCCCGTACGGTGAAGATGTGTGCACTGCGATTGTGGAACAAGACCTGGATCCAGAGCGCACTGTGGGTCTGGATACGTTTGGTGCGTTGTCACCACAACGACACCGCACCTTGATGGTGGCAATGACAACCACACCGCATTGGCGTGATGTGGCTCATGCGATTTTGGCGCTCGACCAGGTTCAAGTCAGCATTATTCAGGATTCTCCTGGGTTTGTTGGACAACGTATCCAGGCCATGATCGTCAACATTGCATGTGAAATTGCGCAACAGGGCATTGCAACGCCAACCGATATTGATCGCGCTGTGAAGTTGGGTCTTGGTTATCCAGCTGGCCCACTGAGTTTGGGCGATAGCCTAGGTGCAGCGGCAGTTCTAGAGATCCTAGAAAACATGCACATCGTAACTGGGGATATGCGTTATCGTCCAAGCCTGTGGTTACGTCGTCGCGTGTTGTTGGGTCGCTCCTTGTTGGAGTGTTCAGCAACTGCTTAATGTGCATGGCTTGTTGATTTAAACCACAAAAAACCCCGATTGCTTTTTTGACAATCGGGGTTTTTTTATAGCACCGGCCAAGTCATTGATCGGTGCTTTTTACGAATGGGCTTACTGAGATTTACTAATCATGTAAGCCAGTGCAGCCCGTAATTCATCGTCAGACACTTTACCCATGCCGCCTCGTGGTGGCATGGCGCCTTTACCGTTGATCGCGCCTTCCATGAGTGAGTCCATACCGCGAGCAATGTAGGGTGCCCATGCTTTCTTGTCACCCAGTTTCATGGCGCCGGCAGCACCTGAAGCATGACATGCAAAGCAACCACGCTTGTAGATTCTGGCACCCAGTTTGAGATCAATGCTCTCATCGATCACAGCAACCGCTTCAGCAGGTGCTGCTTCTTGGGTGGCTTGTGCATCTTGTGCAGGCTCAGCAGCAGCTTGTTCAGCGGCAGGCGCTTCTTCAGTTGCAGCAGCCTCACCACCTTCAGCGCTCTCATCTGCAGGCTCTGGGAAGTTTGCACCAGCTGCGTTGGCCATGTACACCACGGCGCGTGCGATCTCTAGATCTGAGAGGTTGGGATTACCACCGCGTGCTGGCATGGCGCCTTTACCGTTAATTGCGATGTTCATCATTTCATCGAAGCCAGTTGCAATATAGGGGGCCCAGTCTGCTTGATCACCGAACTTCGGTGCGCCAGAGATACCGGCCGCGTGACAGGAAGTACAGACGAGACTGTAGACCTGTTCGCCGGTTTGCGGCTCACGATCGACCTCGACATGAATGATCTCAATGCGAGCAATCGGTGCAATCCGTTCGACAACCGCTTCTTCGCTGAGCGAATGACCAGCTGAGGTAGATCGCGTTTCAGAATCTGTCCAATCGATCATCATGATGGCAACAATGGCCACAATGAGTAATAGCCATGAAAGTATGACCAATGGCTTGGACGACTTAATCGGATCGTTGTCGGTTTTGACTTGATCCTGCTGGGAATCGTGAGGATGACTCATGAGCAAACCCTAAATGACAATAAAATTGGCGTGAAACGGTTTGAATTATACCGAGAATGCAAGCTAAGTCAGAAGAACACTCACCTGCTTTTGAACTTGACGCTATAATCTCGCTTTCGCGCCCGTAGTTCAATGGATAGAATTAGAGTTTCCGAAGCTCTCGATCCAGGTTCGATTCCTGGCGGGCGCGCCAGATAAAGCCAGTCCTACTACATCGCGTAAGCACATTTAGCCGATGGTTCTAAAAGCTTCTAAATTCAAATGTCTCTTCCCGATTAAGGGGGAGACTGCTCAGTTCATCATACTTCATTGAATAAATTGATAGTGCTCTTACTTTTGATGCCTGCTATCAAAGCGTCGGGGTTCGTTGCGAGCTACCAGAGAATAATTAGATTGCGCGGCTCTACGGTAGAATGAGCGAAGTCTGAAAGATCAGACGGATTTTTAGAAGTGCATTTTTATTCAATGCATTGAACCGAATCACGTTGTCTTCCATCTTTGTGGAAGAGTGCTTTAGTTTGTGCTGGGTTCGTTTGAATTTCGAGGAAAAAATGTCAGAAGTAAAACCATTCAGTTTTGAAATGCTGGTTGATCGAGTTCGGGCACCTTGGCAAGCGTATTGTCAACATGAGTTTGTCCGACAGCTGGGCGCTGGGACATTGCCCGAAGCATCTTTCCGACATTATTTACGCCAAGACTATCTTTTTTTGATTCATTTTGCCAGAGCATGGGGGCTTGCCGTATATAAAAGTCGTAACTTTTCTGAATTACGCCAAGGGCTCGATAGTTTGAAAGCGATTGTGGATCTTGAAATGGGTTTGCATGTTGACTATTGCGCACGTTGGGGCATTTCTGAAAGTGAGCTTGAGGCACTGGATGAAGCTCGCGAAACGATGGCTTACACGCGTTATGTGTTGGACGCAGGTAATCGGGGTGATTTACTCGACCTGCATGTGGCCTTGGCCCCTTGTTTGATTGGGTATGCGGAAATCGCAAAATGGCTGGTTGCACAACCTTTTATAGTTCGTGGTGAGGCTAATCCTTATGAAGAGTGGATCAGTATGTATATCAGCCCAGAGTTTCAGGCTGCTGCCGAAGCCGAGCGTGTATGGATGAATCAAAAGTTGTTAAATCAGACTGCGCAGCGATTTGAAGAGTTGGTTATGACTTTTCAGGACGCAACCCGTCTAGAGATTGACTTTTGGCAAATGGGTTTGAACGATGCGTTATAAGGTATATCAGTTGAGTTTTAGAACTGAAGTTGACTGACATTTCTCTTCTGTCATGAAGACTGATTTATAGAAAAATTGTCGGGTTTTGCGCTAATGATTCACGGATGATATTGTCCTTTCTTTTTACATCTCTCATCGTCTGGTTTGCAGCCGCCATCCAAACAGCCACGGGCTTTGGATTTTCGATTCTCGCGGTTCCACTCTTACTGTTGATTCATCCGCCTCTTGTGGCTGTTGAATTAAATTTGATTGTTTCTGTCTTTCTGTGTTTTGTGTTGATCCGCCATGTCCGTGCATCAGTGGATCGTACGCTTTTGCTTCGTTTAATTCCAACGAGTCTATTGGGTGCACCACTTGGTCTGTTCATTTTGATGTGGGTTGAGCCAGCTTGGTTCAAGTTAGGCACGGCTTGCTTGATGTTGGTGTTTTTGGGACTGCTGCTGAGGCAGTTTCAAATTAATCGGACAGCATCAAGAGACCGCTGGGTTGGGTGGTTTGCAGGTGTTTTTACATCAGCGATTGGAGCGGGCGGCATTCCACTATTGGTGTATTTTGCGAGTAGTAATCTAGATAAAGCTAAATCACGTGCAACCGCTGTGGCGTTTTTTTTGGTGATTTACACCGTGGCTTTGATCATGCAATGGCTCGTGCCTTCAGACGTCCAATCTGAGCAGAACGACTTGTGGTGGTTAGGCTTTGCGCAATTACCTATTGCGGCGCTTGGTGTTTGGTTGGGCCATCGCTTGTATGCGCGTCTGGATCAGCGCCTGTTTGCATTGTGCATTCGTTGGATCTTATTCACCAACTGTGTGGTTCTGATGCTGGATGCTTGGATTTGATTTACGAGAATATGTCTTGATATATTCTATATAATCAGCGTTTAAATATTTCTATCTTCAAAACTTCAATTTAGCCATCATTGGCTTATTTCAAGGAAACTCTCCATGTTTGTTCGCTCACGCGTCCAGTTTCATCGACGTGCGTGTCGTCTGTCGGTTGCGCTTTTAATAGGCTCTGTTTGTGCGATGCCAGTTGCACAAGCACAGACCTATCCTGATCGGCCTGTCTCTGTCATTGTTGGTTTTGCGCCAGGTGGTGCCACAGACATTCTGGCACGCTTGGTCACTAAGGTCATGGCAGACGATTTGGGGCAATCCTTTGTGGTTGAGAACCGAGCGGGCGCCAACAGCAACATTGGGGTCGATTATGTGTATCGACAAAAAAGTGATGGCTATACCGTCCATGCTGGCTCGATCTCGAACGCGATTAATCACACCTTGTATAAAAACTTGCGTTTTGATTTTCCGAATGACTTTCAACCCATCGGCATGATGGCGAGTATGGCCAATGTCTTGGTCGTGCATCCCGATCGACCTTATCGATCTGTGGAGGATCTGATTGCGTATGCCAAGGCACATCCTGGTGAAGTGACCTGCGCGTCTGCAGGCGTAGGCTCATCGATTCACATGTCTTGTGAGCTCTTTAAGCTACAGACTGAGACCGATATTTTGCATGTGCCGTATCGGGGTAGTGGCCCAGCTGTGGTCGATCTGGTGGGTGGTCAGGTCGACATCATGTTCGATAACTTACCTTCAGTCATCTCACATATTCGAGCCGATAAATTGATCCCACTGGCAGTTACCACGGCGCAGCGCCAAGTTAGCTTGCCGAATATACCAACCTTTATGGAAACGGGTTTGGATGACTTTGTGGTTGAAGCGTGGTTTGGATTAAGTGTTGTGCAAGGCACACCTCAAGACAGAATCGAGGTTTTGAGTGGAGCCTTGAATCATGCGCTCAAGAATCCTGAACTGATCGAAGCTTTTGAGCAAAATGGGTTTTTGATGCCACCGCAGCCGAATACGCCACAAACCTATCACGACTATGTGCGCGAAGAAACCAAACTGTGGGGTGATGTGGTTGAGAAAGCGGGTGTGATCGCTCAATAAATTTGTTTAGTGGTCTTATTCGGTGCGCTTGCTCTGTCGTTCTGCTTAGTCATCCTGTGGCGAGATTGTTTTAAGTGCAAGATTTAGCTCTGAGCGGATCAGTGTGATGATTTCTCGTTGACGTGGCAGCGGCAAGCGGTTCATGAGCCCTGAGACGCTGACCGCAAATCTGGGATAAGCGCCCTGATATGGCACCGGAATCCCTACACCGAGCACACCTGGAACTGCTGCATTGCCGACGGCTGCCCAACCACGCATTTGCGTGGTTTTAATGAGTTGAGTCATTTTTTTGCGCGTCATCCCACCGTATTTGAGTAAGCGTTCCTCATTGTGCGTGAGGATGTTTTCAATATCATGAGCGGGTAGGTAGGCGAGCAGTGCCAAGCCAGCAGCGCCCACACCCATGGGTTGAGTGTGTCCGACGTGCACGGCCAGTACCTGAACTGGGTATGCACCAAGCTCACGGTGAATGCATAAAGCATCATCGCCTTCGCGTTGCACTAAAAACGTGGAGTCTTGTGTTTGATCACTGATCCGTCGTAAAGCAGTTTTCAGCGCTTTTAAGAGCACTTGATCTGGATTTATCGTTGTGGGTTGGGGCGGGTTTTGATACGCATAGATAGGTCGTTGCCCTAGTCTTTTGGCGTAGCCCATGGCGACTAAGACATCCAAATAACGATAGACCGTCGGGCGTTGTGTGCCTGTTTGGCGAGCAAGCGTTGGGATATCAATACCTTGTTCACCCGCGAACTGAAGTGTTTGCAGAATCTGTAGTCCACGAACAAAGGTTTTTGGGCTGTCTGCAGGCAAATTGAGTTGGGCAACGGGTGGGGGCGATGCTGTTGACGTGAGTTTGTGCATAACTGTGAGTTCAAGGTGTCTTGCCTATCAAATTGATTTCATGAGTTTAAATCTTATCTTGTCCATAATCTGGACAAGATAAGATTTGTTAAGAATATTTTTCGTTATATTGATGGCCAATAAGATTTGTTTTGCATTGCTTTATTACTGAGGAGTTGTTTATGTTGAAATCAACAAAGATGCGTCGCACGGTGTTGTCAGGTGTACTGACCGCAGCGGTCTCAACTGGTTTGGCCACGATGTCCACAGCTGCGGTTGCCGCAGATTTTCCAGATCGTCCTTTGACGGTTGTGGTTGGATTTGCACCGGGTGGTGCGACTGATGTACTGACTCGTTTGGTCACCAAGGCAATGTCTGATGAGCTGGGCCAACCCATTGTGGTTGAGAACCGAGCAGGCGCCAACAGCAACATTGGTGCTGATTATGTGTTGCGCGGCAAAAATGACGGTTACACGATGTACACCGGTACGATTTCGAACGCCATTAATAACACCTTGTACCGTGACTTGCGTTTTGATTTCCCCAAGGATTTTGATTCAGTTGGTTTGATGGCCAACATTGCCAACATGCTGGTGATCAATCCTGATAAACCGTACAAAACGTTGCCCGAGCTGATCGACTATGCAAAAGCCAATCCAGGTGATGTGACTTGTGCGTCTGCTGGTGTTGGTTCATCCATCCACATGTCGTGTGAGCTCTTTAAAATTAAAACAGACACAGACATTCTGCATGTTCCATATCGCGGTAGTGCACCTGCTGTGGTGGATCTGATCGCAGGTCAAGTTGACATCATGTTCGACAACCTGCCTTCTTCCGTGCCGCACGTGCGCGCTGGAAAACTCAACGCCTTGGCAGTCACAACGCCTGAGCGTCAGGCGAGCTTGCCTGAAGCACCTACCTTTGTGGAAAGTGGATTTGAAGACTTTGTGGTGCAGGCCTGGTTTGGTCTGAACGTGCCTGCAGGTACACCCAAAGATCGCATTGATATTCTGAATGCGGCTTTGAACAAAGCTTTGAAGCACCCTGAAGTGGTTGCCGCTTATGAGAAAAACGGCTTCTTGTTGCCACCACCACCTAACTCACCTGAAACCTATGGTGAGCAAGTGAGCCAACAGGCTAAGTTGTGGGGTGAAGTGGTTGACACCGCCAAAGTCGTTGTTCAGTAAACGACGATTTATCCATCAGGTCTGAGCTTCAGATTTTAAAAAGCGGGTCGGTGCATGCCGATCCGCGAAGACTCAGGCCAAACTTCCTTTGAAATTCATCCAAGAGATTTCCCGTGTATCCCATCGATTTCTTTTTCCGGGCTGCGCAAGCGTGGCCGTCGAATCCTGCCTTGCTCGAGCCTGATAATCAAACTGTGACGTATGCGCAGCTGGCTAAGCGTGTCCGTGCCTTGGCCTGCTATCTCCAAGTGTGCGACCCTCAGCCGGGCAGTCGAGTTGGTTTGTGTGGTCAGAATAGTGCGGATTATGTTGTGGCCATGCTCGCGATTATGGCCGCCGGTAAAGTCTGGGTGCCATTGAACACACGCAGTACAGCGCATGAAGTGGGTCGTATTCTAGAAACAGTTCAGACGAGCCTCGTGATCGTTGATGAAGCGGGAGCCGAACTGGTCTCACCCCGTGATCAACAAACCATCTTGTCGATGGTGGATCTGCCTGAGGCGACGCGTTCCTATCTCGATCAGGCACCGGTTCGTTATGACGCAGATCAAAATGACACGCAAGCCATCAAGTTTACAGGGGGCACAACCGGTTTACCCAAAGGGGTGATGCAGCCTTATCGAGCTTGGGTGGCTGTGATTGTGAATCAGATTGCATGTTGGCAAATTACGGCGGCTGACCGCTATGTGGCGGGAGCACCACTGAGTCACGGGTCAGGCACGTATGTCTTGCCTACTTTGGCGCAAGGTGCAGCGATTGTGTTGGTCGATGCGAATGATCCCGAAGGGCTAATCAAGGCGTTTCGCGATCAAGGTGGCACGATGACCTTTATGCCACCAACTTTAATTTATAAGCTGATGCAAACACCTGGAGCATCACGCGCCTCATTTCCAGCCTTGCGACTGATGATTTATGGTGGTGCGCCCATGCCCAGCTCCAAAATTGAAGCAGCGCAGGCGTTTTTTGGGCCAGTGCTAGCGACCACGTTTGGACAAACTGAGGCGCCACAGATTGCAACTTGTATTACCCCTGATGCACTGATGGATCCTCAAACGCGTGACAGTGTGGGTCGATTGACCTGGTTTACTGAAATCAAAATTGTGTCACCAGACGGTGAGGTCTTGCCTGTGGGTGAAAAGGGCGAGGTGTTGATACGAGGTGACCTCGTGATGACTGGTTATTGGAAGCAGCCTGAAGTCACGGCAACCACGATTCGCGACGGTTGGCTGCATACAGGTGATGTCGGTTATCTTGATGAGCGCGGTTACTTGTTTTTGAAAGAACGTTTGCGTGACGTCATTATTTCGGGCGGTTTTAATGTGTATCCGGTTGATGTCGAAAACGTCTTGAGTCAGCACGAAGCGGTCCATGAGGCGGCTGTGTTTGGGTTGCCCGATGAGCAATGGGGAGAAACGGTTAATGCGGCCGTTGAGCTCAAACCTGGGGCCACGGTGGATGAGACAGAGCTGAAAGCCTTTGTGCGAGAAAAAGTCGGACCTGTTCTGACACCTAAAAAAATCTGGTTTTGTGAGTCGCTGCCACGCTCGCCAGTGGGTAAAGTTCTTAAAACCGAAATCCGACGTCAGTATCAAACGAACTAATTTATGACCAGACTATAAACACAACAAAATTATCCATAAAGGAAAATACCATGTCCAATACACCAAAGACCGAATTGTGTGAACACACGCTCACCAGTATGCATTACCGAGACCGTGATCTAGTTGAAGAGTTGATCGGTCACAGCAGTTTCAGCGAAGTCATGTTTGCCCAGATCATGGGTCGTCGTGCGCGCGCTGTTGATTTGAGAATTATGGATGCTGTGCTTGTGACTCTGATGGAACATGGCCTGACACCCAGCGCCATTGCGACTCGCGTGACTTATATGAGTGCCCCAGAAAACCTTCAAGGTGCGGTGGCTTCGGGTTTGATGTGTGTGGGAAGCCAGTTTGTTGGCACGATGGAAAACTGCGCGGTGTTGTTAAGCGACATCATGGCGCATGACAATCCCGAACAAAGAATGCGCGAGATTGTGACGGATTATCGGGCACGTAAAGCCCCATTGCCAGGGTTTGGGCATCACCTGCATAAACCTGATGACCCCCGTTCGATCAAGCTCTTTGAAGTGGCGGCCGAAGAACCTGAGTTTGATCAGCGTTATGTCGATACGATTCGCGCGTTCAATCAGGTGGTTGATGAGATCTACGGTCGACACATCACGATTAATGCGACAGGCGCTGTGGCCGCATTGCTAGGCGGCATTGGGGTACCGGTTGAGTTGATGCGTGGTTTTGCAGTGATTTCAAGGGCAGCCGGTTTGGTGGCCCATATTGCAGAAGAGCAACGCAGTCCATCAGGGCGCTTCATCTGGGAAACGATTGATGCTGCCATTCCGTTTGTGCATAAATCAACCGATCTGTAAGTACTCGTGACCGATGACTGTACGATGCGTCAGTCATCGGGACCTAATCTTTAATGGGCTGATAGTTCATGTCGCCTCAGAGTGTATTCCCAAAACCCACCAAACACGTACGGATTGTTCATTAACATACAGGACGAGGATTTCTACGGCGTTCCAGCGACCTTCGTCTGACTTGCTTCGGTGGGTTCTTGGCCCACCGCCCTTAGAACGTTGATCGCGTCAACCACATCGGCGTTTTCTTCAAAGCCACAGTCCACGCATTTGAACAGCGGGTGCGCTTAGAAAGACCAGACCCAGTACAGCGAGGAAAGCCGATTTTTTAAAAACCATGGGAAATGTCTCCCCGGATACTAAAGACTGCTAGTTTTTACTGTTTTTAAAGTATTGGCTGGCTTTATCAAAAGTTAAGATTTATTGGGTTCAAGGATGGCGCGCCCGACGATCTCACCACGAGCCAGGTCGTTGAGAATTTCTTCGGCTTCATCCAATTTGTGACGACTGGTCGGCAAGGGTGACAGCACACCTTTGGCAGCAAGCGACATCAGTTCGCGGAACTCATTGAGCGAGCCGGTATAAGAACCCATGATGGTGGTGGAACGGAATGGCAACATGGGCAGTGGCCATGGCGCACGACCTCCAAAGAGACCGACGATCACCAGTTGGCCCGCGCGCGTCAGCACATCAAAACCCAGTTTGGCAGTTTGTTCAGAACCCACAAAGTCAATCGCAGCCAGTGGTGCACCGCCTGCTGCAGCATGAATCTGCGCAATCACGTCGGGGGCGGAACCGTCAATGGCGTGACCTGCGCCGTGGGTCAATGCAGCTTCTCGTTTTTTAGGATCGATATCCACAGCAATCGGTGCCATCCCACCTAGGCTTTTCGCCAGCTGCACGGCATTTAGCCCCACACCACCGACCCCAATAATCACCACAGGTGCTTTGGATAAAGAAGCTTCGACTTTCTTCAAAGCGCTAAAAGCGGTGAGTCCTGAGCAGGCCAGGGGTGCTGCGTGTGCAGGATCCATGTCGCCAATGTCAAACAGGTAACGAGGGTGCGGCACGCGCATCTGCGTCGCATAGGCACCGTCCACATGGATGCCCATGGCGCGTGGTGTTGGACAGTAGTGCTCATCGCCCACAATGCAACGTTCGCAAGTGCCACAACCGGCCCAGGGGTACACAACATACGTGCGGCTCGTGTCTAAATCACCTGCGAGTGGACCTTTGGCAGCAATGACACCCACTGGCTCATGCCCCATGACTCTGGGCAGATGTAAGCCACGCTCACCGTGATGCATTTTTTTACCATCACCCAGGTCGTAGAAACCATCACGGATATGCAAATCTGAGTGACAGACACCGGCTGCGGTGATTTTCATGATGACTTCGGTGCCCTCTGGCACGAGGTCTTCGCGTTCTTGGGCAACGAGTGGTTTCCCAAAACTAACAACACATTGGCAACGCATTTTGTCTTCTCCTAGTCGTGCTCACTTCTGAATTGTTTTGAATAAATTCTCTTTAGCGTACCACTTTCTTCTTCAGACTACCTGAGTATCGAGGTCGGGATAACGCTAGTTTTTTTTAATTTGTCTTCTTTGGTAATCAGATCAAAATAAGGATTTAATTTCTTTTAAGTCAAGGCAGTATGTGTTTTATTAGCAATTGCGAGAATTATGCAGGTTGACGAATTAACTAACCCGCTTAGGTAGCTTATATAGCGCTGAGAAAATGTGGCAAAAGGGCACGATGGATGGGGTCTGAGACGAGTTCCGCCGTGGGCGGTCTCGTCTCAGATAGTGTGGAGGTTGTGGATCGTGTGGGCGTCAGGATGGACGTGTAAGTGACGTGTTGAATTGCTGCATATATTCGTCAAATGTCACGGATGTATCGGCTTCGAGTTCGGCTTGAGCTTTGATCGAGGCATCTCGCAGTGCATGAGCTTCGTCGAGTTCCGAGTCGCTCAGTCCTGCTTTTGAAAACTTTTCAGTATGTGCGCGTGAGAGGCCTAGGACAAAGTCCTGAAACGATCCGCCTGCGGCTTCAATACCAGCCAGTACGCGAGCAGAGGGGGTGAGTGTTGTGTCGTCGACTTTAAGGCGCTCATTTTGGATCGCGCTGACATAATCCATGTCGCCAGTTTGTTGTGCCAGCACTTCTGCACAGGCTTGAATATCGTCAAAGATTTCGTGTGCCCACGCTTGAAGTGCAATGGGTTGTTCAGCTCGTTTGAGCATCAACCCTGGTTTACGACCTTCTTTGACGGTGGTTTGGAAGTTTTGATGGCTTTCACGACAATAGCCGCCATCCCCAAAATAGGGACTGTCAGACAAGGCACAGTGGAGCAAGAAAGCATCGAGGAATCTGGCTGTCTGTGCGCTGATACCCGCAGGCTCAAAAGGATCGATGTCCAAACACCGCACTTCAACATATTGCACACCATCTTCCATTAAGGCGTTGATGGGGCGTTGTTTTGCACGCGCTGTGCGTTTAGGTCGAATGCTGGAATAGTATTCGTTTTCAATCTGCAAAAGGTTGCAGTTGATTTGAATCCACTCGCCATCGCGTTGATCACCGATCGCTTCATACGCAGGCCATGGTGTGGTGACTGCTTCATATAAACGCAATAGGAACGTGTGAAGATCGTTGTAACAGGGAGTCAGTGTGGATTGTGCCTCACTGGTGTAGCCCAGATCACTCATGCGCAGACTGGTTGCCCATGGCATATACAGCGTATCTTCCCCTATGCGTCCAAGTTCTGCGGGCGGATTGGGTAAAAAACTGCGGTTTAGTGCGGGTGAAGCACCGAACAAATACATTAACAACCAGCTGTGGCGCATGAAGTTGCGAATTAGCGCGACATAACCTGCAGATTGTCGTTCTTGGGCGTTTTGCTCGTCGCTGGGAAATAAAGCCCAGAACTCATCTGGCAACGAAAAGTTGTAATGAATGCCGGCAATGCACTGCATCGGTTTGCCGTAACGGTGGGCTAGGCCTCGACGATAGACGTGTTTGAGCTGACCGGTGTTGGATGTGCCATACCAAGCAATTGGAATGTCATCGGCGGGTGGCAGCACGGGTGGCATGGAATGCCCCCAAATCAATTCATTGTCTAGGCCATTTACGGTCAGACGATGAACCCAGTCGGCCGCCTGAATGAGATCATCGACGCTACTGTGTGTGGCGGTAATGAGTTCTAGCAGCGCTTCTGCATAGTCTGTTGTGACATAAGGGTGTGTGAGCGCCTTGCCGAGTTGTGCCGGATGAGGCGTTAACGCGTAGCGACCACCTAGGTCGGTACGTAAGCCTTCTTTTTCCAGACCGCGTAGGCAATTGGCCAGCAGTTCTGGTTGCTGCGCAAGCACAGTCAATCGTTGTTTGAGCGAGGTAGACAAGCGGCTATCCTGTTTGGTTCATAGAGTTTGCGCAAGCTCGGCTGCAATCCGCAGACTATGGAAATGCTTGCAAGCAAAGGATCAAAAGTCCAATTTTGAGTCGATTGTACGTGACGCAACCAGTTGGTGGGGGCAGCTATTTCCGAGTTCAGGGTTTTATGGTTGGGTGTGCATGTGATTTTTAGTTCGAACACAGGTTTGAATGAGCCCGCACCATTTGCTGAGGTGCAGCGATGATGCGGGTGTTAGGCCTCAGTGAACGCGGTTGTTATTCGGTTTCACGGGCCAAAATGGATGGTGTCAATAAGCCCAAACGCCAGGCCTGCGCAATACAAGCTTGCCGACCATAGACGTTGAGCTTTCGACATGCATTCCTTAGATGAAAGTTAACCGTGCTTTCGCTGATGCCTAGAATACAGCCAGTTTCCCAGCTGGTTTTGCCGCAGGACACCCAAGCCAAACATTGCAATTCTCGTCTGGATAGTGGTGTTGAATTCATTAAATTGTGCGAGAAACCCCATTTTTAAATCCGGGGAGGGATAGCATGTGACCGTTAGGCCACCCTGATTCTCGCTTCCTCCTGTTACTGTGATGCTATCTGCGTATATCGATGATCAAGGCTCCGTAACCGTGTTTTGTGGTTTGGATCACCGCGATCGTGATTCATGCACAAATTCTGTATTTGTTGCGGCCCACAAGGCGTTCGTCGTTTGTCTGGCTTGTCTAAAGCGTCTATGGTCATGGTGATACTCCTGAAATGCTGACCTTGAAAGGTCTGATGGCACGAAGCCGATGTATTTGAACTGCTTGAGATGTTTGCAAGCTGACTCTGAATGGTTAATGGCAGGGGCTGCATCTTCCAAAGTCAAAGAGGTAGAGACTGTCCAGTTGCGGCGCGCTTGGATCAATCACTTGTGGTGATTGCCCGTTGACTGTTTTGTGTGCGTTAGTTCAAAACACTGGCTGCGTTATTTTTAGTTTGACACAAACTGACAGCTTGTGTCGTATGGGCATGACGGGAATGTCCATGCGTGTTTTTGTGGTGGACCGTTACAAAGTGGTAGAATTTTGTCCAAGAATTGGCGCCGATTTGCCTGATCCGCTTGCGGGCGCCCCACAAATCCCGCTAAAGAGGTCTTTGAATGACTACTTTTACGACTGCAAACTTATTTCTATCGACAGACGCTGAGCCTGCGCGTGAAGCGCCGCAATCAGTCGGTGAGGTGACTACCCAGTATTTTGAATTCGAACAACCGCTCCCTTTGGATAGTGGTAAATCGATTTCGAACTACACATTGGCTGTCCAAACTTACGGCACATTGAATGAAGATCGCTCCAATGCGGTTTTGATCTGCCACGCGTTGAACGCCTCTCACCATGTTGCCGGCTATGAGGCCGATGATCCCGACCAGCTTGGTTGGTGGGACAACATGGTTGGTCCCGGTAAGCCGGTTGATACCAATGTGTTTTTTGTGATTGGTGTCAATAACCTTGGCTCCTGTTTTGGTTCGACGGGTCCGGCCAGTTTGCGACCGGAAACCGGTAAGCCTTGGGGATCCGAGTTTCCGGTGTTGAGCGTAGAAGATTGGGTGCGTGCGCAAGCCCGATTGGCCGATCAGCTAGGTATTGAGCGATTTGCCGCTGTGATGGGGGGCTCTTTGGGAGGCATGCAGGCGCTCAGTTGGTCGATTACCTGTCCGTCCCGAGTGGCTCACTGCGTGGTTGTCGCGAGTACGCCTAAATTGTCTGCTCAGAATATTGGCTTTAATGAGGTGGCGCGTCGGGCGATTCTGACCGATCCGGATTTTCATGAAGGTAACTATTACGAGCATGGCGTGGTGCCATCGCGTGGTTTAACGGTTGCCCGTATGCTCGGTCACATCACGTACTTGTCTGATGACGATATGGCGCGTAAGTTCGGACGTGCTCGTCGCCAAGCTGATGCGCAACAAGCTTATCGTTATGATTATGGCGTTGAGTTTGAAGTGGAATCTTATCTGCGCTATCAGGGTGAAAAGTTTTCAAAATATTTCGATGCCAATACCTATTTGTTGATCACGCGAACGCTAGATTATTTTGATCCGGCGCGTGAAACACAAGGGGATCTTACTCGCGCACTGGCCGGTGTTGAAGCTGATTTTTTATTGGTTTCTTTCACCACAGACTGGCGATTTGCGCCTTCTCGGTCGCGTGAGATAGTCAAAGCGTTATTGGATAACGAGCGTCGGGTGACGTATGCAGAAATTGACGCACCTCATGGGCATGACGCATTTTTATTGGATGATTCCCGCTACCACGGTGTGGTTCGAGGTTATTTTGAGCGAATCGCTAAAACACTGAGTCTGAGCAAAGGAGGTCAGTCATGACACAGGGATTGCCTTTGCGTAAAGACCTATTACAAATCGCCGAGTGGATTGAGCCCGGTAGTCGAGTGCTGGATCTAGGTTGCGGCGATGGTGCTTTGCTCGATCACCTTCAGCAGACACGACAGGTCACAGGCGTTGGCGTTGAGATCAATGACGAGCGCGTGCTCGGGTGCGCGCGTCGTGGCGTGGATGTGATTCAACAAAACTTGGAAGAGGGCTTAGCCCTTTTTTCTGACAAGTGTTTTGATACGGTTGTGCTGTCGTTGACATTGCAATCGGTTTTGCAAACCGAACATATTTTGCGCGAAATGAAGCGTGTTGCGCATCACGGCGTCGTGTCGTTTCCAAACTTTGGTTACTTCACCCACGGACTGTCACTGCTGCGTGGGCGTATGCCGATGAGTTCACAAATGCCCTACAAGTGGTACAACACGCCGAACATTCATCTGTGTACACTCAAAGACTTTGAAGATCTGAGCCGTCAACTGGAATTAGAAGTTGAAGCCAGAAAAACTTACAACACAGAGCGCGAAGTGACTTGGCTGGCAGGTTGGCGAGCGACTTTGGCGTTGTATCGGTTTCGCTCAGAACCCGGTCAGGCATGATCACACCGTGAAGACATCGCTGCCTGAGATCAAACAACTCGTCAGTTACGGGCGCGGTGAGTCTGTCGCCAAGCTGGAGGTCGCATGAAAACTTCACTGAGCGTCTACATGGGACGACGCGTGGCCCCCTTGTTGTTTTTAGGGTTTGCCAGCGGCTTGCCCCTTGCTTTAACAGGTGGAACTTTACAAGCTTGGGCGACCGTTGAAAACGTGTCGTTGCAGGAAATTGGTTTTTTGACGTTGATCGGCACCGCGTACACGTTGAAGTTCCTCTGGGCGCCGCTCATTGATCGCTATACACCAGGTTTTTTAGGTCGTCGCCGAGGATGGATTCTGGTAACGCAAATTCTTTTGGCGATCGGATTCATTCTGATGGGGCGTTTATCGCCTGCTAGTGCGTTAGGCAGTTTGGCACTACTGGCTGTGTTTGTCGCGTTTCTGTCAGCCACACAAGACATTGCGTTTGATGCCTACCGTACAGATGTGCTTGAACCTAGAGAACGTGGGGCGGGTGCTGCCTTGTCCGTATTGGGTTACCGGGTTGCCATGCTGGTGTCGGGTGGTTTTGCACTGGTGCTGGCAGATCAGTGGGTGGGTTGGTCCAATATGTATGCGCTGATGGGGGTTTTAATGCTCTTTGTGGCGTTGGCGACATTCTGGGCGCCTGATCCACAAACACCGGTTTCTGCTCCTGCGTCACTAGAAAAAGCCATCACAGCACCTTTGATTGAGTTTTTTAAGCGTCCTCAAGCCTGGACTTTGTTGTTGCTGATCGTGCTCTACAAATTGGGTGATGCGTTTGCAGGTGCTTTATCAACGACGTTTCTGATTCGAGGTGCTGAATTCACAGCGTCTGAAGTGGGGGCGGTCAATAAGATTCTGGGTCTGGCTGCCACCATTTTTGGGGCGCTCTATGGCGGTGCCTTAATGGCGCGCCTTGGCCTTTATCGTTCATTGCTGTTGTTTGGATTACTACAAGCCGTATCGAATCTTGGCTACTGGGCCATTGCTGTGGGGCCCCATAGCATCTGGCTTATGGCGGGTGCAGTGGCGTTAGAGAACGTCTGTGGCGGCATGGGAACTGCGGCGTTTGTGGCGTTACTGATGGGACTATGCCGTCGGGAATTCTCGGCAACTCAGTTTGCGCTGTTATCAGCTTTGTCGGCGGTTGGCAGAACCTATTTAGCTGGACCACTCACACCACCTTTGGTGGCGTGGTTGGATTGGCCTGGTTTTTTCTTGTTGACGGTACTGATCGCTTTGCCGGGTGTGATCCTGTTGTGGTGGCGTCGGGCTGACATTGAACAAATTGATGCGCAAGGCCGCGTATAAGACACGGCACTTGCAGGACTTAGCTCACTGACCAGTTAGTGTTGTGACAGAAATTTGCCACAGAGGTTAGTCAGAGAGTCCAGTCATAATCAATGGTGAGTGGTGCGTGATCTGAGAACCGATCGTCTTTATAGATTTGAGGGTTCGATGCACGGGCTGCGATGCCAGGTGTGGCGATGTGATAGTCAATACGCCACCCCACGTTTTTAGCCCAGGCTTGACCACGATTACTCCACCACGTGTACTGATCTTCGCCCGGTTCGAGTTGTCGAAAGACATCGACTAAACCAATCTCGTCAAATACATAATCGAGCCAAGCGCGCTCTTCAGGCAAGAAACCAGAGTTTTTACGGTTACCACGCCAGTTTTTAAGATCGATTTCTTTGTGTGCGATGTTCCAGTCGCCACACACAATCAACTCTTGACCGTTTTCTTTGTATTCCTGCATACGAGCCTCTAACCAAGGGCCAAAAGCATCCAGAAATCGCATTTTGACGGCCTGACGCTCATCACCGCTAGAGCCTGAAGGTAAATAGGCACTGGCCACGGTCAGTCCTGGCCAGCGTGCCACGACTAAGCGACCTTCTTGGTCAAACTCTTCTAGATCTAGACCCGTTGTGATCTCAGCGTTTTGTGGTTGTAAATAGAGTCCAACACCGCTGTAGCCTTTCTTCTGTGCAAAATGAAAATGGCCTGTGTAATCATGTGGATCACTGAGCTCTTCGGACAAGTCTGGTGCCTGTGCCTTTAACTCCTGAAGACAGACAATGTCAGGTTGATGTTCTAGTAACCAGTCTGATAAGCCTTTACGAAAGGCGCTGCGGATACCATTCGCGTTTAAAGAGGTAATTCGAAGCACTTGGGTCTCCCTGAATGCAATAATAGAGCCCGATTTTGATTTCTCTAATAGCCGTGAGCCATGAACCAACTATCCCCATCGTTTGATCGACAGTCTTTTGTACGTTTTGCGCTGGATGAAGGCGTTTTGCGCTTTGGTCAGTTTGAAACCAAATCGGGACGTTTAAGCCCGTATTTCTTTAATGCTGGTCTTTTTAACACGGGTGCCAGCGTTGGGCGATTGGGTCAATTTTACGCACAAGCGCTTTTAGAGTCAGGTTTGTCCTTTGATATGTTGTTTGGACCGGCCTATAAAGGCATTCCTTTGGCGACTTGTGCAGCCATTGCGTTGTCGCAAGACCCACGTTGTGGTCAAGATGTGCCTTTTGCATTTAATCGCAAAGAAGCGAAAGCACATGGTGAAGGTGGCACGCTTGTTGGAGCGCCTCTCAAAGGGCGTGTTGTGATCGTTGATGACGTGATTACAGCAGGGACTTCGGTGCGTGAGTCAGTTGATATCATTCGTGCACAAGGTGCTGAGCCTGCCGGTGTTTTAATCGCCATGGACAGAATGGAAAGAGCGGGTGCAGATGGTGCGTTGAGCGTAAATTCTGCGGTGCAAGACGTTGCGCAACGTTACGGTATGCCCGTTATTTCGATTGCAAACTTAAATGATATTTTGACTTGGCTGTCTACCGATGCGACGTTTCAGACGCATGAGACGGCTGTCAAAGCGTACCGCGACCGTTACGGCATTCAGTCCGATATCTGAAGAAAACCTGTCTCAGACATTAAAGACTGAACTCTGACACAGAGGCGGGCAAAATAGGGCAGGCGGGTGTGTCGGTCATTTTGCTTGATCAACACACCCACGATGCAGTTTGCTCACTGCATCGATCACTCAACTGTCGAGTTTTTCTTTCAACAAGGCATTGACTTGTGCAGGGTTGGCCTTGCCTTTGGCAATTCGCATCACCTGACCGATCAATGAGTTAAAGGCTTTTTGTTTGCCCGCGCGATACTCTTCGACAATCGCTGGATGATTGGCCAATACTTCATCAATCATTGCACCAATTGCCCCCGCATCGCTGATTTGTTTCAAACCTTTGCTTTCAATGATGGCATCGGCATCTGCTTGCTCGCCGGCTTGCCACATGTCCGCAAAGACTTCACGGGCGATTTTGTTGGAGATCGTGCCATCGGCAATGCGTCGAATCAAACCGGCCAGTGCTTTGGCTTGGATCGGGCATGCATCGATACCGATCTCTTCACGGTTCAAACCGGCCGAAATCTCACTCATCATCCAGTTGGCAGCCAGTTTGGCTTGATCAGCTTCTAACTCTGCCATTAACTGTTGGAAGTAGTTGGCCATGGCGCGGGATTGGCAGATTTGTTCAACGTCTTCGAGCGATAAGCCGTATTCGCTGACAAAACGGTCCCTTAGCTGTTGTGGCAATTCAGGCATGGAAGCACGAACTCGATCCACCCAGTCTTGTGAAACGATCAGTGCGGGCAGATCTGGATCAGGGAAGTAGCGATAGTCATGGGCATCTTCTTTCGTGCGCATGCTGCGTGTTTCATCGCGATCAGCATCGTAAAGTCGGGTTTCCTGAATGATTCGTCCACCACTCTCTAAAACGTCGATTTGTCGCTCGATTTCGTACAGAATGGCGCGTTCCAAGAATCGGAATGAGTTTACGTTCTTAGTTTCGGTGCGTGTGCCATAGGCTTCTTGACCTTTAGGGCGCACGGAGACGTTGGCATCCATACGGAATGAGCCTTCTTGCATGTTGCCATCACAAATGCCTAACCAGACAACGAGCGTATGCAGTGCACGTGCATAGGCAACTGCTTGCGCGGCCGAACGCATGTCGGGCTCAGAAACGACTTCCAGCAATGGTGTGCCGGCTCGATTTAGGTCAATTCCTGAGCAAGGTCTGCCTTGATCGTCGGTAAAGTTCTCATGAATGGATTTACCAGCATCCTCTTCTAAGTGAGCGCGTGTGAGCGCAAATTTGAACGGTTCACCGTTTACCATGCAGGCAATATGGCCACCTTGGACGATTGGCAGTTTGTCCTGGCTGATCTGATAGTTTTTAGGCAGATCGGGATAGAAATAGTTTTTACGCTCAAAGATAGAACGTGGGGCAATGTGCGCATCAACGGCCAGACCGAAACGAATGGCATGCTCAACGGCTGCGCGGTTTAAGACAGGCAGTGTGCCGGGCAATGCCAGATCGACTACGTCGGCTTGCGTGTTGGGGCTTGCGCCATAGCGTGTGGCACTGCGTGAAAAAATCTTACTGTGCGTGGCCAGTTGCACGTGTGTTTCTAGGCCAATAACGACTTCCCAGTTCATGATGTCACTCCGGGACGGTGCAGATGCCAGTCTGTGGCGTTCTGATAATGGGTTGCGGTGGACAGCAGACGTGGCTCTTCAAAATGAGGGCCAATCAGTTGCAGACCTACCGGTAATGATTGTTGTTTGTAGCCTTTGGCAAATCCGCATGGAATCGACATGGCAGGCAGTCCAGCGAGGTTCACACCCAGTGTGTAGATGTCGCCAAGCCATTCCTGCAGCGGATTGTCTTGTTGGTGGCCAATGGCGGGTGCCACAGTTGGACTAACTGGACCCACAATGAGATCGCAGTCTTGTGTCAATGCACGACGAAAATCTTGCGTGATCAGCTGACGCAATTGCTGCGCTTTCACATAAAACGCATCGTAGTAGCCGTGTGACAACACATAGGTACCAATCATGATGCGTTTGCGAACTTCATCACCAAAGGCTTGTGCGCGTGAACGAGCCTGCATCTGTTCTAAACCGTCGTAATCTTGTGCACGATACCCAAAACGCACGGCGTCATAGCGTGACAGGTTGCTAGAGGCTTCGGCTGAGCCAATGACGTAATACGCGGGAATACACAGTTCCGTGTTGGGCAATTCGATGTCAACACGAGTCGCACCTAGGCGAGTCAATTCAGTGATGGCGTTGTCAACGGCTTGTGCCACACCCGTATCTAGACCTTGTGCAAAGTACTCTTTGGGAATCCCGATGCGCAGTCCTTTAAGTGGCTGTGCTGTATCGGCTTGTTCCATTTGTTGCTGATACTGGGACAGGATGCGACCGGGTGCATTGGTTTGCCCAGCGCAGGTTTGCACGCAGGTGGCATCGCGATCATCAAAGCCACTGATGGTGTCGACCAGATGCGCCAGATCCTGCGCATGACGGGCAAACATCCCTGCTTGATCTAGGCTGGAGGCGTAAGCAATCATGCCGTAGCGTGACACAACACCGTATGTTGGGCGAATGCCGCTGATCCCACAAAATGCAGAAGGTAAGCGGGTGGAGCCACCGGTGTCGGTACCTGTGGCGGCCATGGCCAAACCGGCAGCAACGGCGGCAGCTGAGCCACCCGATGAGCCGCCGGGCACAACATCGTGGTCCCATGGGTTACGTACGGGACCAAATGAAGTGTGCTCATTGCCTGAGCCCATGCCAAATTCATCACAACTGACTTTGCCTAAGCAAACAGTTTGTGCTTGGCGCAAAGACTCCACAGCTGCAGCATCGAATGGACTGACATAGTTGTCTAGCATGCGACTGCCTGCGGTGGTGCGCCAGCCTTGGGTGACAAAGAGGTCTTTGTGCGCCAAAGGGATACCGGCCAAGAAACTGTCTGGATTCTTGGCGCGCCAGTCATCAGCCTCACGAGCTTGTGCAAGCGTGAGTTCTGGATTGACGTCAATGAAGGCATTGAGTGATGCGTTGGCTTCGATATCGGTGAGTAATTGTTGGGCTAATTCTGTCGCACTGACCTTGCGGTCACGCAAAGCGACATTAAGCTGAGTTATGCCATCAAAGGCATCTAGGGCTGTAGTCATCGTAAGTTCTGAGTAGAGGTTCGGTGAGCGATTCGGGTCGTTGGGGTTTATTCAATGACACGAGGCACAAGGAATAAGCCGTCTTGCTGTGCAGGCGCATTGGCCATCTGCGCTTCGCGCTCTTGGAGCGTGAGCGTTGGGGATGGTTCGTCATCGCGCAGACGAAGTGAAATGTCTTCCAGGGCGCTTAGTGGATGCGTCAGAGGTTCAACCCCGTCAGTATTGACAGCCTGGAGCGACTGGATCAGTGTGAGCGCTTCGTTAAGTTCCGTTTGCACCTGTGCCAGTTCTTGTTCATTGAGTTCAAGACGGGCCAGTTCAGCAAGCCGTGCGACGTCGTTTGGAGTCAGAGCCATGTTTGATCAACACTTGAAAGGTCAGTGGTGCCTCTGTAATGAGCGTCACTGACTGTTGGTTATGATAAAAGAGGTTTCGGATCACTGCCGAAATTTGAAAGCGATCGTGCAAATACAGATGGATTATAAGTTATCATAACCAGCTATAAGTTGGGTCTGAGTGGTTGGGCTCGTGTGCATGATCTGTTTAACGAGATTGTTGCCCGTTTAATCACGTCAGGTCGAGCATCTTTTTCTACCCTATTTTTTGGCTTTTTCGCATGTTTGGATTCCTCCGTAGCTATTTTTCAAGCGATATGGCGATTGACCTTGGTACGGCCAATACGCTGATTTACGTCCGCGGTAAAGGGATCGTCCTAGATGAACCGTCTGTTGTGGCGATTCGCCACGAAGGCAGTGGCGGCGGTGGGCGTCGTTTGATTCAGGCGGTCGGTCGTGAAGCCAAACAGATGCTAGGTCGCGTGCCGGGCAACATAGAAGCGATTCGTCCGATGAAAGACGGTGTGATTGCTGATTTTACGGTGACTGAGCAGATGCTCAAGCAATTTATCCGTATGGTGCATCCACGCAATATCCTGGCACCCAGTCCCCGTATTATTGTTTGTGTCCCTTGTGGGTCGACCCAAGTGGAGCGTCGCGCGATTCGTGAGTCCGCTTTAGGTGCAGGTGCCAGTCAGGTCTATCTGATTGAAGAGCCGATGGCCGCTGCGATTGGAGCCGGTTTGAACGTCTCGGATGCCAGTGGTTCGATGGTGGTTGATATTGGTGGCGGTACAACCGAAGTCGCTGTGATTTCATTGGGTGGCATGGTCTACAAAGGCTCTGTGCGCGTCGGTGGTGACAAATTCGACGAGTCCATCGTGAATTACATTCGTCGCAACTACGGTATGTTGATTGGTGAGCCAACTGCCGAGCTCATCAAAAAAGAGATTGGCTCTGCATTCCCGGGCACTGAGGTTCGTGAGATCGAAGTGAAGGGCCGTAACCTGGCTGAAGGCATCCCCCGTAGTTTCACGGTGTCTTCGAGTGAAGTGTTGGAGTCGCTGACTGACCCTTTGAATCAGATCGTGTTGGCGGTTAAAACAGCGCTTGAGAATACACCGCCAGAATTGGGTGCAGACATTACAGACAAAGGGATTGCTTTGACGGGTGGTGGTGCGTTGCTTGCCGATCTGGATCGCCTGATTCAGGAAGAAACGGGTTTGCCCGTGGTGGTGGCAGAAGATCCTCTGACGTGTGTGGTGCGTGGTTGCGGTGATGCGCTTGAGCATCTGGAGCAACTGGGTGGCATCTTTATTGACGACTGAGTCTGATTGATGGCGTTGGTGTTGTAACGAACGCCAGTTTCTCAGTGGTCTGAGTCAGTCCATGCGTGGTCGTTGAGGAAGATAAATGTCCGCACCCGCAAAATTAGAATTATTTCGACGTAGCGTACCAGCTGAAGTCAAGCTGGTGCTGCTTGTCGTCTTGTCAATGGCATTACTCTTATTCGATGCCAACTCGCGCTATTTGGAACCCGTACGTCAAGGCTTAAGCGTTGTGCTTTATCCGTTTCAGCGGATTGTCATGTTGCCACGCGATGCCATCACATTGGTGCAAGACTACAGCAATGCCGCCAGTTTGCTTAAACAAGAAAGTGAAGAACTGCAACGCCAGCGCATTGAGTTGGCACAAGTTGTGGCCAATGCCGCGCAATTGGATGCTGAGAATTCTCAACTTCGCAGATTGCTGGGTGTTGTGGAAGGTAAGCCCACGTATCCGGCTGTTGTGGTGCAAGTATTGTATGAACCCTCGACACCCTATCAACGACGTTTGGTGTTTAATAAAGGCAGCCGCGATGGCATTGAGCCGGGGATGCCAGTCATTGACGAGGGTGGTCTAGTCGGACAAATTATTCGGGTGACTCCATTTACCTCAGAGTCTGCCTTGCTCACAGATGAACAGTTGGCCGTCCCAGTACAGATTCTGCGCAATGGTTTGCGTTTAATCGCGTTTGGTACGTCGGGTGCGGGTCTGATTGAAGTGCGTTATTTCTCATCGGATGCGGATATCCGTGAAGGCGATGTGCTGGTGACAAGTGGTGTGGGGGGTGTGTTTCCAGCTGGCATTTCGGTGGGCACAGTGGGCATTGTTGAACGAGACTCAGCATCTGGGTTTGCAAAGGCAACCGCACAACCGACCTCTCATCCAGAAAGATATCGCCATTTTTTGATTCTGAAAGTCCCGGTTGTACCGGACCGACCTGAAGATCTGCTGATTGAAGAGGTGTGGGCGTCAGAAAACCAGGCAGAATCTGAAACTCAAGGAGACGCGCATGCAAAGCCGGCAGCGGGTTGATTCGACGGCACCGTTTATGCGTGCTCAAGGAATAGGCGGTAAAGCCTTGGACTCTCGCTCCGCAGGTTGGGTGGTTTGGGGCTCGATTACCGTGGTTTTTATGTTGACGTTATTGCCTTGGCGATTAATGGAAGCAGCTCCGGATTTGCTGATGCTGACGTTGGCATTTTGGGCGGTTCATGAGTCCAAACGCGTGGGGATGTTGACGGCCTTTGTGTTGGGCTTACTGGTTGATGTGCATGACAGTGGTCCGCTGGGACAGTACGCGTTGACGTATGTTCTAGCTTGCTATGGCGGCATCATGCTACACCGTCGTCTACTACGCTTTGATTTGTGGCGACAAGCCATGCACATGGTGCTTGTCTTTTTAGTGGCGCGTGCGGTGACTGTCGTGATCGCCGCCTGGGTGTCGGGTGCCTGGCCGGGTTGGTGGTGGGTGATCGGTGTGTTGATCGCCAGCGCATTGTGGGTTCCAGTGGGTTGGTTGTTCTTGTTACCCGGACAAAGGCTCGATGATGTGAACGCTGACGTCAGTTAAATGTCAGATAAGAACCATGTTTGATTTTAAATCGGTCGCACAGAAAGAACGTAGTCGTTTTCTGCTTCGCGCTTGGGTCGCGAGCGGACTGGTGCTGTTCGCACTGGCTTTGATCGGTATACGACTGTGGGTGCTGCAGGTGGATGAGCACGAAGGCTTATTGCAAAGGGCAGATCGCAACCGTACAGCAGTGATGCCGATTGCGCCGCGCCGAGGTGAAATTGTGGATCGCCACGGTGAAATTCTCGCGCGTAATTATCTGAGTCATACGCTTGAAGTGGTGCCGGCAGAAGTCCAGAACATGGATAAGATGCTGGACGCTTTGGGTCAAGTCATTGATTTGTCGCCAAATGCGATTACACGCTTTAAACGTCGAGTTGCGGCAGGTGGTCGCTACCAAGAAATCATGTTGCGTAATGACTTAACGGAACTAGAAGGCGCGTATTTTGCGGCGCAAGCCTTTCGGTTTCCGGGAGTGAAGCTCAAGGCACGCTGGGTTCGTCAGTATCCTCAAGGACAGGTTGCAGCCCATGTGGTTGGTTATGTAGGTCGGATTTCTGAAGCGGATCTGCAAGCGCTCGATGAGCGAGGTGATCTCGGTAATTATCGTGGCACGGATGTCATTGGCAAGCAGGGTGTGGAGCGCGCTTGGGAGGCGATGCTGCACGGGATGACCGGCATTGAATCACTTGAAGTGACCGCACGTGGTGAGCCCATGCGATCTTTACACCGGATTGATCCGGAGCCAGGTCGTGATCTGATTCTGACACTGGACTTAAAGCTGCAGCGCGTTGCAGAACAGGCATTTGCACACCATCGGGGTGCATTGGTTGCGATTGACCCGCAAAATGGGCAGATCCTCGCTTATGTTTCCCAGCCTTCTTTTGATCCGAATTTGTTTGTTGGGGGTATTGATCAAGAAAGCTGGCGTGAACTCAATGAATCCAAGGATGTGCCGATGCTCAATCGCCCCATCTCAGGCACCTATCCGATCGGCTCAACCTATAAGCCATTTGTTGCACTGGCTGCGCTTGAGCTTGGTAAGCGTGATGCAGAAACAAAAATCTATGACCCAGGTTATTTTGAGCTGGGTAATCAGCGCTTTAGGAATGCAGGCTCTGCTCACTATGGGCATGTCGATATGCACCGTTCGCTCGTGGTGTCTTCAGATACTTACTATTATTCGCTCGCGCCCGAGATTGGGATTGATGCACTGCATGACTTTATGAAGCCTTTTGGGTTTGGGCAGCGTACGGGGATTGATTTGAGTGGTGAGCGCGCAGGTGTTTTACCATCGATAAAATGGAAGCGAGAAGCTTTTAAAACACCTGAACAACAACGTTGGTATGCTGGCGAGACGGTTTCGGCTGCGATTGGTCAAGGGTATAACGCATTTACGATTTTGCAACTGGCGCAAGCCACAAGCGTGCTGGCAAACGGGGGGCGATACTATAAGCCTCACCTTGTGATGTCGGCGCAAGATCGTCATGGCCAAGTCGGACGCATTGAGCGCAAAGAGCCTGACTACGTGCTTGATATTGAGCCTAAACATCTGGAAATCATACACGCTGCATTGGCCGATGTGACTCAAAGCGGCACTGCGCGTCGTGCATTTGCCGGCACTCCTTATCAAGCGGCTGGTAAAACTGGCACGGCACAGTTGTTTAACCTGAAAGGCGGCCGCTATCGAAAGGATGCCATCGATGAGCGCCTGCGAGATCATTCCTTATTTATGGGGTTTGCGCCGTTAGAAGACCCCTCCATTGCCATCGCTGTGCTGGTTGAGAATGGCGGGTGGGGTAGTGACACAGCTGCACCGATTGCCCGAAAAGTGATGGATGCCTGGTTGCTTGAAAAAGACAAAGAAGAACAAGAGGCGCAAGAGGAGCAAGAAGGCTCAGACACAGAACAAAAAGTTGCTGCAACTGATCAGCCTGCTACACAGGAGACTGCCCGATGATCCGACTTTTTAATGCGGTCATGCAGGTGTTTCGTTCGATCGACTGGCCTGTGATGTTGCTGCTGGCACTGTTGTCGGTGGTGGGATTACTGGTCATGCATTCAGCTGTCGGCGGGACCGACTGGCGTTACGCGGATCAAAGCCGTTATATGGTGTATGCGCTCATCGTGATGTGGATTGTGGCACTGATTCCATCGCAATTTCTGGCGCGTTTGGCTCCTTTGGCATATCTGATCACGCTTGCTTTGTTAGTTGCGGTGGCACTTTTTGGGGAGTCGAGTAAAGGAGCTGCCCGATGGCTAGATATTGGTATTTTGCGCTTGCAGCCTTCTGAAATCATGAAAATCACCTTGCCGATGATGTTGGCTTGGTACTTTCAGCGTCGGGAAGGCAAAGTGGGCTGGTACGACTTTATGGTCGCCATGGTGATGACTCTGATCCCATTTGCGCTGATTGCTTTGCAGCCTGATTTAGGGACCGCGTTGCTCGTGGTGGCTTCGGGGTTTTTTGTGATGTATTTCGCGGGCTTGAGCTTTAAACTCTTGATTCCGTTGGTACTCGCAGCCACGATCGGACTGAGCGTCATTTATATAAATCAGGACGTGTTGTGTGAGCCTGAAACGGATTGGATTGTGCTGCACTCCTACCAAAAGAGCCGTGTTTGTACCTTGTTGGATCCAACTCGCGATCCACTAGGGAGAGGGTTTCATACGATTCAATCGACGATTGCTGTGGGTTCTGGTGGACTTTTAGGGCGGGGCTATATGAGTGGTACGCAAGGTCAATTGTCGTTTATTCCGGAGCGTACAACTGACTTTATTTTTGCGGTGTTTGCAGAAGAGTTTGGGCTGTTTGGTGCCTTGTCGCTGCTGTTTTTGTATCTGCTACTGATTATGCGTGGGTTGTTTATTGCCAGTCGTGCCACGACAACCTATGGGCGGCTATTGGCTGGCAGTATTTCCATGACCGTTTTTATTTATGTGTTTGTGAATACAGGCATGGTGATTGGTTTGTTGCCAGTCGTGGGGGTGCCCTTACCTTTGTTTAGCTACGGAGGGAGTGCGTTACTGAGCTTGGCCGTCGCTTTTGGTTTGCTGATGGGAATTAGTGCCAAACGTAAACAGCAACAAAAAGCAGTTAAGACAGCGGTTCGTCCATAAAGCCCAACAAAATGTCGCGCACAGGTTTGGGAACGCCGTAATCTTCCCAGGTGGCAGGATCGACCCAATTGCTTTGTTCATCTAGGTTGTCGATGTCTGCCATGAGTGTCGCGTGCAATTCACGCATCGTCGCATCGTCCGTGATTTCGATGAGCCAGGGCTTTAAGGTGAGCTTTATGTGCGTGAGATCATGGGTGCGAGCAGCCATTTTTAGAACATTCAGATTGAGTGCCTTAAAAGCTGTATGCCAAATTTCTGGTGAAGCTGTTTGTGGCAAACTCCAAAGCCCACCCCAAATGCGTGCTTGAGCACGTTTGATCAAATAGATCTCAGCGCCACGTTTAAAGACAAATAAGTGCAATGTTTGTTCAGTTCGTGCTTTACGCACTTGGCGGATAGGCAGTTCATTGACGCGCTCAGTTTTAAGTGCAATGCAGTGATTTTGTAATGGACATTGGGTGCATTTCGCTTGATTGCGTCGACAGACGGTGGCGCCGAGATCCATTAAGCCCTGAATGTAACTGCGCATGTCTGCAGTCTGCTGTGGCTCTGGACTGGTTTTTGGCAAAGTCTCTTGCGCGAGCGCCCAAAGCTGCTTTTGCGTGGCGCTGGCCATGGGATTGGTGTCAATGCCGAAATACCGACAAAAAACACGCCGTACATTGCCATCCAGAATGGGTGTTCTCTGCCCAAAACTGAAGGCTGCAATGGCGCCTGCGGTCGAGCGTCCTATGCCGGGGAGTGTTTCTAAATCCTGTGCATTGTCTGGGAACTGACCGTGCCAGTCCGACACAATGGTTTGTGCACAGGCATGCAGGTTTCGTGCACGCGCGTAGTAACCCAGACCGGCCCAGAGTCGGAGTACTTCATCTTGCGATGCTTGTGCCAAGGATTGAACATTTGGAAATGCTTGTAAAAAAGCTTCGTAGTAAGGAATAACCGTTTCGACCTGGGTTTGCTGCAACATGATCTCTGAGAGCCAGATTCGGTATGGGTCAAAGTTTTGTTGCCAAGGCAGTTCATGGCGTCCATGAATACGTTGCCAGTCAATCACAGCTTGTGGCAAAAATCGGATAGCTTGTTCGGAGGATGTGTTGGGCATTGCGATTTAGAAACGCGTGTGTCGGGTGACCGACCAACGCGCGGAAAGCGCACCGAGTAGAGAAGCACCGATGAAATACAACCAAAGTAAACCACCAGGCGCAGTATTGAGCACAAAGATTGCGTCATACGTTTTAGCCAAGTGTCCAACCGCGGCGTTTAAAGGTTCTAGAAAGAGGTGCGATAAAACGATGGCAATTAGCGTAGCCAGTGCACAAGTGATGGCGCCTTGATACAAGAACGGACGCCGTACAAAGTTCTCTGTGGCACCGACTAGGCGTGCCACAGCAATTTCGTCGCGCTGAGAAAGGGCTTGCATGCGTACCGTGTTAAAGACGGCTGACAAGACGACGAGCGCGACAATGCCGGTAATCAGGAGTAGACCGATTTTGGCTAAACGCATGAGCGCTTCCAAACGTTGTACCCAAATGCTGTCTAACTGCACAAAAGCGACTTCTGGCCAGTTTCGCCATTCACGAGACAGCGTGTCGGCAGTTTGCGCCAAATGATCTTCATTGGCTAGATACACAACGATGGCGTGTGGCAAAGGATTCTCTGAAAGAACGGATAGTGCTTGCTCCCAGGCTGCGTTGTGTTTCAGGTCGTCAATGGCTTGCGCCTTGTCGATGAGCGTAATTTGATGGATATCAGGGTCATTGGCTTGTTCAATTTTTTTAACAACTGATTTGGCTGTATCCAACGAAGCGTTTGGGTCTAAAAAGATCGTGATTGCGGGTGTGGTTGAGACTTCTTTGCTTAAAGGCTGGACAGAAAACAAGACCGAAGCGCCTAAGAGGGGCATGGACAGGACGAGCGAGAGCACGACCAGATTCGATAAAAAAGAAAATGGATGTTGTCCGAGACGTCGGATTGTGACTGCGAGCGCGTAGCGCTGATGTTGTAACCAGCCTTTCATAATTGTGCTTGCCTGCGTACGGGGAAGTCTTGAAACTGACCGCGTTCAATGATGAGAACACGGTGCGCAAACTCTTGCATGAGTGTTTCATCGTGCGTCGCGACTAAAGTCGTGACACCCACCTGATTGAAGTCTCGAAACACTGTCATCACGCGACGGGCTGTGTCACGGTCTAGGTTGGCGGTGGGCTCATCGGCAATTAAGAGCGCAGGTCGGTTCACAATGGCACGTGCAATAGCCAATCTTTGCTGTTCACCACCGGATAAAGCCAACGGATTGGTGCGTTCTTTGTCAGCTAGACCAACTTTTTGTAGGGCGGCCCGTGCGCGGCTCATCGCGATGGATCTGGGCTGCGCGATGACGGCTAGTGGGAGCATGACGTTTTCAATGGCGGTTCGGTCGTAAAGCAAATGCGTGTCTTGCAAGATGACACCGACTGCTCGCCGCAAATAAGGTTTCGCACGTGCGGAGATCTGATCTAGACGTTGGCCATTGACTTCAATCGTGCCTTGAGTGCAGGCTTCGAGTCCTGCGACCAGTTTGAGTAACGTGGATTTACCCGCCCCGGATGGACCGGCCACAAACACGAATTCGCCTGCGTTGACCTTGAAAGAAATATCTTCCAAGATTGGCTGGTTGGCTGTATACGACTTGAATACGTGGTTGAATTCGATCATCGCTGGGGTGATTTACTCAGAGTTGGCGAAGAATTTGTTTGCTCTATTATCCACTGAATAAGACTGTGGGATGGTGTCACAAGCTCAATCCGATGCGATTTGCACAGTGCAGAAATGGCTTTCATTTAAATAATTGACTAAGATCAAGTTTAGTTTGATTTTCAAGTGATGAAGCTGCTACAATGGGCAACTCGAAACAGTTCGAAGAGCTAAAGATTAATCGTCTCTTAGACAAAGTCTGAATGGCACGGAACTTTTTTGAAGATTGAATGTCATAACTATCAGTAACAGTCGATCGTCGTCGACTGATGTATTTCTGGGGCCGACCTGGTTTCGACGTGGGTCGCGAAACAGAGCAGGGCATGCCGAGCACCAGTTCGCTCGTAAAACCACTGGAAAAGCTATAAACGCCAACGACGAGCGTTTCGCTCTGGCCGCTTAAGCGGTGAGCCGCTGCACTAATTTGTCTTTGGGTTAGGTGAGGAAACTCACAGCAGCGTCATTTACAAAGAATCGGAGTCCGGTGGGTCACACACTGTCCTCCTAAATTGATGTGAATCGCTGAGATTAGGCCTGTCGGTTGGCTGGGATCAAGGTTAAAACTCAAATAAATCGACTACGCATGTAGAACTGCCTGCAGAGGGCTTGCGGACGGGGGTTCAATTCCCCCCGGCTCCACCAATAAACAAAAAAGACGTCTCAGGACGTTTTTTTTGTGTCGAAAATAACTGAAAATCAATAAGTTACGATTTTCTGCCTTTTCCTGTCTCTTTCAATCCCAGCCAATCTAGTGCTTTCGGTATTCCAAACTGTGCTGGCCTGTCTTTGAAATACCAAATCAAAGGAAAGCTGTTCATGGCGAGGCTCAGCGACAGACAGGTCAGATCAATGCGTCCAAGAGAAAAGATTGCGTTGTCAGCGACGGTTTGGCTCGGTAGCTCCCTTTTTTGTGGATCGTTTTTTATGTTGGCATTGATTAGCGTCTGCGGTGAAATTTCCTCAAAACTTTTGTTTAGATGTGTAATGACAATGTCTATACGCTCGGGTTATACTAGTGCTATGTAATCAGGAGGTGAAAAATGACCACGTTATCTATGGGCAACCAGCGTACCAGTCTTAACCTGCGCATCAAGCCTGAGGTGCGGGAGCTGATTGATCTGGCTGCCAAGGCATGTGGCAAAAATCGTACGGACTTTATTCTGGATGCGGCTCGGTTGGCTGCCGAAGATACGCTACTGGATCAGGCGCTGATTCAGGTTGCACCGGACGCCTATGCCGAGTTTTTGAAGCGGCTGGATCAGCCCCCAGCACCTAACCAGGAACTACGTAAAACGATGCAGTCCCCAGCACCTTGGGATCTGCAACAGTGAAACTTGCAGCGCCTGAGCCTTTACAGAGTTATCACGAGCTGACTGATTTTTGTAGTGGTGTAGACAGTCTGGATTCCTGGCTGAAACATCGAGCTGGTAAAAATCAGGTTTCTGGTGCTTCACGTACCTTTGTGCTGTACGAGCAAGGCAGCAATAAAGTCCTAGGTTATTACGCACTGGCCAGTTCCGCAGTGGCTGCTGAGCTAGCCACCGGTAAGTTGCGGCGCAATATGCCCGATCCGGTCCCTGTTGTGGTTCTGGGGCGCTTAGCTATCGATGAAAGCCTGCACGGTCAGGGAATCGGTAGAGCGCTAGTTAGGGACGCCTGCTTGCGGATTGTATCGGCAGCTGAGGTGATAGGTATCCGAGGTGTACTGGTGCATGCGCTCTCGTCAGATGCGGCCGCTTTTTATCGGCGAGTAGGGTTTGAGTCATCACCATTGGCTCCGATGACATTGATGACTACGCTGAGTGATATTAAGGCTGCGTTTGCAGATCGTTAAATCAGTTACGAACGTTCGACAGACAGTTTGATTTGATCACACTGCTCCTCAGTAACGTAGTTCTTAATTCCAGTTACATTAGAAGAAAGAAGTCTGAAATGTCTGAATTAAGAAAACGTGCGCAGTACACACCGGAATTTAAAATGGAGTGTGTGCGACAAATCTGTTGGTTTATCCATTGCTCGTGCAGTCGATCAGCTTGGTATACCCAACGGCACTTTAAGCAGATGGGTTCGCCAACCTGCGCCTAGGCTAATCTTCCGTAGTGATCGTGGCAGTCAGTATTGCGGCTCAGAATTCCTACAGATGCTCAAGCAGATGTCGATTCAATCAATCTGTGAGTAGGAAAGGTGATTGCTGGGATAACTCACCTGTGGAAAGCTACTGGGCACGTGTACATGGCAAAAAGTTTCAAGCCCACGAACATGCGCGGTCTGTCATTATGGCTTGGATCACGTTCTACAACCGAAGCCGACTGCATTCAAGTCTGGGCGATATAAGCCCAATGGAGTATGAAAACAAGTGGTACGCCGAACAGCGTAAAATGGTTGCTTAACCTCTGGAGCTAAGGGCTAAAAAAACGTGGGCAATATCAGTTAGCTGTTGACCTGTTGCATGGCGTATCCCCTCATGCCATTACGTAAGATTTGAAGAAATGTGTGATTTCTGCTTTCAGCATCAGCGACGGTGGCATCGAATGACACGACGAAAGTGGGCGTTGGAACTACAGTTCCATCCGGACGCTCGGTTCGGAACTCTTGGTAGTAAAGCTTTCCCATGGAGAACAGTGGTGCCCAGTTTTGTTGACGCAATCGCGTTTCCATCGTGTCACTGATCTGGATAACGGCGTAGTACCAGATTCTTTGTATGTTGGGACAATGCGCTGCTAGTTTTACTGCACGATCCAGTAGTTGATTGATGGCATATTGGTTTTCTTTTTCGTTGTCCGTTTTCCTTTTTATTTCGACGACAACCACATCCACGGCATTGGCATCTTTTGGTTCGGCAGAGAAGATCATGGCAATATCAGGCCTGCCAGCATCATTTTCACATTCTTCGTCAAGCCGTATGGCATTGACAACGCTATCCATCCGTTGCTCACTCAGGATGGTTCGAAACACCATGAACTTGTCATCGAGCAACCAAGCGTTGTTTTGGTAAATCTCTGAAGGCATGGTTTTTTTCGAAAATTCTTTGAATCTCGGAACGATGAGGTTGTGAATTTCGGATTCGGCATTGTCAGCCGTCATTTCCTTCATACGACCAATGATCTTGTCGCGATACAAGATGTATTCAGTCAATGTGCGCGCTGACAGTTCCAGAGATTTCTCATAGGTTGCTGCGGTCAGTTTCTCGCATTGCAGCACCTGCTTTTGAGCACGAAAAAATTTCTGCTGTGCAATTTCTAAAGCATCATCACGATCAATCAGACCGACGGTGTCGTTTTCAAAGTAGCCCAGAAGATGTGGAAATTGTTTCTCGAATTTTTCTTTAACCTTTTTATTCTTCTGCGTAATTTCTGGAATCTTTTCAGCCAATACCTTAGCAACTTCTTGGCGTAAGAAACGATAAAGATTTGCTTCGTGAAGTCCTTCTGGCAATATCAGCTTTTGGCGTGAACTGTCAGTATTCGAGTGAAAAAGCTCAGACTCAAATAGAAATACACCTATGTAGCCGGGCGGGAAAGACGAATTTGGTATTAAGTTGACTGGAATTGTCCGGCCATCAATGCTGAAAGCAACCAGTAAGCTGCCTTTTTCCGATACCGGTTTGACGTGATAGTGCATATCAATCGTTGAAAACGCATCCAGAGAGTTATCCTGAATGGTGATCATACTCATCGAAGGCAAATCATCGGTGGTAATAGTCGTTTCGTGCGTGAAAAATTCTTTTTGTACGTTGCTTTCGTTAGTTGTCAGGTTGATCGAAATTCTGGACGCTGTGCCATCACGTTTGCGAGCGCTGAGCGTGGGCCAGAATTGTTCGATTAAGAGTGGTTTGAGGGCTTCAGGTTTCAAATCGTCATAGGACTTAATGCGATTTTTAGCAAACTCACTGAATACTAATGTTGTTTTGGCTGGCTGCTCATCTTTCAGATTTTCGAGTTCCGAATTGCCATCGAAGCCATCTTTGAAAATAAAGTGTCTACGCCATTTGTCGCGGGTACTGGTGACCTCTACCCGGTTGAAGTAATTGAGAAACACCAGGCGGCCGATACCTTTGTGATACCTATCCCTAGGTCTCAATAGTTTTTTGAAACGTTCAAAATTATCGTTTGTAAATCCATCACCGTTGTCTGAAATCGTGATTGTTAGTGTGTCTGGCTTATCGAATGCCTCTATTTCTATATCGATGGTTACTTCGGTTGCACCTGCATCCAACGCATTGGCAAGCGCTTCGAAATAAACCAAAATTAACGAAGGATTAGGAAAAAACAGCCTGATGGCCTCAGTGGTTTCGATATCCACGTTCTTCCTTTGTAGGAGTTGTTACGCAATCACGACGTGCAGTTTAACGTGTGTGTGTTGCATCGGTGTGGTGGTATGACGCGTAAAAAAGCATCAAGCTGTTGACCATGATCAAGTTGGATTTGTTTCAGAACGTGTCGACAAAGTAATCACGAACACCGCTGTATCGCAGTCAAGATGAGTGGCGCATGCTGATGCGTCAACGCGAAATTAACTCATGAGTTCTGTGCAAAACGCTATCCCAATCGATTCGGTTTCTGATGCATCCGTGACCTAAGATCACTGAGTTCAATCAGATGATCAATAGGTGAGAAAAAAGGAAAATAGACGTTTAATTCTGATTATTAACGATGAAGTCTAAATTTAAGTTGCGCGATCTTGGTGGGAAATAAAGTACAGTAAGGCGGCAATGTGCTTAAAATTACGACGCAATTTCAAAAACAAGATTAGTAATCCAAAGAGGCAATACCGCGCAAAATGATGAAAGTTTGTCTCAGTGAATTCTTATCAAAAACACAAAATCTGGATTTGCATCGACCTTCAGTAGTCGGTACACAATCTTTGGGTCGTGCTTTGCGGTTATTACAGATTGTTGTGACACGTCCACACCAAGGTTGGCGTATTTCAGATATCGCTCAAAAGAGTGAGCTTGACATTACCACTGTCCATCGGTTGTTAACGGCGCTTGTACAAGAAAATCTTGTTGAGCAACGTCGATCTGATAAGCATTATCTGCCAGGCTCTCGACTTTTTGAGCTGAGTTTGGCGCGATCTGAGCAACATGAGTTTCAACGTGATGTCGAGAACATTCTGAGAAAGTTTGCGCAAAAATGTGTAGGCACGCTACTGTTTCTTGTGCGCAGCGATACCGACTTTGTCTGTAGTATGCATCTCAACCTGTCTGGCAAAGTGAGTACAACGATGTTGTATCCCGGAGCCCGACGTTCTATGATTAATTCTGCAGGCGGGATTGTCATTCTGCAAAATCTGCCTGAGCCGGAATTTATGCGTGTGCTCAAAGATAATTTGGTGCGTGAACAAGTCAAGAATGGACAAAGTCGCTTCGGCGCATTGCAACAGGCGTTCGATGTGTCCAATGAATATGGCTTTGGGGTTAACCTCGGATTTCTTGTGTCCGGTTCTCATGCTTTTGCACTAGTGGTGTCGGATGCATCTAACGAGGTGTATGGTTCTGTTTGTTTAATCGGTGCTGCCGAAGACTATCCTGAATCATCTATCATGCAGACGCGTGACTTTCTAATACCCATCCGAGATGAGTTGCAATCTGCATTACAAAACCGCGTTTTTTCAGTACTTGGTGAATAAGCTTTAGAGCCAGTGATCGCTTTTTTGATTCAAGTTTGGGCGTGTTTTTCAGCTTGCAGTCCAGCGACCGAAATGACCTTAATGAGCTCTTTGACACATTCTGGCATGGCTTCGAGATCTCGAACTAGAATGCTGCGTTCACGTAGCGCCCATGTTTCTCTTAAAGGGATAATGTCAAAATGCATCGTATTTTGATAACGTAAAGCTGCTGATTCCGGAACGACACCTACACCAACACCGGCTTCGATCATTCGGCAAATGCCTTCATAACTCGATGTTTGTACGCGTAATGGCAGTACCTTGCCCAGCCGGTTGACTTGCCGATTCATTAAGTCATACAACGTGCTGCCTTCGCGTAAACCAATATGAGGGTATGCTAATGAACGCAGGAGCGTTACGCCATTTCTAGCGTATGTGTTTATGTCTATTTCATGCGCAAGCGTTTTCTGGGTCGATTCTATTTGCTTAGATTGATTTTGTTGCTGGTTCTGGTACTGGATAGCAATAGGATGCTCTTTGGGAACAGCCAGTATCAGCCGATCAGTGCTGTAGTGGATCACGTTTAAGTCTTCAGCACCGACAGGTCCTGCAATGAGCCCCATATCAGCCGCGCCTTCAGTGACACCCAAAATAATGTCGCGAGAGAGGCGCTCTTGTAAATCGACACTGACTTCAGGGTGTTGCGCTAAGAATTGTGCGAGCACTTCGGGGAGAAACTCGGTCATCGATGTGGTGTTAGAAAAGATGCGGATATGACCGACTAAACGCCCCGAACGCTCTGAGAACTCATTTTTAGCGTAATCCACTTGTCTGAGGATTAGTCTCGCATGCTTGAGCAACAGCTGGCCATCTGGCGTCAGAGTTGAGCCACGACTGCCTCTATACAACAGTTTTGAATTTAATTGGGCTTCTAAAGCTTTAATTCTGGCACTGGTTGCTGCGACTGATAAGTGTGCTTGTTTTGCGCCTTGCGTCAAACTAGGTGATTGCGCTACAGCCACAAAGACACGTAAGTCCGAGAGCTCAAAATGCATGGTTTTCTGCCTGTGAAGATGCAATGATTGTTCTGTTCATGTCGTATTTAGCGTTCGGTAAAACCGAATGCCCGTTCTTGATGTTTGAGATATTCCGAACGCTGGATTGATAGTAGCATCGCTTTAAAACTGCTGCACAAGCTTTAGAAACAATCAATCCAAATGCTGAAGGGAGAATTTCATGAAAAGTGGGCTTCGAATCATTGACGCAGATGTGCACCCATGGGTTCCGGGTGACATTGAAGGTCTTAAACCCTATATGAGCCAAAGTTGGCAAAAACGTTTTGAAGGAAAACGCGCAATTCTTCCCGACCACCCATTACGACCCCCATTGGCTGGTTCAACGTCCATCCGTCAGGATACAACGACCCCTAATGGCGATCCTGGAGGTTCCTGTCCTTTTTATTTGAAAGAAGATCATCTGGATCGACTCGATCTTGAGTACGCAGTGTTGTCTTCTATTCAGGCCGGAAAACTGGTGGCTTTCCCGAATGCAAATGAAGCAACCGTGTTGGCGAGAGCCTTTAATGATTATTTCATCGACAAGTGGCTTCCAGTTGATAAGCGTTACAAGTTGGCTATCTGTGTAGCTGTCCATGACCCGGTTGCAGCTGCTGCTGAAATTCGCAGAGTGGGTGGCTTGCCTGATGTGGTCGCCGTGTATATGCCACTGATGAACATTCTCATGGGTAATCCTCATTACTACCCGATTTATGAAGCTGCCCAAGAGTTTAATTTACCCATCTTTATTCACCCGACTGGAACCGAAGGGGCATTCCAAACAAGTGCTTCTTTTGCAGGCGGTGTGCCCACCTCTTACATTGAGCGTCATTCCAGCTTCCCACAAATTGCAATTGGCAACTTGTCGAGCATGCTGTTTGAGGGCGTATTTATCCGTTTTCCTCGTTTAAAGGTACTGGCTGCTGAATTTGGTTATGGCTGGGTGCCTCATATGCTTTGGCGTTTTGATCAGAACTGGAGACAGTTCCGACGTGAGGTGCCTTGGTTAGAAGAGCTTCCAAGTAGTTATGTATTGAATCATGTGCGTTTTACGAGTCAGCCAGTCGAAGAGCCTGAGAAAGATATTTATCTTGATCAGATTCTGGAAATGATGCACGCCGACCGCACATTGCTGTTTAGTACCGATTATCCACATTGGGATTCTGATTATCCGGCAACGACTTTTACCTCAATGCCACCGGAGCTGCGCCAGAAAGTGTTTCACGACAATGCAGCTGAACTCTTTAACTTGAAGTCTGCGGACAACCACTAATTACAAAAGGGAGATGCTTTATGGAACACCGAGTCTGTCACATTGACGATATTCCTCATCACACAGGTCTAGCGCTTGAGGTCGCTGGTCGTCCAATTGGTGTCATGCGTACCAAAGACAACGTCTATGCCTTCCGAAACATGTGTCCCCATAAACGGGCCCCACTGGCACTGGGTACAGTTGGTGGCACTATGCTGCCCACGCCATGTGCAGGTGAATTGGATTACGGCATGGATGAACAAGTTCTGAAATGTCCTTGGCATGGTTGGGAGTTCAGCATAGAAACGGGTGAATGCTTGTTTGGTGTCAGTGATTCCAAAGTTAGAACATATCCAGTTTCTGTTCGGGACGGAGAGGTTTTTGTTGAGCTGTAAGCAAATTTTCTTGTTGTGCTCAGGAGTAAGAAATGAGTGATTCAGTCATTATTGTGGGTGCTGGGCACGCTGGAACAACACTGGCTTTTCGTTTGCGTAAGCTGGGCTTTCAAGGGCAAATCGAGCTGATTGGGCAAGAGCCTGATCTTCCCTATCAGCGACCTCTGTTGTCTAAAAAGTATCTTTTAGGTGAATCTGCAGATGAAGACTTGCATCTGAAAAACTTAGAGCAATATCATCTTAAGAATATCCGCTTACGCTTGTCCTGCAAAGTGACCGAAATCGATGCCGATAGACGGTTGGTGCGTCTATCGGATGACACGGAACTGGCCTATCGATATTTGGTTTTAGCAACAGGTAGCCGTGCACGGGTGCCTGAAGCGGATTGGTTTACCTCTGCAAAAAACGTCCATGTGCTACGCACGGTTGAGCATGCACGAACTTTGCGAGCATCTTGGCGCAAGGATCAGCATTTGCTCATAGTTGGAGGTGGCTATGTGGGGCTGGAAGCGGCGGCTGTGGCACGTGCATTGGACATGCAGGTCACACTCATAGAACGTTCGAATCGTATTTTGAGCCGAGTAGCATGCGAGGCGACTTCGGATGTTGTAAGAGATTTGCATTTGCGCAATGGCGTTCGCATTTTTGAGAATACAGGGCTTGATCATTTGAAGTTGCAAGCCTGTGTTGAGCCTGATGCGAAGAATCGCCACATGCTGGCACATCGTGCGCATCTGAGTACAGGTCAGATTCTCGAGATCGACCAAGTGCTCATAGGGATTGGTGCGATTGCCGAAGATTCGTTGGCTAGATCAGTGGGCCTTGTCCTGAACAATGGCATTGCTGTAGACGCTCAGATGCGTAGTTCAAACCCAGATATTTTGGCGATTGGTGATTGTGCCAGTATGGAATTGTTAGGACAGAGTCGCCGTCTGGAGTCTGTGCCCAATGCAATCGAGATGGCAAACGTAGCGGCGCAAACGATCGTGGGCAATCCAAAACCGTATCGAGGCGTGCCTTGGTTTTGGTCTGATCAATATGATCTCAAGTTGCAAATAGCCGGCATCAACACAGGTCATAGTCAAATTGTTTGTACAGGTGGGTCTAGCGATGACGCAGCCAATCCGTCGGTGTGTATTTGGTATTTCCAGAGTGATCGGCTCATTGCGCTAGATGCCTTTAACGATCCTAGGGCTTTTATGTTAGGTCGGCGCTGGATTGAATCTGATCTGAGTCCGTGTCCTTTGGCATTGTCCGATAAAAACATGAACTTACAGACGCTTGTACTGCGTCCCACACCCCGCTTGACGTAGGTGCAGAGGGAGGCTGCAGTCGATGCATAAACGTTTAGAGAGTAGCAAGGAGCTCATTCATGCCAAAAATTATTTTCATGAGTCACGACGGAATTGAAAGCGTTGTAGAAGCAAATTCAGGCCAATCATTGATGCAGGCTGCTGTGCAGAATGGCGTATCGGGTATTGAAGCGGATTGCGGAGGATCGTGTGCTTGTGCGACCTGTCATGTTTATGTGGATGAAGCGTGGCTTAACCGATTACCACCAATCCAGATCGCTGAAGAAGGCATGCTGGAGTTTGCTCTAGATATGCGTGATAACTCTCGGCTTAGCTGTCAGATCCCTGTGACTGATGAGCTCGATGGTTTAGTGCTTTATGTTCCACAAGAACAGGCTTAAACAGCTTGAATGGACATCATGTCATCCGATCTGAAACGGATGGAAACCAGACACGATTAAAAACAAATAATGAAAGGAGGAGAAAAAGTGATGAAAGTCGCTGTAGTAGGACTGGGGAATATGGGCGGACGTATTGCAATGCGTTTAATTCAGAGCGGATATGACGTCACGGTGTTTGATGCGAATAAAACCGTCCAGCAGAAGTATGCCGAACAGGGCGCAAAAATTAGTGATGATTTAGCGATTTTGGCAGCGCAATGTGATGTCATCTTCACAGTTTTACCCAATGCACAAATTGTTAAAGCGGTCGTGCTGGGTCAGGACAATCACCCCGGTCTGATTGGTGGCTTGCGCCCTGAGTCTATCGTCGTAGATATGACCACATCCGTTCCAGAGATCACTCACACGCTTTCGGACCTGCTTGCAGAACAAGGTGTGCATATGTTGGATGCGCCCGTGACAGGGGGAGTCTCGAAAGCAGAGTCTGGGGAATTGACCATTATGGTGGGTGGACAAGCGCAGATTCTTGAGCGAGTTAAAGCGCCATTAATGGATTTGGCACAAACCATTATTCATGTGGGTGGCACGGGTGCAGGACACACTGCCAAAGCCCTTAACAATCTGATTACAGCAACCACATTGACGATTACCGCGGAAGCCATGGCCATTGGTGTGCGAATGGGGCTAGATGCCGGCAAGTTGCTGGACGTTATTAACAATGGTAGTGGTCGCAGTGCTGCCAGTGAACAAAAATTTCCTGCACAGATTCTGAGTGGAAAATTTGAACGCGGCTTTACGGTGGCACTTATGACGAAAGATCTCGGTATTGCGTTGGGCATGGGGCAAGTCAATGGAATTCCTGCCCCTGTCTCGGCCGCCGTGAATGAACTCTGGAAAGCCAGTGTCTGTGCTGGACTGGGAGAGGAAGATCATACGGCTATTGCCCAGTACGTTGAAAACATGGCGGACGTGAAGCTTAGATACGTCTAAGACTGAAAAAGTGAAGGCTTTTCTTTCATCTCTGGCGTTAGGAATAGGTTGTTTGATGAAACATTTTCACTATATGAAAATATTTCGCTAAAACTCCAGAGAATCGCTGGCAGTCAGCGAGCCCCTCATATACCTTTTGTTTTGCAAATGACAACTATAAATAACGACTGGAGATGATAAATATCAATAAAACATCAGAATGTATGTTTGGTTTAGAACAAAAAACTCCGACCAAGATGTGACAGAAAAGTGAGGAAACTTTGGAATACTTACCCTTTGACACCAATTTAAAGCCAGCTCGAGCAAAGCTTCCCAGAGGCACCTGTGATTGCCATTTTCACTTCTTTCAGGATTTTGATCGATTCGCACTCGCAAAGACGGCCGTTTATAAGCCGACACCGGCCACGATCGAAGACTATAGAAAAATGGCCCACGCGTATGGGATTGACCGTGGCGTTTTGGTTCATCCCAGTGTGTACGGTTCTGATCATTCAAGCTATGAGGTTTTTATGGCTGAAAATCAGGACTGGTTACGTGGTGTGGCGGTATTGCCTGCGGATGTCGATGAACAAACGGTTGCTCGTTTGGATGCATTAGGTACACGAGGTACCCGCATTAATCGTAGTTTTGCAAACGGGCCCAGCGATCGAGAAATCGAAAATATCATTCAGAAAGTCAAACCATTTTCGTGGCACGTTCAGCTTTTTGCACCGTTAGTGCAAGAGGCCGGCTTGTTAAAGCGTATTGCAGACCAGGACGTGGTGGTCGTTGTTGATCATCTGGGTCACACGTCTAGCTCAGAGCTTTTGGCCAGTCATGAGTTTGCAACACTCACGGAATTGATGCGTCAAGGTCAAGCTTGGGTCAAGCTTTCTGCACCTTATCGTTCCTCGGAACAGATGCCTGATTACGCTGATTTGCGGCCTTTGGTTGATGCTTTGTTGAAAGCGAACCCCGATCGACTTGTTTGGGGAACGGATTGGCCACACCCCCACATTACGTCGATGCCTAACGATGGTGATCTGGTTGATTTGCTGTTTGATTGGCTACCTGATGAGTCTTTGCGACAAAAAGTATTGGTCGACAACCCAACTCAGTTGTATTGGGATGCGTAAATTAACACGGTGTGTTTGAGTGGCTAGTTCACGGCAACTTATTCACGCAGCGTTATGGATAGAAGATATCCAGTTTTATTTTATAAAAAATAATTTTTATCTCAGGAGACAAAAATGAAATTACTACCTAAGCTTTTAGCAGTTGCTGCAACCTGTTGTGTCGTCGGCATTTATACGGGGGCCAATGCGCAAACCAAAATCCCCCTGAAATTAGGCTGGACGACGACGGATGCGCAAACGGACCCTTATGCAATTGGAGCACGTGCTTTTGCGCAGGCTTTGAGTGAAGATCCGAACGGTAAAGTGTTTGATGTTCAGTTCTACCCTAATCGTCAGTTAGGCGATGAAAAAGCATTACTTGAAGGTCTCAGAATGGGTACCGCGCAAGCTGGGCTTATTACCAATGCAGTTACCTCTCAGATTGAGCCAGCTTTTCTCTTAAATGATCTGCCGTTTTTGTATAGTTCATCCGATCAGGCTTATGAAGTGCTAGACGGGGAAATTGGTCAAATACTTGCTGACAAAATTAGTTCTAAAGGAATTACCCTCATGGGTTATATGGGTGGTGGATTCCGAAACATGATTAATAATGTGCGTCCGGTTAGTACGCCCGAAGACGTTGCTGGTGCAAAGTATCGCGTGATGCAAAGCCCGATCTATATCGGGATGTACGAGGCGTTAGGTGGTAACCCAGTGCCCATGGCTTGGAGCGAAACCTACACAGCAGTTCAGCAAGGTGCGCTCGATGGTTTGGAAATTCCCCTGTCTGTCATTGATTCCACAAAATCTTACGAGATCGCCAAATATCTCTCACTCACGAACCACACTTTCTCTGTCATTGAACTTTTGTTTAATAAACGCTGGTTAGACAAGTTGACACCTGCGCAACAGGAGGCGATTGCCAAAGCGTCCAAAGTGGCAGTTGAAAAGCAACGAGTGGCCAGTGAAGAGAACGCGAATCAGTTAGTGACTGTACTGGCAGATAAAGGCATGGTTGTCAATGAAGTTGCGAGCATGGATCAGTTCCGTGACAAAGTGAAACCAGTCTATGAGCAGTTCCGCCCGCAAATTGGAGCGGATCTTCTTGACAAGGCTTTAACGAGAGTTCAGTAAATGTTAGGGCGCCTTTCATTCATTCACGCAATGCTGCGCCGATTGAATACAGCGATCACTTTGCTGGTTAAGTGGGTGGTCGTTGTACTTGCTCTGGGGATGGCGTTTTGTATCTTGTTTCAGATCATCATGCGATATGTTTTTAACAATCCGCCTGTCTGGACCGAGGAACTGGCCTTATTGCTTTTTAGCTGGAGCATGTTGTTGATGCTTGCCGTGGGCGTCAGAGAGGCATTTCATGTCCGCATGGATTTGTTTCTGGCCTGGCTGCCTAAAACTGGCAGCCAGGTGATAGAGCGCATCATTGATTTTGCCATTGCCGCATTTGGTGGGTTCCTAGCTTGGTCTGGGGCTGAGTACATGGAGATGATGGCTGGCTCAACATCGGCAGCAATTGCTTATCCGATTAATGTGTTGTACGCCGTTGCACCAGTCTGTGGCGTGATGGTGTTTCTTTTTAGTCTTGAATTGTTGCTTGATCCGAAACGATTTGAGAGACAGGAGGATGCATCATGAGTGATGTGATCTGGGTCCTGACGATAAGTTTCACATTGCTCGTGATTCTTGGTTTTCCGTTTGTTTTTGCAATTGGTATCACGGTTGTTCTAGCACTGATTGTGGCTGATTTGTCCATCATGCTGCTGCCACAAACCTTGGTTGCCAGCTCTCAGTCATTTAGCCTCTTAGGCATTCCGTTTTTCATGTTAGCGGGCGAGTTGATGCTTCAAGGCGGTTTATCACGGCGCTTAATTGCTGTGGCAGATGTATTTGTACGGCATTTGCTCGGTGGGCTTGGGCATGTGACAGTCGTTGCATCCTGTATTTTTGCATCAATATCAGGATCTGCACCAGCCACCACTGCGGCCATTGGTTCTGCCATGATTCCTGCAATGGCTCAGCGAGGCTATTCAAAAGCTTATGCCACTTCACTCGTTGTCAGTACCGGCGTATTGGCACCGCTCATCCCACCTTCGATTGCTTTCATCATCTGGGGTGTGATTGCAGAACAATCGATTGCCACATTGTTTCTTGCAGGCATTGTGCCGGGGCTGGCATTGGCAGTTGGGCTCTCAAGCCTAGTCGCTTGGCGGGCTCATCGTGAAAACATTCCGCGACTAAAGCGTGCATCTTTTGCTGAGGTTAGGGTTGCTTTTAGAGAAGGTATTTGGGCGCTACTTGCACCGGTGCTGGTTTTGGGGGGAATCTATGGCGGTATTTTTACGCCAACAGAGTCAGCCGCAGTCGCTTGCCTTTACAGCTTTGTCATTGGCGTATTTGTCGAGAAAAAACTCAAACTTCGTGACGTGCCGGCCGTGATTTTGCAAGCCATGAAAATCAGTGCAGTGGTGATGGCGGTCGTGGCAGTTTCTGGTGGTTTGGGTGTGATTGTGGCGCAAGAGCAGTTAGCCACAAAATTCGCAGCGTTTCTGTCAGCAACCGTCTCTGAGAAATGGATGATGTTGCTGTTACTGAATCTGGGCTTTTTCTTATTAGCTGCTGTGATGGATGAAGTGGCTTTGATGCTGATTTTTGGTCCTTTGCTGATCGCGATTGGCAATCAGTTCGGGATTGATCCCATCCATTTTGGCGCAATGATTGTGACCAACGTTGCGATTGGAATGGCCACACCACCCGTCGGATATTGTCTGTTCGTCGGTGCATCGGTCAGCGGGGAAAGCCTTTGGTCAATTTCTAAAGCGATCTGGCCGCAGATTCTCGTCATGCTCATTGTTTTGATGCTGGTCACCTATTGGCCAAATTTTTCTTTATTTTTCATTAAGTAAGACACCGTACTGTGATGATTCGCATCAGGCTGCGTTGTTTATTTAAAACGGATGTGCCGGAACTGCCAAGTCTATTGAGTTAATTATCCGTACAACATAATGCATTTTTAATATTTGGAGATACACCATGAATAAGATGAACACCGATAATGTTCGAGATCTGGTTTCTGAGGCAGAGTGGCAAGCGCGCGTTGAGCTGGCAGCTTGTTATCGGTTGATGCCAATGTTTGGTATGAGCGATCTCGTCTATAACCACATCACTTCGCGCATCCCAGGCGAAGAAGGGCGCATCCTCATCAATGCATTTGGATTAATGTATGAAGAAATTACAGCATCCAATCTGATCACAATTAATGTTGAAGGCGATGTGTTACTCAACCCGAACGAAGACTACGAAGTCAACCGCGCCGGCTACGTGATTCATAGCGCTGTCCATGGTGCCCGTCATGATGTTGGATGTGTTATTCACACCCATTCACGGGCTGGTATGGCAGTGTCTGCGCTTAAGTGTGGCTTGCTACCTCTGACGCAAACAGCCATGCGTTTTGCAGGCAGTATGACTTATCACGATTACGAGGGACCAGCTGTTGACCTTGATGAGCGTGCGCGTCTTGTCGCGGACTTGGGCGAAAACGATGTCATGATTTTACGTAATCACGGTCTTTTGGTTGCTGCGCCCAACGTACCTGAAGCGTTTAACAAAATCTATTGGTTAGAAATGGCGTGCAAAGCGCAAATTGATGCCATGTCCTGCAATACAGAGCTGAACTTTCCTGATCCGGAGGTCATTGAGAGAACGGTTCATCTGTATAAGCCCGAGACTCGCAGACCTTATGGCCTGATGGAATGGCCTGCGATGTTGCGTATGTTGGATCGTCGTGATGCGTCGTACCGAAATTAAGATTTTGTAAGCGTTTATTCGGCAGCTTCTATTCCAGTAGGAGCTGCCACTTATGTTTTGAAGAACCGGAATCGACTGAGTCGCATGCGCCAAAACCCCATATCTCCCGTCTATCCACAGCCTTTCTGGATCAGACGTTTATATAAACACACCCAAAAACACCGCAAGCATCTTGCTCTGCTGATCGGTGCGTTCTGTGTGTTGTTGCTGCTTTGGGTTTTTGCATGGCTTAATCCCCTAGAAAACCGAAGAGAAGTGACCAGCTTGGCGTTGTTAGGAGGTCTGGCCGGATTTGTCAGTACAACGTTGGGCGCCATCCCTGCTTTATTAATCAAAAAACTTCAGCAACGAACCGAAGATGTCATGCTGGGCGCTGCCGCGGGGATGATGCTTGCAGCCACATCGTTTTCGCTCATTCTTCCAGGGCTTGAAGCAGGCATAAACCTAACAGGACATATGGTTTGGTCAGCCACCCTTGTCGTGACTGGGATGACAATTGGTGTGCTTCTCATGCTTGGTTTAGAGGCTTTAACACCACACGAGCATTTCAAGCTCGGCCCCTGTGGTCCTGGGCATGAGCGTTATGCGCGGGTCTGGTTGTTCGTATTTGCAATAGCCTTACATAATTTGCCAGAAGGCATGGCAGTTGGTTTTGGGTTTTCTCGGGGTGATTTGACCGTTGGAATTCCATTAACCTTGGCGATTTCATTACAAAACCTACCTGAAGGCCTTGCGGTTGCAATGGCGCTTCGAACTGTGGGCGCTAGTCGCTGGACTGCGCTTTGGATTACGGCTGCGACTGGACTTTTAGAGCCATTGGGTGCGCTTATCGGCGTGAGCCTTGTGGGAGGTTCTGCCTTTGCATACCCAGTTGGCCTCGGGTTGGCTGCGGGTGCCATGATATTTGTCGTTTCTCATGAAGTGATTCCAGAAACGCACCGCAATAACCATCAGACTCCGGCTACTTTGGGATTGATGGGTGGATTTGCACTCATGCTGGTGCTAGATAGCATCTTGATTTGATCGGTTTTCAATAGATTGATGTGGTGTGTCTAAGTAGGCTTGATCGTGCAATTGCGCGTCTACGTGACTATCGTATGTCAGCATAAGTCTGCCAAATATTTTAATATAAAGTGTTGTTTTACTCCATAAAACTTCCCGATCGGGAAGTTTTATGCCTAAGTTTGAGTTTTTTGATAAATATTTCCCGATCAGGAAATATTGCTTGATTCATTCTTTAAGTTGATCGATAATTTCCCGATCGGGAAAAAAATTAATGATGACCTCCATTCGAACGACAAAGCAACTTGGTGACGCATTACGTGCCGCACGCAAGCAATTGAGCTTGACGCAGCCACAGCTTGCACTGGCTGCGGGTGTTGGTGTGCGCTTTATTGTTGATCTAGAAGCAGGCAAACCTACATTGCGTTTAGAAAACGTAATGCGCGTGATTGATGTATTGGGTGGAACGTTACAGATCATTGACCTGCCATCGGATACATCTAAGAATTTCTCTAGAGGCAAATAGCATGGCGCGTGAACTTGATGTTTGGCTGTGCAATCAAAAGATTGGTGTTTTATCCCTTATCGATGGACGGTTGTCTTTTTGTTACACGCCGGTTTGGCTTTTGCGGGCTGATGCAATTCCTTTATCTAGCTCTTTGCCGTTACAGGTAGATCCGTTTGACGATCAGCATACCCGCCCCTTTTTTTCAGGGTTGTTACCGGAAGGGCAATTAAGACGCATCATTGCTCAGAAATTTCAAGTGTCGCGTCAGAATGATTTTGCGTTGCTTGATCACATCGGTGGAGAGTGCGCTGGTGCTATCACCTTATTGAGACCAGGGGAGTTAATCACTCAATCCCAGAATGAACAAGATATTCAATGGTTAAACGATGAGGAAATTGTTGCACTGCTGGCGGAACTGCCTCATCGACCAATGTTGGCTGGTCGAGATGGTCTGCGGCTTTCACTAGCGGGTGCGCAAGATAAGCTACCTGTGGTTTTTGATGGTGAACGGATCGGCCTACCAAAAAATGGAGCACCCAGCACGCATATTTTGAAACCGGCTATTCGCGCTTTAACGGATACGGTGATCAATGAAGGTTTTTGTCTGGCACTGGCTGATGCCATGAAACTCAAACCAGCGAGATCTCAGATGCGAATCGTACAAGGACAGAGGTTTCTTTTGATTGAGCGTTACGATCGGGTGATTAATGAGCAAGGCCAGCTGCAACGTTTACATCAAGAAGATTTTTGTCAGGCGTTAGGTGTGGTACCTGAAATGAAATACCAGAACGAAGGGGGTCCGAATCTGGCGCAGTGTTTTGAACTGATCCAACGTCTTACACGCCCGAGTGCGCCACATATTTTACGCATGTTGGATTATGTGATCTTTAACGCTTTGGTTGGCAATAACGATGCGCATGCTAAGAATTTTTCACTGCTTTATGAAGGGAAGTCCCCTGTTTTAGCACCTTTTTATGATGTGCTTTCAACAGTGGTCTATCCGAACCTGACACCGAAAATGGCGATGATGATTGGTGGTAAATACAAGTTTAGTGAAGTACAAACGCGGCACTGGGATCGGTTTCTGGAAACATTAGGTCTCAATGTGGCTCAAGGTAGAGCTCGGATTCTGACCTTGGCAAAATCGATGCCGGCTATTGCGCGTGATCTTAAGTTTGATGTATCGCGCGGTTTTGCTAACTATGATGTAGTGGATCAAATTGTGGCCGTGATCGAACAACGTTGTGCCTTAACTGAAAGAAGACTGACGTCACTTTCTGTCGATTTAAAGGATGAGTCCGGGGCATCTATTTAATTGCCGATTGTATTTGACGCTTGTTACAGCAACTAACAAACCAACCGCGCTGACATCACTAAGATTCGTAGGCCGTCGGATTGTTATGATCTAGCAAACCATCCTGAGCCTGCTGTTATGCTGAAATTCGGATAAGCACTCAGGATAAACACAGCTATTATTCGAATTTGGTATGAAAGCAGACAAAGCCATCGCAACCTATCAACGTCTACGAACGCAGCCTTTGTGGCGTTTGCTTGCTTCGGCTCATGGACCCATCGTCATTGGTCTATTACAGACCCATCTTTATGAAAACGAACGTAATCTGCCCGCCTCTATTTTTCATGAGCGAATTGCACGGGCATTGGAAGAATTGCGCGCCCAAGGGGAAGACTTTCCGCAGACAGCACAAGCGTATGTTGCGAGCTGGTTGGTTGATGGTTACCTAGAAAGACGCTTTCCGCCGGGTTCTACAGAAGAAGAGTATGAGTTGTCCACGGCTGCAGTCGAAGCGATTCGGTTTGTTTCCGGTCTAGAACAACCACATTCGGCCGCGACTGAAAGCCGATTAACTTTAGTGATTGAGGCGTTGTCTCGGCTTGCAGAGGATACAGATACCGACAAGTTTCGTCGTGTCGATCGACTGATGGCTGAACGTGCTCGTATCGATAAAGAAATCGATGCCATCGAACAGGGTCAAATGCGGGTATTGCCGCATTCCACTGCGCTTGAGCGTACGCGTGAGATCATTACATTGGCCGATGACCTTGCGGGTGATTTTCGGCGTGTTCGTGATCAGTTTGATCAGCTCAACCGTAATCTACGTGAGCGAATTATGGACAGTGATGGCAATCGAGGAGAGGTGCTGGATTCTCTGTTTTCTGGAATTGATCTCATTGCCGAAAGTGACGCAGGCAGAACTTTCTCGGCTTTCTGGCGATTGCTGACGGATCCGGAGCAGGCGGCAACGCTCGACCAGGCCCTTGATAACGTCATGTCGCGTACGTTTGTTGATCAGCTTGATATGAAGGAGCGACGTTTTTTGTTGCGATTGACGCGAACGCTTCTTGAGCAAGGTGGGATGGTTCATGATGTGTTGCAAACTTTTGCACGCAGTTTGAAGCATTTTGTGGAAAGTCGTGAATACTTGGAGCAGCGTCGATTGAATCGAGTGCTCAGAGAGGCACAGCGTGCAGCACTGACCTTAAAAGATGAAATCAGGGTCACCGAAACATTGCAGTACACATTAGAACTGACAGGTAGTCGCTTGCGATCTTTGTCTCAATGGGTGTTGCATGATCCTTCTTTGCAAGCGGCGCCCAGTCAAATGATGCAAGGTGAAGCGGCACCTATTGACCTAGAGTCGGTCAGTGACTTGATTGCGCATTCAGAGATCGATTTTCGGACTTTAAAACTGAATGTGGTAGCGGTGTTGGAAAAACGTTCGCAGGCCTCAATTGGGGACGTATTGGATCAATATCCAGCGGCTCAGGGTTTAGGGAGTGTGGTCGGTTTGTTGGCACTCGGTAGTCGACATGGATTGAAATCGGATGGGCAAGAAATGGTGAGCTGGATTGGAGACGATGAGGTGCATCGAAGTGCCAGAATTCCGAAAGTTTTCTTTTTGAAGGAGCGTGTGCATGAGCTGGTCTGAAGAGGATGAGAACGTTGCACAAGAAGGTGAAGCGGCGCAGACAGACACGGATGTCCTTTTTGTAGGCGACTACGGTGAACTTGCGCTAGAGACGCGTCGAGTATTAGTGCAGTTACTGGCGGGTCCATCGCTGGATGCGCGCCGACATTCAAAGCTTTGGCCAATCTTAGTGCGCGATGAAATTGCCGTGCGTCGGTTTCTGGCTGAGTTGTTTCTAGAGCTTGTGGTCGATCTGGACATGCAAGTGGCCTTTACACGTCAAGCGGATACGGGTGAACTCGATGTTCCAATTCTATTGCGACGTGTGCAGCTCACTTTCATTGACTCTATTTTGTTGCTATACCTTCGCCAACGATTAACGCAAGCGGAGTCTCAGGGCGATCGTGCGGTAGTTTCCACCGAAGAAATCACAGAGTTTCTGTCTCTCTATGAACGGGCCGCCAGCACGGATCGGGCTGGGTTCGTAAAGCGAGTTCATGCGTCTATAGAAAAGATTAAAAAGCACAGCATTCTTCAAAAAATACGTGCAAGTGACGATCGTTTTGAGGTGTCACCCACATTAAAACTTTTGTTTTCAGCCGAGGAAATTCAAGGCTTGACCCGTTTGTATCAACAAATGATTGATGATGACGTTCCATTACAAACGCCGCAATTGGCTGTTGATTCTGGTACGGATGAAGAGGAGATTGAGCCATGATGCAGCAGCCACAAGCCATCTCTTTGTTTTCTCGCGAGCAGTTCCGGATGACTCGGTTGCAGGTGTACAACTGGGGGACTTTTTCAGGACTGCATGACGTTCCGATCAGTGAACGAGGCTTTTTGTTTGTGGGACGTTCGGGAGCGGGTAAGTCTACGCTACTGGATGCGTTTTCAGCTTTGCTCGTGCCACCCCGGTGGGTTGACTTTAACGCAGCCGCGCGTGAAGCGGATCGCAGCGGCCGAGACCGAAGCCTAGTGACCTACATACGAGGTGCTTGGGCAGAACAAAAGGATGATGATTCGGGTGAAATTGCCACACGTTATTTGCGTTCAGGCACCACGTGGTCAGCTTTGGCTCTGACTTATCGCAACAACTTAGACCAGTATGTTGTCCTGGTTCAAGTGTTCTGGCTTCGTGGCAATGCGAATGGTAATGCCGATGTGAAGCGTCACTATCTTGTTTTGGAACGAAATTTTGAACTCAATGAGCTCGAGGATTTTGGGCAGTCCAATTTTGATATTCGAAAGCTCAAGCAATCGTTGCCAGATGCTTTTGCACGCAATGAATTTCGTCCTTATTGCGAGCGGTTTTGTCGCCTGCTTGGCATTGAAAGTGAAATGGCTCTGCGCTTGTTGCATAAAACTCAGTCCGCAAAGAATTTAGGCGATCTCAACACGTTCTTGCGTGATTTTATGCTCGATAAGCCTGAAACCTTTAAAGTGGCAGATCGCTTGGTCAGTGAGTTTGGTGAGTTAAACGCTGCCCATCAGGCAGTTGTAACTGCGCGCGAACAGGTTCAGACGCTCGTGCCGGCCAGAGAACAATATGAGCGCCGAACGTCTTTGATACAGGAGCGCAACGAATTAGATGAATTGCGCCTAGGTGTCGACAGTTATCGGGAAACCCGTCGTATTGCGCTTTTGAAGCAACATGTCGAGTCTTTGGAGATACAAGCCAGCGGCTCGCAAGGTGAAGTTAATCGACGTCAGCAAATTCTAGATAATCATACGGTTGCTTTGCGTGATTTGGAGCGTCGTCATCGGGAAGCCGGTGGTGATCAAATTGAGCAATGGGAGGCGGAGAAATCTGGGCTTGAAACCCAACGCAATGAGCGCATGCGTAAACGAAACCAGGCTGAGGACGTGTGCCAAAAGCTTGGTTGGCACTTCCCAGATTCACCCCAAGGCTTTGCGCAGCTGCTAGGCAATGCACGTCAAGAAGTTGAAGGCTGGGAGCAACACAGTAATGAAAGCCGCGAGGAACAGTTTCGTCTTGCTGCTCAAAAAAGAGATGCAGAGACGTTATTTTCTGAGACCGTGAAAGAAGTGCAGGCACTTCAAAGCCAACCATCCAATATTCCTGCCGATATGCTGGCCATGCGTCGCAACATCGCTCAAGCGATCGAGGTGTCAGAAACAGCACTTCCATTTGTTGGGGAGCTCATTGAAGTCAAGCCAGATGAGTCCGCTTGGCAAGGTGCCATTGAGCGTGTTATGCGAGGTTTTGCGCTTTCTATCCTGGTGGATGAGCGACATTATTCGGCGTTGGCAAATTATCTTAATCACGCTCACCTTGGACAGCGCTTGGTGTATTACCGAACGGATCGTTCGGCATCGCGCCAAACCCGACCCATTGGCATGGGATCGATGGTTTTGAAGTTGAATGTGAAAGACGGCGTGAATACGGAATGGTTACAAACCGAATTGCGACAGCGTTTTGATTATGCGTGTGTGGATTCTGTCCAATCGTTTAGAAGCGCGGATCGTGCGATCACCCGAGAAGGGCAGATTAAACATAGCCAAACCCGCCATGAAAAAGATGATCGCAGAAATGTCAGTGATCGACGCAATTGGGTGCTTGGGTTTGATAACCGCGAGAAGCTTGACTTGTTTAAAGCCCAAGCTCAGGAACTCGCTGAAACGATTACTGATCTTCAGAAAAAGATTGAATCACTGGCTAATCAGGATAAGAACCGCGCGAATCGGGCCATGCAGTGTCAGATGCTAGTGAACCTGCAGTGGCAAGAGGTCGATGTCATCCCGCTGTTAGATCGTATCTCGATGATCGAACGTCAGATTGAAGAGGCGCGCAAAGGCAATGAGGCTTTGTTGCAAATCAGTGATCTGCTTGAGCAGCAAACCAAGCGGGTGGATCAGGCGGATCACGATTTGCGTGATGCAAAGGTTGCGTATGACGCCACACTCAAACAAATCAGTGAAAGCCGACAACGACTTGAAACACTTCTTCAAGATGTCTCGATTGTTGCTTTGACACCGCATCAGACGCAAGGGCTGGACGCCTGTTTTGAGAAACAATCGGGTGCAATTCGACTAGAGAACCTCGATAGAGTAGCCACGGCAGTTGAGCGCAGCTTAAATACGGACATCAGTGAAATCCAAGCGGGTGTTGGTGTTTGCGAAAGAACCATCGAAACGCACTTTGCGGATTACAAGCGGCAATGGCCGATGGATGCCGGCGACATGGACACCACCATGGCCAGTGCGTCAGACTTTTTTGCCAAACTGACTCGGTTGGAAACGGATGGGTTGCCAGCCTATGAGCAGCGGTTTTTTGAGTTGCTGCAAAACCAAAGTCACCAGAATTTGGCTGCGTTGTCGACGTATCTGAATGATGCCCGTAAAGCCATCTTAGAGCGCATGGAACTGGTCAATGAAAGCTTGGGTCAGGTGCCGTTTAATCAGAGCGTGGATCAACGCACTTATCTTCGTATTGATGCCAATGACCGACAGCTTGCAGAGGTTCGGGAGTTTAAACAAGAGATTCACCAGACACTGAGTCATGCATGGTCCGAAGATCGCGAGTTTGCTGAAGAACGGTTTTTGGTTTTGCGCCAAATGGTGGATCGCCTTGCAAGCTCAGAACCAGAACAAAAGCGCTGGCGTGAAACGGTTCTGGATGTGCGCCAGCATGTGGAGTTTGTTGGGCGAGAAATTGATGAAGGCGGCGTTGAAGTTGAAATTTATCGCAGTGGCGCTGGCAAATCAGGTGGTCAACGTCAAAAGTTGGCGACTACGTGTTTGGCTGCTGCGCTTAGATATCAACTCGGTGGACATCACTACGGTGTGCCGATGTATGCGCCGGTCGTTTTGGATGAAGCTTTTGATAAGGCAGATAATGAGTTCACCGCTCTGGCGATGAATATTTTTGCCAACTTTGGCTTTCAAATGGTGGTTGCGACACCTTTGAAGTCAGTCATGACCCTGGAGCCTTTCATTGGTGGTGCCTGTTTTATCGACATCAGTGATCGACGAGTCTCTGGTGTGCTGCTGATTGAATACGATTCTGAACAGCAACGACTCAAGTTGCCAGCGCAGACGCAAGAGGACGGTGCCATTGAGGCTTCCTGAAGAGGTTCACAAGTTGCTCGTTCGCCGTTTTCAGCGTAAGCATCGGGAATGGCTCGTGGGTGATGCCCACGATCAGCAGTGGCCGTTGGAAGTTACGCTGGGCGTACCGACTGAGCAAACCGCACTTAAGCAGATTGACGGTGTTCGTGCCTGGGTGCAGGCTTGGCGAAGCTGGCAAACCAGTGGGCAGAGTGTGGGCACATTGTCGTGGTGCGAGCGACGCTGGAGAACGCTGGGTGTACAGAGTTTGCCAGACAAGCTGTCATTACAAAATGCACAAGAGGTCGCTTTGTGGGCTGGTGAACTGACCAGATGGGAGCGAGCGAAATCTCGCTACCAGACGCTTGTCACGCGCTGGCCAGCGTTGGAACGACAACTTGCGAAGTATTTTGAAGTTCTTGCTGATTACGACGACATTGATTTTCGTCGAATGGTTGACATGTTGGACTGGATTTTTAGCAATCCTCATTCCAATCTGTATCCACGGCAAATTCCGGTCGTAGGTGCCGACAGTAAATGGCTGGAAAGCAGAAAAAGTTTGATTTCTGATTTAATCGGCGTCCTTCGGGGTGATTTGGCAGATGATCGCGACTTTTTTAGTCGATGTGGCTTGAAGGCACAACCGCAATTAATCCGTCTGAGAATCTTAGATCCTTCGTTGCGGGTACGTCTAGGTGGCTTGAGCGATGTGAGTGCACCGATTGATGAGGTGGCGAGACTTACAATCGAACCCCAGAATGTTTTTATTGTTGAGAACCTGCAGACCGGCTTGGCATTTGAAGATTTGCCTAATAGCGTTGTCATCATGCGCTTAGGTTATGCCGTCGATGTCTTAGGTCAACTGCCTTGGTTGCAACAGGCACGATGTTTTTACTGGGGCGATATGGATACACATGGTTTTGCGATTCTGAATCGTGCACGGACATATCTTCCTAATCTCCAATCTGTGCTCATGGATGAAGCAACGCTTCTAAGTCATCAGAGTCTGTGGGTTCAAGAGAAAGACCAGCATCCCGCCAGTGAGCTTGGATTGCTCACCGATGCAGAACAACGAATCTATGCTTCACTCAAAACTCAGACTTATGGTCAGCAAGTTCGGCTTGAACAAGAACGAATAGGTTGGGACGGGGCGTGGACTGTGATTCAAACTGTTTCAGCACAAGACGCGGATAGTGGTGAGTGAATAGGTTTTCTCGACAGTTTGTCGTAGAGTTTGTGGCCAGACTGGATAAGCTTTCAACACCCAATGAATCATTGCAAAACTGCACCTTGGGAGGTACAGTCGTAAAGATTGTCGTCTCTGAAACATCTGAGTCACTTCCACAATGTGTATTGGCGGTAGGGATTGATAGGAATCGCGTCTGAAGGTCTTTGCGCTATAAATTCCTTTAATATCCATGTGACGAACTGAAAGAGCAGAATCACATGACAAACTCCTCGAACGTGACTGGCTTGACGCTTCACAATCTGTTGCAACTAAAACCCGCAACATGGAATTGGGGGCGTTGCTTACGTGCTGCGTTCTGCGTGGGTGTGCCTTTTTTGATTGGGGTCGCGGTTGACGACATCATGTCGTGGATGTGGATCGCCATGGGCACATTAATGATGACGACAGGCGAGCGCGGCGCGGTTGCTTACGGTCCTCGCGCACTCGGTTTGTTGGGGACCGCTTTATTGGGTGCAGCGGGTTATCTGTTTGGTTATCTGAGCCTTGTCCCTTTCGGTTACACCATTGTCGTGATGGCGGTTGTTGGCTTTCTTGCGGGCAAACTGAGTCAGCGAGGTCCTAACTGGTCAATTGGTTTTTTGCAGTTGTTGCTCACAGCCAGTATCGCCATCGGGGTGCCCAGTATCGGCACATTCTGGTGGTCTTCAGTGTTGTATTTGGTGGGTGCGGTTCTCTATGTGATGGTTTTGGGGATTGAGGCGCTTTTGGTTCGCTCAGTGCCCGCGTCAAGCGTGACCCCTAACACGCCCCATAAAACGCCCAGTGTGACAAACACTGTGGGAGCCATCATTCTGTCAGTGAGCCTGACGATTGCGTATGCATCGCATTTTGTGATCTCAGCCAGTCATTGGTTCTGGATCCCATTGACTGTTGGGCTCATTGTGAAACCTGATTTAGGAAATATCTTTGAACGTTCGGTTTTGCGTGCTATCGGAACCGTCTTTGGTGTCCTCATTGCAACCGCGCTCTTGATGGTTTTTTCAAAGGGGGGTTGGTTAGCGTTTAGTCTGGCATTGTTGGCAGGTGTTTTGCCATGGTGTATGGCACGCTCTTATGCGTTACAAGCCATTGTCTTGACGCCTTTAGTGTTGTTGCTGGTCGATATGATCATGCCAGGTGCACACAACATTAATTATGGTCTGCAGCGTTTAATCGACACGGTGATTGGTGGCGTCATTGTCATCCTGACAGGCTATCTGACATTATCTGCATCTAAATTTTTGACAAAAGATTCAAAAAATATCTAACTCAACGGTTTTTGTCTTCAAGCGTTAAATTGGTTTGGACATACGGTTTCACTGCACCGTTTACATCACACTGTTTACGCCACACTAAGTGGCAGAACCTAAACGGTAAAAATGAGGTCTGAAATAACAGCACGCCGATACGATTTGTAACCGTACCGGCGTGTTGTTGGTTTTTTCGACTGGTAGAATCGAGTGCTGTCTTAATGCTGTGGTTTACGGGGCAAGACGCCTTCGTAATCGGCAGGATCAATGCCCAACTCTTGCAGTACCTCGTCAGTGTGTTGTGCAAATGAAGGTGGACGCATGCGATATGTTGCAGGTGTGCGAGACAGTTTCACAGGGCTGCCCGTACCACGATAATCATCGATATCAACAATCATGCCACGGTGCAGTGTGTGTTCATCAGTTGCAACCTGGTGGATATCGCGCACGGGTCCGCAAGGCACACCCGCCTCCATCAAATCGTTTGAGATCTGAACACCGTCTTTGTCAGCCAGCAATGCAACGAGCTCTTCACGCAGCTCATCGCAGTGTTGATTGCGATCAGCTGTGCTGATGAAGCGAGGATCTGAAGACAGTTCGGGCTTACCTAAAACCTTACACAAAGTGACAAACTGGCGATTGTTACCCACGGCCAAAAAGAGAGGCACTGTGCTGGTTTTAAAGGAATCGTATGGGCTGATGTTGGGGTGTCGGTTACCTGTACGTCCGGGCACTTTGCCGTTCAGGTAATAGTTTGGCAAATGCGGGTGCAACATTGAAATGCCGGAATCGTAGAGCGTGGCTTCGACAAACTGACCTTCGCCGCTGCGATTACGTTCTTGCAATGCCAGCAAGATCCCAATGACACCGTTCATGCCTGTGACCATGTCAATAATGGGCACACCCATGCGCAAGGGTTCGCCACCGGCTTCACCGTTGACGCTCATCAGGCCACTCATAGCTTGGACGGCTGCGTCGTATCCAGGCAGGCTGCCATATGGGCCATCTGCCCCAAAACCTGAAATTCGGCAATGAACCAGACGCGGGAATTTCTCTCGCAAAGTTTCTGCGCTCAACCCCCATTTTTCTAGGGTGCCGATTTTAAAGTTCTCGATAAAAACGTCAGCATCTTCGAGCATGCGCATCAGGAGTTCCTGACCTTTGGGTTCGCGCATGTCGACAGAAATGTCACGTTTGTTGCGGTTGACACCAATAAAATAACTGGCTGCATCACCCACAAACGGAGGCCCCCAGCCACGTGTTTCATCACCCATTGGGGGCTCGACTTTAATGACGTCAGCGCCATGGTCAGCCAGAATTTGACTACAGAAAGGCCCGCCCAGCACGCGGCTTGCGTCGATAATCCGAATGCCCGCCAGCGCGCCTACGGAAGCGTTTTCATTCTGCATGAGAAGCAATCTCCTTGGTAAGTTGTGAAGCAAAATCAGGGTAGGTTTCTTTGAGTTCGGTCAGCACTCGGCCTCTGAGTAATGCCAACGTGTCGGCATCGGCATCGGGTGTTGCGCACAAATCCGGATCGACATCAAACTCAAAACCCGTCGCTTCACGAATGTCTTCAAGCGTGAAGCCAGGATGAATGTGTTTCAACCGAAATTTGGCCTTGTCTGGATCGAACATAAACAGGGCTTTGCCTGTTAACAGCGCATAAGGTCCACCCTGACGATAAACCTCAGGCGCGCTGGTGCCCGGTGCACTAATAAAATCAACTTTCTCCACCAAAGTACGGGCTGAGTGCTCTTCCCGAAACAAAATAACTTTGGGGACTGTGAAATAGAGGTAGGCAGAACCAAAGGAACCTGGCCAGCGAACCTTACTCGTGGGATAGTCGCCGATCCCAACCAGGTTAATGTTGCCCTGACCATCAATTTGACCGCCCCCTAAAAAGAAGGCATCAATTCGTCCTTGACCCGCGCAGTCAAACAATTCAGCTGAACCATTGGTAAACAGGTTGTGTTTGACAGAGCCCAGAATCGACAACCGCACGATGGGCTCATTGAGCGCTTCTTTCTGTGCACGTAAGAGCATCGCAGCCGCAGCCGGAATGGGTGAGGAGGCGCCTACAGCGACGTGACGTGCGCCATCAAGGAGCGAGGCAATGGTGATGATTAAGCGTTCACGTGGGGTTACTGTCGTCATCGATAAGTCTCCGAAATCCATTGCTCAAACCCTTCAGGGGTGCGGGCCATTTGAGCATACTTTTGTAAGACGGCAATGTCAGCAGGATACTCGCCCCACAAACCATAAGGCCAAGCGCCTTTGGGTGCCAGTGCTACGCCTTCGACATATAAAGCGGGTAACACGCCAGCAGCGGTCATCTCATCATCTAATAAGCGTTCATCAACGATGCGCTCTACCGTCACAAATGTTTTACGGCTGGCATAAGCCATAGCGGCGAGTTCACGGCGACGTCCGATCCAGACGTTACCTTCCCGATCGGCCATTGGCGCATGAAAGATTGAGATATCAGGCTGCAGTGCAGGAATGGCAACGACCGGATCTGGTTCTTCAGAAAACACGTTCTGAATCACTTTCCAGTCAGTGCGATGACGTAAAACATCGGTACCAATCAAACCGCGCAGGGTCACAAAGGGTGAACCTTTTTGGGCTGCCATAAGACCTGCATGAACTGCAGGACAAGTGCTGTCTTTAATCTCAACCGTGCCTTGTGCCGTCGCGCGCATAAAGCAGGGTGCGCCACCAGCCTCCCCTAGGCTGACTGCACTGGTTTCAAGACTTTTAACCAGACCTGCACCAATGAGGATGTCAAAGGCAAGGCCGCCGGTAGGGACGCCGATTAGGTTAAGGTTTTTTGGGGCTTGTTTTAAGAGGGCAGGAATCGTGGCCATCGACACCCCGGCATAGTCGACCGGGAATGCCAGTCGACATCCGTCTTGGATGTGTTTGACGATATCCTCCACGCTGATTTGGGCCATAGTCTGTGCCATGGAGTCTCCTTTTTTGATCATCGCTTGATAAACAGCTTCTAAAGATCTGTCGTTGTGTGTCACGCAAGTGTTTGATACGTTAGCCTATACGGATTCAGATCAAGAACTATTGCTTGTTGTGACTTTACCCGATTCGCGGTCTGAAAATGACCATGACGCAGGGTCGACTACTCAATGCATTCTAGGCTCAGGAATGACGAAATCAACTCGTATTGTGGATTTTGATGCGTGAAGTATCAAATTTGTTGTGGTTTTGCTAATTGAAAATAATTTCAATTGAACATGGTGAACATGAATCATACGCTAATCCTAATCAGAATAAGGAGGGATTCATGACGATAGATCAAGTGGGTGCGCTAACCGGACTGCGCGTGCTTGATATGTCCCGCATTCTTGCAGGACCCAGCGCAACACAACTTCTCGGTGACCTTGGTGCCGATGTGGTGAAGGTGGAAAAGCCTGGCGAGGGCGATGATACCCGTAAATGGGGGCCTCCTTATGTACAAGATCCTCAGGGGCAGGCTACAGACGAAAGTGCCTATTATTTGTCTGCTAACCGTAATAAACGATCGATTGCGATCGATTTGTCTAGTGAAGAAGGTCGCGAGCGCATCCATCAACTTATAGCCAAAGCCGACGTGCTGGTCGAGAACTACAAAGTTGGTGGACTGTCTCGCTATGGGTTGAGCTATGAGCAAATCAAAGATCGGTACCCACGTCTGATTTATTGCTCCATTACTGGGTTTGGTCAAACAGGTCCCTATGCCAGTCGTGCAGGCTATGACTTCCTGATTCAGGGTATGGGCGGCATTATGAGCTTAACCGGTGAGCCGCAAGGCCAGCCCATGAAAGTCGGTGTGGGCATTGCGGATGTCATGACCGGTATGTATGCCACAGTCGGGATTTTGTCAGCGCTGCGTCATCGCGACCAGACTGGGCAAGGGCAGCATATCGATATTTCATTGTTGGATTCGCAAATTGCTTGGTTAGTCAACGGTGCAACCAACTATCTGACAGATCGTCAGTTACCCACCCGATTGGGTAATGGCCATCCGAATATCGTGCCTTACCAAGTTTTTACAGCCGCGGATGCACCCTTGATCCTAGCTGTGGGCAATGATGCTCAGTTTAGACGGTTCTGTGAAGTGGCTGGGATTGAGGCGCTGGCGGATGATCCGCGTTATGCGACCAACGTTCAACGCGTTCACAACCGTGAGGCGATTTGTGCTTTGGTTCAGGAGGCGTTAACGAAACAGCCTCGTGCCTGGTGGCTTGAGAAGTTGGAAGCGCAAGGGGTGCCTTGTGGACCTGTCAATAACCTAGAAGATGTCTTTAATGATCCGCATGTTCAAGCCCGAGGTGCTGAGTTGCGCATGCCTTGCGATTGGTCAGAGAGTGGCGAGCTCAGTTTGATTGCAAACCCGCTCAAATTATCTGTAACGCCACCGACTTATCGTCATGTGCCACCGCGTTTGAATGAACATGAGGCTGAGATTCTGGCCGATTGGTTGGCAGAATCTGACTAAATGTCACAACCGAATTGTCGATGATGGACTGCGTTCGGCTAAGCTATAGCAATGCATTGCAGGAAATGCGAAAAAAATTGACAGAAAACTCGTCAAAATCAGGAAAAGAGGAAGACAAGATGGAAAAAAATACAGCACGATTTGAAAAGTTCGCCAAAGACTTTACGGCCGTAGTGGATGCACACGAAAACGACGAGGTGCAGATTCTTGAGAAAGGGCGCTCAATTCTGCAGGAGCTGGTGGCCAATGATGACTGGTTGCCTGAAGAGTTTGCACAACCACACCCTGAGTATTATCAGCAATACTTGCTACACGAAGATCCACAGGATCGGTTTTCTGTGGTGAGTTTCGTGTGGGGTCCTGGACAAAGTACACCGATTCATGATCACACCGTGTGGGCATTGATCGGCATGATGCGTGGTAGTGAACGTGCCGAAAACTTTGAGCTGGGTGAACCCGGTACGCCGATGAAATCACTGGGTGTGGATATTCTTGAGCCGGGTGTGGTTGAGAGCCTGCGTCCTGTCACTGGCGATACGCACAAAGTATCTAACGTCTATGATGATCGCGTCTCCATTAGTATTCATATTTACGGTGGCAACATTGGCAAGATTGCTCGTCATGTGTTTGACGCACAAACGAGCACAACCAAGCCATTTATTTCTGGCTACACCAATCGTCCAGATTTACCATCGGGTGCACAAGCGGTTCAGTAAAATCGATTCATCGATTGTCATGTTTTGAAAGCTTGACATCGATGTTCAGTCGTAACAAACACGCGCTCAGGCTACAAGGTCTGACGCGTGTTTTTAAATGGATGAGACTAAAGCGGTGAGCACTTCACCAGCTTTACCGTGCAAGTTGTAATCGGCTACGACATCTAGACTTGTCGTTTGTGGATTGATTTGAATGACACAAGCACCATTCTCTGACGCGGTAAAGGGTAGTTCTGCAGCAGGATAGACCACCGAGGATGTGCCCACACTGAGTAAGACATCACATTGCTCGATCACTTCAACCGCGCGCGACCATTCATGTTCGGGCAACATTTCACCAAACCAAACAACCCCTGGGCGAATCGGTCCACCACATTCAGGACAGCTGGGCGGTGGTGAGGCACGATGTGCGTCGATGACTGAAGTGGCTGTTTGTGTGTATTCAAAAGGTGCATGGCAATTGCGACACCGTGTCTGAAAGATGCTGCCATGTAAATGGATGACGTCTGAGCTGCCCGCTCGTTCATGGAGGTCATCGACGTTTTGTGTGACGACGTGAACGTTTGGTTGCAGCGCTTGAAGTTGGGCGATCGCAAGGTGTGCCGGGTTGGGTGCGCATTGCAAGAGTTGCGCGCGACGAAACTCATACCAGCCCCAGACAATCTCTGGCTGACGGTCAAATGCTTCGAGTGTGGCCAGTTCATTGGGGTCAAAGTTTTTCCAAAGACCCGTGAGTGCATCCCGAAACGTCGGAATGCCGCTTTCTTGAGAAACGCCAGCGCCCGTAAACACAACAACGGATTTGGCTTGCGCCAAGCGTTTGAGCATGAGCGGATCAAAGTCGAAAGACATGGCAGGTTTCTCCTAAGGGTGAAATTAGCGGCTTAGAGATTCAAGTTTTGAATTCTGGCAATTTCAAGCTTGTTCAAGCGTCGTGCCTCGAGTTCTGCATAGCGTGCTTCACCCGGTTCATATTGACCTTTGTAATCACAACTTGCTGGACTTAATGTGCACTGCATCGAGCGGCTTTGACGCTGGTGACTGCTGGAACTGTGAAAGTTCATCGCATCAAATAGCGTGCAGCCTGAAAAGAGAGCCAGTAAGGCGGATAAAAAACTGAGGCGAACAAGTTGTTTCATACGTAGCATTTCCTGCGTGTAGCGACTTAGAAATCAGTCCTTGATGTGGATGCGTTTAGTGGTTTGCGCATGCCGCAAAAAGATTGGTGTCGTACTTAAAGGATTTAGGTTAACAAAACAAAATGATTTGGTCATCGTGTCAGAATCGAAAATCATAGAATTTCTTAAGGTGTGATTTCTTTGTGTGCTGAAATTGATATATAAATTGGAATATTTAATGTGTTTTTGAGCATAACTGAGCAGAGATTCTTTGTGATAGGATCATTTACGATATTTTCAATAAAAATTTAATGGGTTTTTGTTGAATAATATCCGGTCAGCTCGAAATGTGCTTTCTGAGTCGCATCAGCGCAGACACGTAAATTCAAAGTGCTTGATTGCATTGTTTAAAAAGTAGGGGAGATCAGAAGTATGAACGTTTTTCGACAAGGCTTGAAATTGGCGGTGTTGTCCTCCGCGCTCATCATGATGGGAACGTCAGTCGCAGCAGATAAGAAAATTGTCGTGGGCGGTAGTTTGCCGCTCAGTGGTGAGTTTCAGCGCATTGGCGATATGACCAATAAAGGTTATCAGCTTGCGTTTAAACAACTCGCAGATTCTGGTGATCTGAAAGATTACTCAGTTAATTTGATCATTGAAGATGATCAGCAAACGCCAACACAAACCAATAACATTTGGAATACGCTGATTGCGGATAATAACGCTGTGGCGATGCTTGGACCCTACGGGAGCACCACATCCATTGTGGCCAGTAATGTAGCTGAGCGTTATCAAGTACCACACGTGCTCAATAGTGCCAGCTCATACAAAGTGCACGAAAGAAATACCAAAAACCTCTTTAACGCCTATGCCTCATTATCAGTTGTTCGTGATCCACTGATTGCAGACTTTTTGGAGAGCGTGGGTGCTAAGAAAGTCGCCGCGTTTGGTGAAGATGGCGAATTCGGTACCGAAGGTACACGTCGTTTGGACTCCTATGGCAAAGACAAAGGTTATAGCTTGTCTAGTAATGAACTGATCAAAGGGGGGACACCTGATCTGTCGCCATCATTGCTGAAATTTAAAGCCAATGAACCAGATGCTTTTGTTGGTTACTTCTACATCAACGACTGGGCAAAAATTGTCCGCCAAGGTCGCGAAGTTGACTTCAACCCCAAGTATTTCATCGTGCCCCCAATGGGTGATGCCATCGATAAGAAGTTTATCGATGCAATGGGTAAGGATGCAGACTATTTGGTTGAAGTGAACGTCTGGTTGCCCACGCTAGAGTCAGATCAGAACAAAACCTTTATGGATGGCTTTCGTGCCATGTTTAATGAAGAGCCTGATTACAACGCAGCAGCTGGTTATGTGGCCGCTCAAGTCTTGATCGATGGTTTGAAAAATGCAGAAAAACCAGATGATCGTGCCAGTGTCACAAAAGCACTCAAAGATGCCAAAGTGGATACGCTGTTTGGTGAGCTGACATTTGACAAAGATGGTCGCGGTTTGGGCTCAAACTTGTTCCTGACTCAGACAATCGAGGGTAAGCCCGTGGTTGTGTTTCCTGAGAATGTCGCTGAGAAGCCGGTTGTCGAAACGCCGAAGTGGAAAGATCGATAAACGGATAAGTACTGCGAAAAAAAACACTCGGTCTAGATCTCTAGATCGGGTGTTTTTCAATGAGACTTTTGATTGGGAACATCTGTAATGATTACGTTCTTGCAGGGCATCATTACTGGCATCTCGATGGGTGCCATTTATGTCACAGTCAGTCTAGGACTGACTTTAATTCTTGGTGTCATGAACTTCAAGAATTTTGCGCACGGTGAGATGGTGACCTTAGGGGCCTACTCGTCTTTCTTACTTTTCTTTTTTCTGGGAATTAGCCCATTTATTTCGTTATTTTTGGTCGTACCCATCCTGTTTTTCTTTGGTGTTTTCCTTCAGAAAACCATCGTGAAACCGGTGATGAACCGAAGCTTTACGACCCAGTTGGTGCTGACTTTTGGTCTATCGATTTTTATCCAAAGCTTGTTGACGTTTGTGTTCACATCTGACTTGAAAGGTGTGCCGACACAAATTTCCGTGGCAAGCATTTCTCTGGGTGGAATCGCCATTTCGACCATCAAACTGATCAACATCGTGTTCGCTATTGCATTGGTGATTGCGTTGGCCTTGTTCTTGAAGAAAGGACGGATGGGTCAGTTTATGGTTGCCGTGTCTGAAAGTCGCCAGGGTGCAGAATTGGTGGGTATCAACGTCAACCGAGTTGACCAGTTTGCATTTGGCTTAGGAACCGCGCTTGCGGGGGTTGCGGGCGCCATGTTGATCCTGACTCAAGCGATTTCGCCGTTTGTTGGATTTCACTTCTTGCTCAAGGCGTTTATTGTGCTGGTGTTGGGAGGCATGGGCAGTATTGTGGGGGCCATTTTTGGTGGATTCTTGCTGGGTGTCGTTGAGAGCCTGACAGGTATTTACCTGACGGCAAACTTAATCGATCTGGTTGGATTCATTATGTTGGTTGTGGTCTTGATTTTCAAACCAACCGGTTTATTTGGAAAGTCGTTATGAATAGTTCCCACTCAAATAACAAAACACTGCCATTCATTGTGCTGGCCATCTTGGCGTTGGTTGTCATTGCTGTGCCGTATGTGGGTAACACCTACCTAGTCAAGATTGTGATTAACTTGTGCATCCTGATTGGTTTAGCAGCAAGCTGGAACCTGGTGGGTGGATTGGCGGGGCAATTGTCTTTTGGTCATGCTGCATTTTTTGGGATGGGTGCGTATGTGCTTGCCGTGGCATCCGATCATCAGATTCCCTATCCGGTGGCATTTTTGCTCGGCGGATTTGGGGCGGTTGTCCTGTCACTAATTGCCTATCCGACTTTCAGAACGAGCGGGACTTATTTTGCAATTATTACGATTGCATTTCTGGAATCCGCTAAGCTTATAGCCGTCAACATGGAAGGCATCACGCACGGTAACTCGGGCTACATCATCATGGACTCTTTCATGAGTAATGATTTGTTCCCTTATTACTTGATTGCTGGAATTGCTGCGCTGATCTTGCTGTTGTCTTGGGTCATTATTCATTCACGCTTTGGTTTGCGTTTGCGTGCTTTGAGTCAAGATCAGGATGCGGCGCAAGATCTGGGTGTTCCCGTTCAGCAATACAAGATGGCAAGCCTTGCAATCAGTGCGTTTTTCTGTGGCGTTCTAGGCGCTTATTACGCCAAGTACATTGGCTTTATTGATCCGGAATCTGTGTTCTCCATTCGCTGGAGTTTTGACATGATCATGATGTCAATCATTGGCGGTTTAGGCACATTTTTTGGTCCGATTGTCGGTGCGATTGTGCTGACTTTGGTGTCCGAGTTCTTCAGAATTACGGTGCCTTCTTTGAGCCTGTTGGTCTATGGCGCCATCATGATGTTGATGATTGTGTTCTGGCCGAGCGGCATTGTGGGCTTCTTCCAGAGGCTTTCTTCCGGCTTCAAGAGAGGTAACTGATGTTAAAAGTCGAAGGTTTATCAAAGTCATTCCGGGGATTGCGCGCAGTCAATGAGGTCAGTTTCAACGTGGCGCAAGGTGAGGTGATCGGACTGATCGGACCTAACGGTGCCGGAAAAACGACCTTGTTTAACATGATCTCAGGCCGGATCCGCCCTGACAGTGGACGTGTTCATTTCAACGGTGAAGACATCACGGGTAAGCAGGCGAACTGGATTGCTAAACGAGGTTTGCAACGAACTCACCAGATTGTGAAGCCGTTTAATGAAATGACGGTTTACGAAAACATGCAGATTCCCTTTCATCGTAAGGGTGATGGGCAGGTTTATGAAATGCTTGAGTTTCTGGGCTTGTCATCGACCCTGAATGATCTGGCGAAGAATCTGACGTTTCCGAACCAGAAAAAACTGGAGCTGGGCAGAATCCTGATTTCAGAACCCAAGATGGTGTTACTCGATGAGATCGCGTCAGGTCTGAACCCGACAGAAATCGTTGATTACATTGAGTTGATCCGCGCAGTGCAACAAAAGGGCATCACAGTCATTCTAGTGGAGCATATTATGCACTTCGTTAAAGAGTTGTCTGACCGGATTGTAGTGCTGGATCTGGGGGCAAAGATTGCGGATGGGTTGCCAGAAGACGTGCTGAAAGATCCCAAAGTCTTGACAGCGTACCTGGGTCAGAGCGAGTAAAAGTCATGCTTGAAATCAAAGATGTAAATGTAAGTTATGGCAATGTTCAGGTTCTCTGGAATCTGAGTATGCATGTCAAAGACCGTGAAGCACTGGCCATCTTGGGTGCCAATGGTGCAGGAAAAACCAGCCTTTTGCGCACGATTTCTGGTCTGAATGTGCCCACATCTGGAGAAATTCGCTTTCAAGGCGAAAACATCGTCGGTGTGGAGCCTTATAAGATCACGCAGATGGGCATTGCGCACGTTCCTGAAGGTCGTAGCCTGTTTCCCAATATGTCGGTGGGCGAGAACTTAGTTCTGGGGGGTAATCTTTCGACACCACAACAACGTGCACAAACATTGGAGTGGGTGCTCAGTTTGTTTCCAAAGCTTGAAGAGCGTTACAAGCAAAGTGCGGGCTCATTGAGTGGTGGTGAACAGCAGATGGTGGCACTTGGGCGTGCTTTGATGCTTAAACCCAAGTTGTTGCTTTTGGATGAACCATCGACTGGGTTGGCCCCCATCATGTTGCCAGTCATCTTTAACGCAATCGAGAGTATTAAAGATGAGGGTCTGACGGTCGTCGTGGTGGAGCAGCACGTTCAGGAAGCGTTTAAACATGTGGAGCGTGCCTACATCATTGAAAACGGGCGTATCACCATTGAAGGTCTGCCAAAAGACCTCGAAAACAATCCAGAAGTTCGTAGAGCTTATCTGGGTATTGATTAAATTAAATCAAGGGGAGACAAATGCAGGATCAAACCGTCTTTAACGATGATCGGGCACAAAAGCTCGCACGGGCCCTGGCGTTGGCCGATACGCAGGCACTTAAAGCACAATTTGCAGCAAATGAGGCAGCTGACGAGAAGATCAAACAAATGATCGGGATTGCGTTGACCGCACCTGTTTTTTCAGTCAATCAGAAGGTTGCGAGCGATGAGTAATACACCCGAAAACATTTGTGCATTGAGCTTGACGCAACTCTCAAAAGCTATTCATAGCAGAGAGATCACCTCGCAAGCGGCAACCGAGGCGATTTTCCAGCGCATTGATGAAAAAGATTCACAGATCAATGCGTATGTGCACCTGTTCCGTGAAGCAGCTTTGCGCCAAGCGCAGCAAGCCGATCAAGAGATTGCACAAAATCAATCGCGCGGTCCACTGCATGGTGTGCCCGTTGCGATTAAAGACATGATTGATACGATTGAGGGACCCACCACCATGGCGTCTCCGATTTATAAAGATCATGTGGCAGGGCGTAATGCCACGGTGGTGGATCGATTGGATCAGGCAGGTGCAATCCTGATTGGTAAGCTCAATATGCACCAATTTGCGTTCGGTGCCATGGGTGACCGATCGTTGGAAGATCCAGCCAGAAACCCCCATGATTTGTCCAAAATTACAGGTGGCTCGAGCTCTGGTTCTGGCGCAGCTGTTGCAGCTGATATGGCGTTTGCAACGATTGGAACCGATACCGGTGGTTCAATCCGTATTCCTGCCTCTTGTTGCGGCATTGTGGGGATGAAGCCGACTTTTGGGACGGTCAGTAAATATGGTGTCTTCCCTTTGAGTTGGACGCAAGATCATATTGGGCCCATGACAAAAACGGTCGCGGATAACGCCACTTTTCTGAATGTGCTTGCAGCCCATGATCCAAAAGATCCCTATTCCTTGCGCCGACCTGAAGAAGATTTTGGTGCGTTGATTGGGCAAGCGGTAACTGGTTTGAAGGTGGGGGTGCCAGAAAATTATTTTTTTGACATCATGGAGCCCGAGGTTCAGAAGATTTTTGATAGAAATGTCAAAGTCTTGCAAGATCAGGGTGTTGAAATTGTTCCGATTCAACTGCCCTTGATGGATGAGTTGATGGCTGCGAATCAGATGATTCTTGCGTCCGATGCGTATGCCGTCCTGGGTGAACATGTTGTCAATCAGCCAGAAAACTTTGATCCTGAAGTCTTGACTCGAATACTGTCAGGGGCAGGTGTTTACGCCAGTCAGTACGTGCGAATGCTGGCGGCAAAGAATCAAATCATTGAAGCCCATGCAAAGGTGATGGCATCACTCGATGCGGTGATCACACCGACTTTGTGTGTGCTGCCGTTTGACATTGATCAGCGCCAGATTGATGTCCAGGGTGTTATGCATCAAGCGCGTGTCATTGTGCGTATGACTGTGCCTGCGAACTTGACGGGTTTCCCAGCGATTTCTGTACCAGGTGGTCGTGTCGGTGCTTTGCCGGTCGGAATTCAGATGATGGGATTGCCGTATACGGAAGGCAAACTGTATCAGTTGGCCGCCGCACTGGAAGCTGCCACAGACGCATAAATTAAAGCTCGATGTTGTGAGCACTTAGGCCGGATTGGGTGTGATTTGCCTAGTCCGGTTTTTTTGTTGGTTACGCATATTTTGCTCAAGAAAACACACAAAAATTGATCGTGTCTGGAGGTTATAGAACGTGTGGATGGTGGAATGTTGAAAAGGTTAAAGCCTTTGTGAATGCTGGTCTTCGCTGGATGATTTTAGAGTTTTTGTGACTCTAAAGCGTATTGGACTAAGCGTTTTTACTGATTGTGAACCCTAAGAAAAGTAGCGCATGATGCAAAGGACTTGAAGTTTGTATTTGTTTTCTTTCGCTTTGCGACAGGTTCGTTCATTTCTTAAGGGGCTCATATGCAACGTCGATCTTTTATCAAAAAAGCCGCTCTGGGTGCGGCAGCTGGGGGTGCAGCTTTTGCAGCACCGGCGATTGCTCAGGAAAATCCTACGATTCAATGGAACTTGGCGTCCAGTTTCCCGCGCAGTGCAACGGCGATCTACAACGGTGGTGAAAACGTTGCTAAATATATTTCAGAAGCCACAGGCGGCAAATTTAAGATTCGTGTCTATCCAGCCGGTGAGCTGGTGCCTGCACTAGGTGTGCTTGATGGTGTTGAAAACGGAACCGTTGAGTGTGGACACACAGCTTCGTATTACTACTACGGTAAAAACCCAGCGCTGTGCTTTGATGGTGCGGTGCCATTTGGTATGAACGCGCGGCAGATAAATGCTTGGATGCGTGCAGGCGACGGCATGACGCTCATGCGCAAGCTCTATTCCAAATACAATATTGTGAACTTCCCATGTGGAAACACAGGTGCCCAGATGGGTGGCTGGTTCCGTAAAGAAGTTAAAACGGTTGAGGATCTGAAAGGTCTGAAATTCCGTGCATCCGCCTTTGCTGGCGCTGTCTTAATGAAGCTAGGTGTGGTGCCTCAGCAAATTGCGGGTGGTGATATTTATCCTTCCCTCGAAAAAGGCACGATTGATGCAGCCGAGTGGATTGGGCCTTATGATGATGAGAAGCTGGGTTTCCATCGCGTTGCGCCTTATTACTACTTCCCCGGCTGGTGGGAAGGTTCATTGCAGGTCTCACTGTATGTGAACAAAGATAAATACGAAGGCTTGCCACAAAACTACAAAGACATTATTGCGCAAGCGTCTGCAACAGCCACTGAAACCATGCTGGCCACGTTTGATGCAGAAAATCCGAATGCACTTAAACGCCTTATTGGTGAAGGTGCCAAGCTGCGGATGTTCTCTAAGCCAGTGATGGATGCTTGCTACAAAGCGGCTGAAGAGACTTACGCAGAGCTTTCCGCTAAAGATCCTGAATTCAAAGAAATCTATGAGAACTACATGAAGTTCCTCGCGATGGAAGTGCCCTGGTTCCGTATCGCAGAAGGCAGTTTTGATCAGTTCATGGCATCGGTCGTCAAGTAATTGTCGTTTGTCTGTCTGGCCTGATCAGGCCAGTTTCCCGCCCCTATTCTGCGGTTCGTCTGCTGAGTGACGAATCGCAGGGGCTGCTTCTATAGAGTGATTCGCAACATGCAAATGCTGCTTGCTTTGGCAAGACTGATTGATGCGTTGACGCGACGTGTTGGTCAAGCTGTGACCTGGCTGATTTTGGTCGCAGTGCTCGTCAGTGCCACCAATGCCACAGTGCGTAAGATTTTTAATGTCAGCTCCAATGCGTGGCTTGAGCTTCAGTGGTACCTGTTTGGAGCCATTTTTATGCTCGCCGCGGGCTATACCTTGCTTAAAAATGAACATGTCCGTGTTGATGTGCTTGCATCCCGGTTTTCTCGCCGCACTCAGCTTTGGTTAGAAATTTTTGGGGTGGTGTTTTTTCTGTTTCCAGCTTGCGCCCTGATTATGTGGCTGGGTTGGCCATTCTTTATGGATGCTTTTGTGCGTATGGAGCAATCGGGTAATGCGGGTGGACTAATTCGCTGGCCTGCCAAACTGATGATTCCGGTTGGTTTCGCATTGCTGTTACTGGCTGGTTTGTCACATTTAATTAAGTGTGTGGGTGCGTTGATGGGGATTGCTCCGGATCCGCGTGATGTGACGCAAGGTAAGAGCGCCGAAGAAGAACTGGCCGAAGAAATCGCGCGTGAAGCCCAAGCGCGTGAAGCCGGCGTTCTGAAGGAGCATTGAGCATGGAAGCGTTTTTGATTGCCAACATGGCTCCGGTGATGTTTATCACCCTCGTGCTTTTGTTGCTGGTCGGGTTCCCAGTGGCCTTTGCACTGGCAGCGAACGGTATTTTGTTTGGGTTAGTCGGAATCTATCTGGATTTATTGTCACCCGCACTGTTTCAGGCCTTGCCTCAGCGGGTGTTTGGCGTGATGTCCAATGATGCCCTTTTAGCAATCCCGTTTTTTACATTCATGGGCTTGATTCTTGAGCGCTCAGGGATGGCGGAGGATTTGCTTGAAACTATCGGTCAGTTGTTTGGGCCATTACGCGGTGGGCTGGCGATTGCGGTCGTTTTAGTCGGTGCCATGTTGGCGGCAACCACAGGTGTGGTGTCTGCGTCGGTGATTTCGATGGGGTTGATTTCGTTACCGATTATGTTGCGCTATGGGTATGACCGTCGACTGGCAACAGGGGTGATTGCGGCTGCGGGCACCTTGTCCCAGATTATTCCGCCTTCGTTGGTTTTGATTGTGCTGGCGGATCAGCTGGGGCGCTCAATCGGGGATATGTATAAAGGGGCGTTTTTACCTGGTTTCGCACTCACAGGGTTATACATTCTCTATGTCATGGTGATGGCGTGGATGCGGCCTAAATCGGCACCAGCGATTCCGCCTGAGCACCGAGCATTTATTGAACCGAATGGCAGTCATGGCACTCGTTCATTGTTGGTTTTGATGGTGATTGCGGCCATTATCTCGATTGCCGGTGTGCAGATGATTTTCCCAGATGGGGATGGTCACGTCGATGAAACCATTGTGACCAGTATTCTGATTTGGGGGTTCTCAGCTTTTATCATCGCTGTCGTCAACAAAATTCTGCGCTTAGGCTGGTTGTCTCAGTTGGCAGAACGTGTCACGTTTGTCATGATCCCACCGCTTGCCTTGATCTTTCTGGTGTTGGGGACGATTTTTATCGGGGTTGCCACACCAACGGAAGGTGGTGCCATGGGAGCTGTAGGTGCTCTCATCATGGCGATCAGTAAAAAAAGGTTGAACTTTAAATTGTTACGCCAAGCGATGGATACCACCACAACATTGACTTGTTTTGTGGTGTTTATTTTGATCGGATCATCGGTTTTCAGTTTGACATTCCGTGGCGTCAATGGAGATCTCTGGGTAGAAAGTTTACTGATTGGCTTGCCCGGTGGCGAAATGGGCTTTTTGATTGTGGTCAGCTTGTTGACCTTTGGCCTAGCCTTTTTCTTGGACTTCTTTGAGCTTGCTTTTATCGTGGTGCCGTTGATTGCGCCTGTGGCTGAGAAGTTGGGCATTGACATGATTTGGCTGGGCATTTTGCTCGCAGTCAATATGCAAACATCCTTTATGCATCCGCCATTTGGTTTCGCACTGTTCTATTTGCGATCTGTGGCGCCGAAGAAAGACTATCTGGATAAGATCACTCGCAAGATGATTCCCAAAGTGTCGACTGGCGATATCTATTGGGGATCGGTGCCATTTATTGTGATTCAGATTGCGATGGTGATTCTTGTGTTGATGTTCCCAGGTATGGTCACACACTATAAAGCGGATCGGCCGGTGGTGAATGTGGATGAGATTAGTCTGGACTTTGGGCAGACTGAGTCTTATGGGTCAGGCGGTTATGGAACTGGTGGTTATGGGTCTGGATTTGGAGGCTTTGGTTCAGATGATGCAAAGTCAGAAGAAGAAAAGACGGACGATGATGACCAGTTCACAAAGATGTTTAAGTGACAAGTTCGTCCAGTACAGATACGGCTGATGTCGGCCAGAGACGCTGATCATTGGGGATATACCCTTGTTTTGTCGGTTTGTTATGGGTTTTACTGAGATTGCCTGATATAAAGAATAGTTGGACCGTTTCGAAATAAAGACGGTCCAAACCGTCACGTACGGGCCAAGTTGAATTTTTCTGGAGACAAGATGAAACAAACGTTTAAATGGGCTGGATTGTCGTTAGTTGGTTTGATGTTTTCACCGCTGGCACTGGCTCAGCAGAACTCATTGGAACTGCCCACAACTCTGGCATGGAGTGCCTATGACGTTGGATCGGCAGGCTACAACCAAGCCGTGGCGATCGGTAATGCATTTAAGCAAAAATATGGTGTGAATATTCGTGTTCTGCCAGGTAAAAATGACGTGTCCCGTAATCTGCCTTTGCGTGAAGGCAAGGTGAGCTTTTCTGTGAACGGCGTGGGGGGCGTGTTCTTTGCACAAGAAGGTATGTACGAATTCGGTGCCAAGCAGTGGGGTCCACAGCCTGTGCGTAACCTGATGTTGAATGCTGGTAAAGCCGCACTCACAGCGATGACGGCAGGTGATATTGGCGTGAAGACACCGGCCGATCTGAAAGGCAAGCGCATGGCTTGGATTATTGGTTCACCCGCATTGAACCAAAATATGACGGCCACACTGGCATTTGCTGGATTGACTTGGGATGATGTGGAAAAAGTCGAGTTTGGTGGATACGGTGCGGCATGGGATGGCATTGTAAACAACCAGGCTGACGCTGTGTTTGGTTCTTCCATTGCTGGTAAAGCGTATGCATTGGAAAAATCGAACCGTGGTATTACTTATCCAGTGATGGATCCCAATGATAAAGAAGGCTGGGCCCGCACGTTGACCGTTGGACCATTCTTTTACCCATTGCTCGCCACAGAAGGAGCGGGTTTGAGTGATGCTGATCCTGTGAACTCATCTGCCTATCCTTATCCTATTTTGATGACGTATGCCGATCGCGACAACACCTTGGTGACCAAAGTCACCAATGCCATGATCGATACATTCGATTTGTATAAGGATTCTGCACCGGGTGCCGATGGTTGGGCATTGGATAAGCAGCGTCTGGAATGGGTTGTGCCCCTGCATGAAGGCGCCATTAATGTTTACAAAGCAAAAGGCATGTGGAATGAAGACCTGCAGAAGAATCAGGATGCGGTTGTGAAGCGTCAGGAAATTCTGGAAGCAGCTTGGAAAGATGTGAATAGTCGTTCACACGATAGTGACGAAGCTTTTGCGAAAGATTGGATGAAAACTCGTGCAGATGCATTGAAAGCAGCTGGCATGGATCCAATTCTTGAGAGCTGGTAAGTAACCTGTTTAGCGCATACGTCTCATATGACATGATGTGCTTTGACTAGTGGTTGTTTAAAAGGAGCGTATTGCCCGAATGTGTGGTGATACGCTCTTTTTATTGACGGTTAGTGAATGAAACAGGCGATCGGTTTGGATGTTCGATTGGCCTGATTATTTGCGCCACTGTCTGTTTTTTACCAACAATCCCGAAACTAGATTGTTATTAGAAGGAAAAAAGACTCATGATTCAGATAGATCGGATTGATCATTTGGTTTTAACTGTTGCTGATATTGAGCGAACGTGCGCCTTTTATCGGGATCTTCTTGGTTTCAAAGAGGTGATTTTTGGCGAAGGTCGTCGGGCTTTGGAATTTGGGCATCAAAAATTCAATTTACACCAGGTTGGACAAGAATTTGAACCCAAAGCGGAGCGGCCGACACCGGGCTCAGCAGATCTGTGTTTGATTGCGCAGACACCGATTGAAACCGTTATTAAGATGCTTGAGCAGGCTGGTGTAGAAATCGAGCTTGGACCAGTGGTGCGAACGGGCGCACAAGGATCGATTCGTTCAGTCTATATCCGAGATCCCGATGAAAACCTTATTGAAATCTCGAATTATGACGGCCTTACATGAACATTGAATGGGGATGAGCAAATTCATTTAATAAGTCCGCACAAATAATCCAATGCGTAAAAACCCGAATTGTCGATGGGCGCGCCGAAGTTCACAGTGAGACGATAAGAAACAAAGTTGAATGCATAAAAAGACCGTTTTTTGCATGATCAACTTGAACTAGATGAGCATTTTGGCAGCAAAGTTATGACTATTGTTCTGGCCGATCTCTATCGGCATCAACTGTCTGATCGTGGAGATGAGATTGCTTTTCAGGCCCCTGGCGGTACGACAACGTTTGGTGAGTTTCATCAGCGCGTCCTAGAAACAGCCGGCTGGTTACGGGCGCAGGGTGTAAAGCCTAGTGATGTGGTGGCCGTGTGGATGGTCAACCGTGTTGATTGGCTGGCCTTGTTGTTTGCGATTTCTAGAGTGGGTGGAACCTTGGCAGCTGTGAATACCCGTTATAAGTCGGGTGATGTACAGCACGTTCTGAGGCAGTCGGGTGCGACAATGCTCATTATGGAAGCCAGCTTCCTGAAAATTGATTTTCTGAGTATTTTGGCCGATGTCGACTTTGAACAAACGCCCTCTTTGAAGCACATCAGTATTTTTTCAGACAATACCAGCTTACCGAATTTCCCAGAGATAACCGTCAGTCGGTTTGAACCCACGTCGGCTCAGGCAGCTTTGGGTGAAGCGGATGCGCATGATGCACAAACGCCATCGATCCTCTTTGTCACGTCTGGCACCACTAAAGCCCCCAAACTTGTCGCGCATTGTGCACACACATTTCATTACAACGCGGGCAAAGTCATTGCCTCACAAAAATATGACCATGACACTCGGTTGTTAGCGGCTCTGCCTTTGTGCGGCGTCTTTTGCTTGATGGGTGTTTTTACAAATCTGATGGCAGGTGGTCAGACGGTTCTGATGGAAACGTTTGAAGGCCAAGAAGCGGCTCGGCTTTTGTTAAAGCATCGGATTACACATTTGTATGGCTCTGAAGAGTTGTACATACGAATCGCAGAAAACATTCCTGAAGGCAGCGATCTGAGTTTTGCGCATTTTTATGGCATTGCCAGTTTTAATGCCAGTTTGCGTGTGGTCGGCCCCAAGCTGCTGAAGCTCGGCTTTCCATTGGGGAGTTTGTATGGATCGAGTGAAATTCTCGGGTATGTGGCGTCTTTTTATGACGATCCGGATGTCGAGGTACGTTTGACACCAGGTGGCTACCCCATTGCGGGTGCTGAGTTTGAAATGCGAGTACGGGATCTTGAAACAGGCGAACTCTTGCCACCGAATCACTCAGGTGCACTAGAAGTGCGTACGCCAGCAAACTTTGTGGGGTACTACAACAATCCAGAAGCCACTCAAGAGGCGATCACTGAAGACGGTTACTTTAAAACGGGCGATATGGCTCAAATCACGCCAGATGGCGCCCTAATCTATGAAGGTCGCATGGGTGACGCCTACCGATTAGCAGGATATCTGGTGAATGCCGAAGAAGTGGAAGATGTCATGAATGCGATCGAGGGGGTGCGCGAGGCGCACTTTGTAGTAGTACGACATCAGGGTGAGAACCACGCTGCTGCATTCGTGATGCTTGAGCCCGATTCAGACTTAACAGGGGCGTCAATACAAGCAATCTTGCGTGCCGGCTTGGCCAGTTACAAAGTGCCACGCAATGTGTGGATAGTGCAGGAGTTTCCAATGGCGCACGGCACCAACGGATCTAAAGTTCGCAAAGAGGTTTTGCGATCAGATGCGATTAACCGGTTATCTACCGGTCTTTAAAACAATATATTTCGTTTGCTCTGGAGGGGGGTGATTATGAAATTTTTAGTTAAACCAGTATTGGCATCTGTTCTGATGCTCTCGGCTGGGCTTGCAATGGCTCAGGAATCGATCAAGATTGGTGTGATTGCACCAATGACAGGCGCTGCTTCGGCTTGGGGGATTGCCGCAGCAGAGGGTGCGAAGATTCTCGCAGAAAAACATAATGCCAATGGTGGCATCGAAATTAACGGCCAGAAGCATCCTGTTGAGATTTTTGCGTATGACGATAAATATCAGGCTGCAGAAGCGGTTGCCGCATTTAATCGACTGGTGAAGTCTGACGGTGTGAAATACATTGTGGTCTTGTCGTCTGCCGGTACCGTGGCCGTGCGAGATATGGCTGAAGAAGAAAAAGTCATGATTTTGTCGGGTGCCTATGCCCAGGAACCGATGGATAAAGACAATCCCTATCTGTGGCGCATTTATTCACCACCAGCCGATTACATCCCATCCATGATCAGCTGGTTGCGTGGTCATGTAGGCGATGATGTGAAAAAAGTGGCCATTATGAACCCCAACGATGAAACCGGTTGGGGTGTGATGAAGGTGGACGAGAAAGCTTTTGCTGACAATGGCTTTGAGGTGGTGAATACTACTTTATTTGAACGTTCCACCAACGATTTTCAGGCCATTATCACCAAAATGTTGCGTGATAAGCCTGATCTGATTGAGCTGGGTGTGACCCCGCCAGGATCGGCTGCTTTGTTTGTTCGCCAAGCGCGCGAAATGGGTTTTAAAGGTCTGATCTTTATGTCAGGTGGTTCTGGCCCTGACCATGTAATTAAGACGGCTGGTGAAGACGCCGAAGGTTTGATCACCATGATGTTTGGTGATCCAGAAAACGAAGGCTGGAAAGAGCTGGAAGCTGTCTACAAAGAAAGAAATAATCACCAGCCCAATATGATTATCGTGCCTTACTACGACGGTCCAAACGTGTTGCTGCATGCTATTCAGAAAGCGGGCGGTGCAAACGATGTGGATAAGGTTCTGAAAGCCATGCCTGAAACCTTCCCTGTGAAAGCATTACAGGGTGATGATCTGATCCTAGGTGGTGAAAAAAGCATCGGTGTCCCACAGCAGATTAATACTGTGAACTATATCGCCGTGGTGAAAGACGGGGTGCCGGTGATTCAAGGCAAGACCGAGAATCAATAATAATCAGACGACAGAAACTGCTCATGAGCCGTCTCTGATCAATCAATACGCCAGATCGTTGGTCTGGATAGCATTTTGTCTTGAATTTAATCAAAGCAGCGAGGATTTATGAGTACAAGCACAACCATTCCCCAGTTTGACAGACTGACCGCCTTAGAAGTGTCGGTTCAAGGCAGTGTCGCGACGGTGACCCTGAATCGTCCAGAGCAATTGAACGCCATTAGTTTTGAGATGGCGGCTGAGCTTCGTGACGTTGTCACCACACTGGGTTGGCACCCTGGCATTAAAGTCATGGTTTTTAAAGGCGCAGGGCGTGCTTTTTGTGCAGGATACGATGTCACCACACAGCGCTCGATGAATTCGCCTCGGGAACGTATGGTGGATGCGCAACGGTTGAGTTCGGTTTTAGAGCTGATTGGTCGCGCACCCGTTGTTCGTGTGGCTCAGTTACACGGTCACGTGATTGGTGCCGGAATGGCTCTGGCATTGCAATGTCACATGCGTTACGCCGCTGACAACACCAAGTTCAGTTTGCCTGAAGTGAATTTTGGGATTCCATTCTTGTTGGGCGGAGCGTCTTTGCTGACACGTGAATTGGGCCCTGTGCGCACTGCGGACATGATTTTGAATTGCACCGTCTTGCCTGTACAGCATGCGGATGCGGGTCGTTTAGTGACGGAAGTCTTGTCTCAAGAGGCATTACCAGCTCGTGTTAAAGAGATCACCGATGCGTTGGGTAAACGTCCGGAAGCATTGCTGATGGCGACCGTTGCGACATTGGAGCGTGCGAACCAAGACTTACTGCCGCCTGCACCAACCGATATGTTCCACGGTTTCTTTGTGCGTGATGATGCCGAATGTAAGCAAGTGGGTGCCGATTACGTGCAGTCACTGAAATCGAAACGCAAGTGAGTTTGACTATGTCTGTGCATCTCAACACATCGTTGATTCCGGACGATGCGACCGTTTTTGATCTGAGTCAGCCGGTGAGTGCGCGTTCTCCGCATATGCCGGGTTCGCAACCTGCTTACCAGATGACTTTATGGACCACATCGGATCGCACGCGTTCGATCTTGCGCAGACACGGCGTCACCAATGATCCGGGCGTGAATGTGGAGCTAGCCACGACAACTTATCACGTGGGCACGCATGTCGATGCACTGGGTCATTTCTCCTGCGGTGAGTACATGCATGGTGGCTTAAGTGTTGATGAAACCGTGGGTGATCTCGGATTGAGAGATCTCGATGCCGCCAAAATTCCTTCCATGATTGGACGTGCAGTTTTACTGGATGTGTCAAAGCTTGATGGTGGAGACTACCTCGAAGGTGGACGACCAATTAGTGACAAAGATTTGGATCAGGTGGTGCAAGCGAATCAGATTGAAATCAAAAAAGGCGATGTGGTGATCTTGCATACGGGGTGGGGTCGGTTTTATGGCGACCGACGCTCTGATTATGCAACGCGTTGCCCAGGATTGACGCTCGAAGGTGCGCAGTATCTGACCCAGAAGAGTGTAGTGGCGATTGGTGCTGACACCATGGCGGTTGAAGTGATGCCAGGTGTCGATCCGAAAATCGTGATGCCCGTTCATGTTCATACTTTGGTGGATAACGGGGTTTACTTGATTGAGAATCTGAATACAGATGCGCTGGCAGTCAGTGGTGCCACAACATTCACACTGATGATGTTGCCACTGAATCTGCAGGGTGCCACTGCTTCGCCTGTCCGTCCTTTGGCGGTTTTGTAGGAGATTCGCTATGTCCATGCAGCTATTTGGACAAATCCTTGTGAATGGGTTGTTCAGTGGTGCCACCTACGTCTTGATGGCGACTGGATTTACGCTGATCTTTGGCATTATGCGTTTGGTGAACTTTGCGCATGGCGAGTTCTACATGGTCGGTGCTTTTCTTGTTTACACCATGGTGGTGTTGCTGGAATTGCCGTTTTTTGTGGCGATCGTGATTGCAGTCGGATTGGTGGTGCTGTTCGGGTTTTTACTTGAAAAACTGCTTTTCAGGCCATTACATGGCATGGAATTGCAGGGCATGATCATGGCATTGGCGATCGGCATTGCGCTGCAGTCCGCGGCATTACTGTTGTTTGGTCCGCAAGAAGTGACTGTGCCGAGATTGCTCAAAGGGGCCTGGATGATTGGCGGTGTGGCGATTGCAAAAGATCGTGCGCTTGTAGGCGCCATTGCAGTTGTGATCTTGATTGCTTTTTATTGGTTTATGCAAAGAACCCAGACGGGTCTGTCGATTCATGCGGTTGCGCAAGATCATCGGACCGCGGCCATGATGGGGATTCCGACTCGACGCACGCAGGCACTGGCATTTACGCTGGGTGCTGGATTGGCTGCTTTGGCGGGTGCATTGATGGCGCCGATTTATGACATCGGACCGTATATGGGCGAGATCCCCATGTTGAAAGCTTTTATTGTGGTGATTATTGGTGGGCTGGGCTCTATTCCAGGAGCAGCGATTGGTGGCTTGCTATTAGGATTGTTGGAGTCGGGATTTGCCACCTTCTATTCGCAGAATATCGCCATGATTTTATCCTTTACCTTTGTGGTGGTGTTGCTTCTTTATAAGCCTCAGGGCTTGCTAGGGAAGGCGGTATGAGAGCGCTCGCAGTTTTAATTGGACTCTTGGTTGTCGGTGCCATTCCGATTCTAGTGGACGCTGATTATGTTTATCACATCGCTGTGATGGTTTGCTTGATGGGGATTGTGGCGATCTCCATCAATCTGATTCTGCTGACTGGTCAGTTGTCTTTTGCGCAAGTTGCTTTTATGGCAGTTGGAGCCTATACCTCTGCGCTATTGTCGTTGCGTTTAGGGTTGCCCACCAGCCTGACGATTTTTATTGGAGCAGGTGCTGCAGCACTCATGGCGCTTGTGATTGCGCCGTTGGTCTTAAAGATTCGTGGTGTTTATTTTGTGTTGTTGACGTTTGCGTTTTCGCAAATCGTGAATATGACTCTACAAGAATGGGTTAGTCTGACTGGTGGTAATAGCGGCTTATATGGCATCAAGCGATTGGCGTTTGGATCGTGGGTTATTAAAAGTTCGTCGACCTTCTACATCGTGGCGTTTATTGCCCTGTGTGTGGTGCTGTTTTTGTCTTTGTTCTTTAACCGAGGCTTATTAGGTCGCATAACCGCTTGCTTGCGCACCAATGATGAGCTCGGTCAGTCGCTCGGTGTGCGCACTCTGTCATGGCGTATCTGGATCTTTGTGATTAGTGGTTTTTTTGCAGGTCTAGCAGGTAGCCTGTATGCCCATTACATTCGCTTCTTGTCACCCGCACCGTTTAGTTTCCATATCACGATGGATGCGATCGTGATGAATGTGGTGGGTGGAATTGGTAGCCCAATCGGCGCCTTGATTGGGGCGATTGTGATGCAACCACTGCCTGAGATATTGCGAGACATGCAAGAATATCAGTTGCTGACATTTGCGGTGATTTTGGCGGTGATTCTGCTCTTTGCGCCAACGGGGATCTTGGGTGTCGTAGAACGAATCCGCAAGCGGGTAGGTAAGTCGTCATGATTAAAACAGAAGGATTGACACGTCGCTTTGGTGGATTGTTGGCAGTTAATGACGTCACATTTGAAGCGAATGCGGGTGAGATTTTTGGCATTATTGGCCCGAACGGTGCAGGTAAAACCACGATGTTTAATTTGGTCGCGGGACTTTTTCCGCCTAGCAGCGGTCGGGTGTGGCTGGAAGGCGTGGAGATCACTACAAAATCCGTCGCTTCGATTGCGCAGATGGGTTTGTCGCGCACATTTCAATCTCCCGTTCTCTTCACAGAAGATACTGTTTGGGAAAACGTGGCTAAAGCCTGGTATTTACCGAAATGTCGCCATCCATTTAATTTTGTGAAGACGCTTTTTAGTGACCGTTCCGATGAGAAAGCACAGATTGCCCGTGCGCTCGAGTTTGTCGGTTTGACTGAAGACGCAGAGCATCAGGCTGGCGCGTTGCCTTACGGTAAACAAAAGGTCCTGAATGTGGCCATGGCGCTGGTAACTTCACCCAAGGTCTTGCTGATGGATGAGCCTGCAGCAGGTTTAAACCCATCAGAAAAAATTGAAATGGCCGAGTTGATTGGTCGTTTGCGATCGGAATTGGGTATTACAGTTTTAATTGTTGAACACGACATGAAGCTGATTATGGGGATTTGTGATCGCATTCTGGTACTCAGTGCAGGCACGGTGATTGCGCTCGATAAGCCAGACAACGTGCGCAATAATCCTGAGGTTGTGGAAGCGTATCTGGGGGCAACGTATGAATTTGCTTGAGGTCAGAGATCTCGATGCCAGTTACGGCAGTGGATTAGTGCTGGAGAATGTATCGATCGATGTGCCGCAAGGTCAGGTCGTGACAGTGCTTGGTGCGAACGGAGCAGGCAAAACGACGCTTTTAAATGTGGTCTCGGGACAGATGCGCGCTTTGCGCGGAACCATCTTTTTTGATGGTGAAGATGTTTCGCAAATGAAGTCGCATGAGGCGGCCCGCAAGGGAATGGCTATCTCACCCGAGGGCAGACGTTTATTCCCAGAAATGACCGTCTATGAAAACTTACGCATGGGCGGTTTTGTGTTGCCGAACTATGCAAAGATTCGCGAGCAAGCGGAAAAAGTGATGCAGCTATTCCCACGGGTTCGGGAGAGATTGCATCAGCGCGTTTCCACGATGTCGGGCGGTGAGCAGCAAATGGTTGCCATCGGTCGTGCATTGATGATGGAGCCTAAGCTGTTGATTCTGGATGAACCGACGTTGGGGCTCGCACCAAAACTCATCGTAGAAATTGGGAAGATCGTGAAACGCATCTCCGAGACAGGGGTTTCTGTCTTACTTGTCGAACAAAACGCGCAACTGGCTTTACGTCTGGCAGATTATGGCTATGTGATGGAGTCTGGTGTGATTCGTATGCAAGGACCGGCTCAAGAACTGTTGGTCAATGATGAAGTGCGCAAAGTATATCTAGGCGCTTAGTGACATTAAAAACGTAAACAAAAAATAAAGTTTAGTGTCAGAAAAACAAAATAGCAGAACAGAAAAATAGATGGCTTGGCCTATGTCACCTAGAATGTGCGCTGTCCTTAGCTGACAGTCATAGAAGCCCCAAATCTCTACATTGACCTTGTGCCTTAATGCACTTTGTAAGGCTAAATAATATTTTACTATCTCTGATTTTTACTCATTCGGCCATTAGACGACAAATGCTTGCAATATTGTCGTTGACGACAATAGGCAGTGAGATCAAATCTTTCTATACTTTGTGTAACTAAAAATTACTACACGTGCGCGCATGCTAAATATTTAAACAAAGCGCGAGCGATTATAGAGAGATAGAAAATGGCTAATGCATCTGTTGTGACTCAAGTGAAAGGTCAGGCATGGATTCGTGATGAGCAGGGTTCGCTGACGGTCTTGCGTGAAGGCATGGAAGTGCCGATTAATGCGGTGGTTGTTACTGCCGAAGGTGCTTCAGTGCAATTGCAGCCTGAAGGCAGTGAGCTGCTAGCGTTTGGTGGTGGCCGTGAAGTACGTTTCAGCCCGGAAGTGTTGCAGCCGAATGTTGATGCAACGACTGAGGCAGTGGCTCCGCTAACAGACACAGAGGCGGATTCCGTGCTATCCGCTTTGCTAGATGGCAGAGATCCATTTGCAGATCTAGAACCAACAGCTGCCGTGAACGCGACTGCTGGCGGTGCGGATGGTGGTGGTAGTGGTTTTGTTCGTGTGGTCAGTATTATTGAAACGACAATACCTATGGGATTGGAGTATCCGCGTCCACTGTTGCCACGACCAGAAGAAATTCGTTTGGGCGGTTACGAAGGCGCAGGTGCAGATGCTGTTGATGCGTTGCCCCCAAGCCTTGTTATCACTGATTTTAATGGTGTCAGTGCAGGTCATCTGAGCATTCGAGAAGATGCAACTGCACCTGTTGGCGGTTCGTTCGCTGTGTCTACACCTGGTGGCCTTAAAACGCTGGTCGTTAATGGGCAGAGTGTGACTGAAACCGAATTGCTGGAAACCCAAAGTGGGGGTTCTATCACAATTCTCACTGGTAAAGGTGAGCTGACAATTACTGGATTCGATCCAAATACAGGCTCAGTGACATACGAATATATCGTGGATGGTCCACAAGACCACTCAGCAGGTAAAGATAGCGTCCACGATGACGTCACAGTTGTCGTGGTTGATCAACAAGATCAGACAGCTGAAGGAGTATTGGGTGTTCAGATTCTGGATACCGAGCCTTTGGCTGAGGATGATAGCGCCACCATTGAGGAAGGCGCAACTGATCCTATTACAGGCAATGTGCTGGATAACGATCAACCAGGTGCTGACGAATACATAATCGAATTTGCAGATACAGCAGCTCAGTATGGTGAGTTGACAGTTAACCCGGATGGTAGCTGGAGCTACAAGCTTAATAACGAACTAGAAACTGTTAAGGCGTTGAACGCCGGTGACAAACTGACGGAAACATTTGAATACACCATCACGGATGCTGATGGTGATACATCGACAGCCACATTGACGATTACAGTTAACGGTGTAAATGATGCGCCCGTGTTTGAAGAGGTTGACAGACCGGGTCCAGAAACACCTGTGGATCCTGAGGACTCTGTTGCGCCTGGTGCGCCTACGACCGCTGCAGGTTATGCGTTTGTGACTGAGTCTGATCTGGAGAGCGAAGGCGCCGAGAGTACGTTCACTGGCACGATCTCGGTTGTTGATCCAGACAATACGAATGAAGAATTGACACTAAGTTTATTTAAGCCTGCAGATGATGAAATTACATCTAATGGCGCACCGGTGGTGTGGGATCTGTCTGAGGATGGTCAGACCCTTGTTGGCACGGCAGGTGGTGAAGATGTGATCACCGTTACGATAGGCAATGATGGTCAGTACAGCGTGACTTTGCAGGGTCCGGTGGATCATGCCGATGGTGATGGTCAAAACCTGTTGGGTTTGAATGTGGGTGTGACCGTCACGGATCCACACGGTGCAACTTCTAATTCTGTCATCCATGTGACAGTTCAAGATTCGGTGCCTGTGGCGGAAAGTGATGAGCAGACAGTCAATCACCTTGAGTCGGTTGTCGTAGATGCTGAAAACGGTGTCCTAAAAAATGATTCTGCAGGTGCAGATCAGTGGGCAGCAAGTGGTGCTGTCGTTGGTGTTGTTGCAGGTGATGACCAGGGTACACATACAGACAGTCCAGCAGGCACAGTAGGTAGTGTAATTACCGGCAAATACGGTAATTTGATTCTAAATGCTGATGGTAGCTATCAGTATGAATCGACAGTGAAAGATGCCCCCCTTGGCGCTGCGGATACGTTCGTTTACACAGTAAAAGATAGTGATGGTGATTTGGCCTCATCGACTCTGACGGTCGAAGTGAAAAATATCGAAGTGACACTGACGCTGAGCGACATTGAAGCCAAAGAGGGTGAGACGGGCACGATTACGGGGACATTGAGTCATGCTGCGGGTACAGACTTTACGGTGACCCTGAGCAACGGTTCAACCTTGAGCTTTGTGGCAGGCGCAACCGAAGCCACCACAGCACCGTTTGAGGTGCAAAGCGATGACGTGTTTGTGGATGCCGACACCTATGAGGTGACGGTCACGGATGCGGGTGCGCACAATTTTGAGAACCTTAACGCGAGTGACAAGTCAGTCGTAAAGGTTGCGGATACGACCGACACGGTGTTTGTGGATGTGACGGTGGACAATGCTGCGCCAGAAGAAGGCGAGACAGTGACGTACACAGTGACGTTGCGCAACGACGATGGTCTGCCTGTGGTGGATCATGGCGGTTTGACGATCACGCTGAGCAATGGCGAAGTGATTACGCTGGATGCTGGTGCAACGAGCGGTTCTGTGGCGCATGTGGTTACAGACAGTGATGACCTTTATGTGGGCGACTGGAGTGAGACGGTCTCGGTTGATAACATCTTTGAAGTTGCGACTGCTGAGTCTGGTCAGAAGTTTGAGGATATTCAGGCGGGCAATAGCATCACCATCGAGGTGACTGACCTACCGGGCACAACGCCCATTGGTCCAGGAGTGAATA